>JAGKVC010000001.1 GCA_021152595.1 Clostridia bacterium
GCAGCTTCAATATCGCAGATGCTGTCCTTTACAGCAAATGGCTGACCGGTGCCGAATCACAGCTTCCGCAATGGAAGGCTGCGGATTTTGACGGCAGCGGTTATCTGAATGCGGCAGATCTCACGCTGATGAAGCGCGCACTGCTCGGGCAGCTTCCGGATTTTCCGGTTCGCAATCCCGTCGTGATTGACGGCTTTACGCCCTGCACGGCGCAGCTTTCCGACCGGTTTTCTGCATGGCGGATCTCTGTGGTCATCAAGCATCAGTACAGTGTGCCGGAGCGCCGCTGGACGGCTGATGATTTTGCGGGTGTGGAGAATATCAAGAGCGTGAAGCAGTATACGGACGAGGATCCCTACCGTCAGGTATTGCAGATTGCCCTTTCGCTTCCCGAAAAGGAGCGCGTTCTGGAGATGATCCACAGCATTGAGGCGCTTGGGCTGAAGGAAATCAAAGAGGTTCAGGTCGTTCAGGATCCCATGGGGGACCAGTCGTAATTTCTCACTCGAACCTATTTATGAATCGAACCACAACTATATGAGAATGGAGATTATCCTGATGAAACAGAAGAAAATCACAACAGCAGTAAAATTGCTTACCATTCCGGCATTTGCAGCAATGTTTGCTCTGCCGGCCATCACTGCTTCCGCAGCTGAAACCAATGCAGTTCCGGGCGTGGACAGAAGCCAGTACGCAATGGGCGACGTTCTGACCGATCTGGAATATGTCAGCGATCCCGAAGCGTCTGAGGAAGCACAGTCTTTCGTCGCAACAGACAGCATCGAGGAGCTGCCTGCACAGGTTGACCTGAGCCAGAGCAAATTCTTCCCGGCTGTCGGCGACCAGATGCAGGTCGGAAGCTGCTATGCATTCTCCAGCACCTATTATCAGTTCACCTACGAGGCGAATAAGCTCAACAACATCGAAACGAATGCTGACAACGCTTATTCTCCTGCGTTTGTCTATAACTTCAGAACCAGCACGCGGAATACCGGCGGTACCTGCACGGATGCCTATGAATTCCTGAAAGAGCACGGCTCCCTGCGCTGGGCTGAAATGCCCTACCGTTCCGTGAACGGTAATCCGAACATTGACGAGGATAACTACGATTACAGTCTCTCTACCGATACCGATGCGATGATCGACGCGCTGCACACCAGAGTCAGCAGCCACGGCGCAGTGACGATCCCCGGCACCGGTACACCGATCACCGGCCCGAACTCCGCTTCCCTCAATGAGGTCAAGCAGATGCTCGCAGACGGCAAGGTTCTGAGCGTCCGTGTGGACGGCTTCAACTGGAATTACGGCTATCGTAAGGAAATTGATCCGGCGACCGGCAATGCTGCCTACTATCACAATGCAGACAATGAAACCGAAAGAGTTGCATACCGCGGTTACCGCATCAGAAAAGGCTATGACGGCGGCCATGCAGTGACGGTCGTCGGTTATGATGACACCGTCTGGTATGATTTCAACGGCAACGGCATTCAGGAAGAGGCTGAGACCGGTGCGTTCAAGATGGCAAACTCCTGGGGTACCGACTACTGCAACCACGGCTATGTCTGGGTTATGTATGATGCTCTGAACAGAGTCTCCGCAGTTGACGGCGACTGGGAATCCGGCTTCTCCTACACCCGTATTCCGGTCTTTGACCGCAGCGAGGATATGTATGTCAACGGTCAGAAGAATGTCAACGCACTCTACTACATGAACGTCGAGAAAAAGGACGTTTACTATGTCGGACAGGTCGATGTGACCACTGACGATGCGCTGCCGCTCGTTGCAAGACTCGGCAGAACCGGTGCTTCCAACAGCTCCAGAACGGTTCTCTCCAACACGGATGACTACGATAACGAGCTGCCGTTCTCCGGCACGCTGGCATTTGATTATGCTGCTCTCTGCGATGAGATCAGCGATCACCTGACCGGTTATGAGTGGTTCCTCCGCCTGACCGGTGACTACTCCGCAGCATCCTTCCGCATCACCGACGATCTCTCCAACACGATCGTTGACTGCGGCGCTGTTGCAGACAACTATGCATCCGGCAGCATCGCACTGGTGGACGGCGACCTCAACTACGACGGTCAGTTCACACAGGCTGATGTGGATATCTACGAGAGCGGCGCACAGCTTTCTACGCTCCAGCAGTACCTCGCAAAGAATATCCACTCGATCCCGATTCCTCCGACTCCGGGCCCGGTTGAATCCAACCTTACTGCAACCGCATCTGTTGTCGCTTCCTGGGAAGGCGGTCAGGTCGTTTCCGTTACCGTCAAGAACAACGGCACTGAGCCGGTTTGCGGCTGGGCATTCAGCGTGAACAGCTTTGAGGGTGAGATCACCGATATCTGGGGCGCAGACATCCTGAGCGGCAACATCGTCCGCGGCGCTGCATATACTTCCGAAATTCCGGCAGGCGGCGAGGTTACCTTCGGTTATGTCGTCAGCAACCCGACCACTGCACTTCCGGTCTTCACCGAAATTACCAACCGTACCGATGTTTCTGAAAACTGCACTGTTGTACTCAATTCTTCCAACAACTGGGGAACCGGCTTCATCGGCATCATCACGATCACGAACGATTCTGATGAGGCGATCTACGGCTGGACACTGACCATCCGTGCAGACGGCTTCACGATTGATAACAACGGCGCACTTGCTTTCGTTGACAACGGCGACGGCACCTACACCATTTCCAGCAACGGCAACAACGTCGAGATCGCTGCACACAGCAGCATCACGATCCAGTTCCAGGGTACACCGAACGGAACCCCGAGTATCTCCGTTGTTTCCCTGAACGCAGTTGATCTGTAATAGATCTTTTGCGCATAACAAAAACGCCCTTTGCAGCAGCAAGGGGCGTTTTTTGGCGTTCAGAGATGTCAGTGCATGTTCACGGGAGCAGAATGCGCCGGAGCATTGTAAGATCTGCGGCGGTCAGTCTGCCGTCGTGATCGAGATCGGCGGCGTGCGGCTGCGGCAGTGCGGCGTCAGGGATCGTGAGCAGCCAGCTTTGCAGCGCGGCAGCATCCGCGGCGTCGCAGATCCCGTCTGCATTGAGATCACCGCGGACGGATGCGAAAAAGCACGCGCCGAGTTCGTTTAATCCGGTATTCAGCGTATCGAGCGGAACCGATTGTTCCCCGTCAAAATAACAGAGATCATAGCTGCCCTGCTGCGTACTGCTGTACAGTATGCCGCCGCCGAACGGGCAGGCATCCGAGCAGTCGTAAGAAGCGGAATCAAAGGGCATTTCCGTAACTGCTTCGCCGTCATACATCATGATCCGGTCGGCGTGATGTCCGGCGCTGTACCATGCCGTGAAATAGAGCCTGCCGCCGTATGCCACGGGATAATATGCCGTCACGCCTGCTTCCGCGAATATGGCCGCTGTCCCTCCGGTGCGGAGATCCATGCGGCGGATTGTGCCGATTCCGTCAGAATATTCAGCATAATAAAGCGTGCTGCCGTCTGATGAGAAGCAAGGCATTGCCTGCTCGGCACGGTCGTCCGTCAGCATCGTGACGGTACCCTCTGCCGGATCCAGCAGCGCAAGATCATAGACAAAATCATCGGCGGCGCTGTCCCAGTGTCCGCGCTTGAATACGATCTTCCTGCAATCCGGCGACCACTTCGGATCCTCATTCCGGAATCCGCTGTTCTTTGTGAGATTCGTAATTGTTCCGGCATCATAGCAGAAAATATCCCATTCGTCCGCGGCGCTGTCGATCGCCATGAATACAATCTGATCGGGCGTGCTGCCGAAGCTGCCGTTCATTGCGTGGATGAAATCGCCGGTGATCTGCTGCACCACACCCGACGGCGACCGCAGATACAGGCGGCTGTCCAGCGCGGAATATTCGCTGTAGCTGTGCCAGAGAAGCCATCCCTCCGGCAATGCTGCTGCGGAGGCGGTCAGCGTGAGGAGAGAGCCGGACAGAATCCCTGCCGCAAGCCATGCTGAAAGTTTCATACGCTGCTCCTTTCTGTTTTTGCCGCAGGATAACCGCGGTGTTCCGATAAAATCCAGTATAGCATATTCTCTCATAAAAATCAAGGAACAGAAAAACAGGGAATGTGCGATATTCAGTATCGAAAAGACTTGAAATTGAAAAGAGCCTGCGCTCGCATAAAGCATGGTTCTTGGACAGCTATAGAAAAATGGATGTCGGCACTGCCGACCGGAAGGATTGACAAAGCGGCGCAGCTTTGGTATAATATTATAAAAATAAAACAGGTCGCATCGGAAGGGGGCTGGCTTTCATGCAGGATCTGATCGCGCGCATCGGGATTCCGCTTTTCATACAGGTTGTCATCGAGATCTGGAACGGGCTGTTTCTGCTGATCATGATTTTTACGCTGACGCTCGGAACACGCCTCAATACCGATTCCGCACACGCTGCGGTGAAGGTCCCTTTGACCGGAGAAATCCTGATATTCTATATCGCAATATTCTTTTACAATCTCATGAATGTGCTTGGAATCCTGCCGTCGAACAGTGTCGGCAGGCTGAGCTACTGGATGGTGCGGATCGCTGCTTTTCTGTATTATGTGATCGGTGCGTTCCAGACATTGTTCTTCTTGCAGCTCATCAAAAAGCATGTTGCGGAAAAGCATGAGCTTAGCCTGCTGAAGCGCGCAACGACGATCCTTCAGGTACTCAATATTCCGCCGCTGCTGCTGCTCTGCTTTACGCCGCTGACCGGTTCGCTCTATTATTTCAATGAGCGGAATGAATATTTCAGGGGACCGCTGTTCTTTACATGGCATATGGTGACGATCATCCTGTTTGTCTATATCTTTGCCGTGTGTCTGCTGTTCCGGAATCAGATTGACCGGTTTCTGCGGCAGGTTATTTTCACATCGGTCCTGATCCCGATGTGCGGATTTGTTCTGAATACCAATTATTCCGGCATCAGCTTCAATAATATTTCCGTTTCGGTCTCCGCGCTGATCATCTTCCTGTTTTATGAGCAGCACCGGACAGAGGTCGCGGTGCAGAGTGCGCATCAGCTCGATCAGGCACAGATGCTGCTTGCCGAAAAGCAGCTCGCGCTCGAGCAGAGCAAGAATGAGGTCCTGATGGCGCAGATTCAGCCGCATTTCATCAACAATTCGCTGATGGCACTGCGGTCGCGCTGCCGTGAGGATCCCGATCTCTATGAGAGCATCACGAATTTTTCGCGCTACCTGCGGTCGCATTTTGACGGGCTGAGCGATACGAAAATGATTACCTTTGAGCAGGAGATGGAGAACGTCGAAGCCTATCTGGCGCTGGAACGTCTCAATTTTGAGGACAGGCTTGCCGTCGAATATGATATTGATGCGGATGATTTTCTGGTTCCGGCGCTTTCCGTGCAGCCGCTTGTCGAGAATGCCGTGCGGCACGGCATCGGAACCTATGAAAAGGGCGGGACCGTTCGGATCAGCGCTCACCGCGCAGACGGCAGAATCTGCATCGAGATCATTGACGACGGCTCCGGAAAAAGCAGCCTGACACAGCGGCAGGAAAAGCGCAAGGGCATCGGGATTGAGAATGTCCGCGCAAGACTGCAATCCATGCAGAATGCAAAACTTGAGATCCTGCGCGGCGATCACGGCACGACCGCAAGGATCCTGATTGATGAGGAAGGAGGTGCGCAGCAGTGAATACCTTATCTGTGGACGATCAGAAAGCGGCAACCAACCTCATGCTGTTCATGCTGAACCGGATTGATCCGAACGGAACGCATCGCAGCGCCTCTAATATGGAGGAGGCATTGGCGCTCCTGAATGACGATGTGCAGATCATCTTTCTGGATATCGAAATGCCCGGCATCAACGGCATTGACATCACGCCGGTACTCAAGGAGAAATACAAAAAGCTCAATATCATCTATATCACCGGCCATCCGGAATATATTTTTGATGCTGTCGGCATGCATCCGAGCGGCTTCCTGACAAAGCCCGTCACGGAGGCGGATATCATCCGTGAGCTGAGTGAGCTGCGCTTTCCGCTCGAGAGCCTGAAATGCCCCCTGCGCGTGCAGTGCAGTCCGTTTGCACTCTTTGTCGGAGACAAGCCCTTTGATTTCGGGCGCGGCAGGACGATTGAGCTTTTTGCCTACCTGATCTACAAGGAGGGCGGCTTCTGCACAAACGGCGAGCTGCTCGGCATCCTCTGGGGCGGCGATCCGGATAAGCAGGGGCATCTGCGGCAGCTTGTGCTGGATCTGCGGAAATGCCTCAGGGAGATCGGCGCGGAGCATATCATTGTAAAGAAATACGGAAAAATCGGCGTCGATATGAAGGCTATACAATATGAAGGCGAACCTGCAAAAATCGCAGAGGAATACTGCTGGATATGAACATTTCCCGATGTTCATATCCTTTTTTTATAATTTTTTTGATTTTTGCCATGATATGTAACGGTCTGGTAACACTCGATATGGTATAATATATAAAAGAATATATCACAATCCGGAGAATTTATAATTGAACTGACGAGAGGTGAGCAATATGGCAGCAGAAGCAGGACTGCAAACCGAACAGACACAGCAGAAAAATGAGCAGGAACAGAAGCAGGAGAAAAAGCAGAAAAAACGCTCCCCGATGAATCCGGTTCAGATCTTCTTTCTGAATGCGATCATCATTGTGACCGTGATCTGGCTGCTCTTCGGCATGGTATTCGGATTTGCAGCAGTGCCGAACGGCGATATGTCGCCGAATCTGAAAGCAGGCGATCTGCTGCTCTACTATCAGCTCTACAAGGACTACAAGGCACAGGACGTTGTTGTGCTGCGGAAGAATGACACGACCTATGTCGGCAGAATCGTTGCAGTCGGCGGCGATACCGTCGAGATCACCGACAGCGAATCGCTTGTTATCAACGGACACACGATGATCGAGAACAACATCTATTCGCCGACACCGCGGTATGAGGGCTTTACGCAGTATCCGCTGACGCTTGCCGAGGGTGAATGCTTCGTGCTGGCGGATCTGCGGAACGGCGGCGAGGACAGCCGGTATTACGGCGCAGTCTCCGAACGCGAAATCCTCGGCAAGGTCATTACCGTGATCCGCAGAAACAATCTGTAATATCTGTTTCAGGAGTGAGGCAGCATGAAAATTTCATATAAAATCGCAAGGGCTGCCAATAAGCTCCTGCTGGCATTGACAGTCCTGCTGGCACTGGTGCTGTTTGTCTACAGCCTGTATGTGCTTTACGATGTGCTTTATACCGAGAAAAATGCATTTGTCTCCTATGATCTGCTGCAATATAAGCCTGCTGCGGCAGAAGCGGAGGAGACCGATCCCGAAAGCGGATTTCATGATCTGCTGGAGCTGAACGGCGATGCCGTCGGCTGGATCACGATTTATGATACCAATATCGACTACCCGATTGTGCAGGGCAGAAACGATCTGGAATACTCCGCAAAGGATATTTACGGCAACAGCTCGCTGACCGGCTCAATCTATCTTTCCTGTGAGAACCGCAAAAACTTCCATGACTGGTACAATCTGGTCTACGGTCATCACATGGAAAACGGCGCGATGTTCGGCGGCATCGACTACTACCGGAATGAGGACTATTTCCGCTCCCATCAGAAGGGCATGCTCCGGACGCCGGACGGCAATTATCAGCTGACCGTTTTCGCCTGTGTCGTGACGGATTCCTATGACGGAACCGTTTATACCGTCGCGGATAAGGATATCAGTCAGTATCCTGAACTGATGCGATTTATCAGGGAAAATTCCGTCAGCTATGACACCGCCTGTCAGAAAGATACTGCGGACGAATCCGTAAAGCTCGTTGCGCTTTCAACCTGTGAGGATGCATCGACGAACGGACGCATCGTCCTCTTTGCAGATCTCATCCACGGAGAAGAACCCGAGGCTGTTCAGACGGCAATCTCGGAATCCAGACCGCGCAGATCCTTCAGGACGGCGAAGCACTGGAGCCGATCGAGAATCCGCCGAATACACCGGCTGAATATGAGGAGGACGGAATCACAGTCCTGACACCGGCAGCGTATTTTTACGGCTGGTATCAGGTCACGCCGGTTTCTGTTGACAGCACAGCCGGAACGGTTACCTATCAGTGGAGAAATGAGCCGCAGCTTTTTGAATTTGAAAAGCCGGTCAGCATAGACGGTCTGGATGCCGGAATGCTGAGCTGGTCTGCGGCAGGCATCAGCCAGACTACCCAAGCGGATGAATCCGGCTGTGCGCATGTGTATCTCGCGCCGCTCTATTCCAATTACTATTTCGTCAATTTCCACCTGAATACGGATTTTGAGGAGTCCGTTACCAGCAGTACGCTCCTGACCAGAAGACTCATCGCGCTCGGCGCGAACCATCAAGCGGCTGTGCGGATCGGCAATATTCAGGCGCCGAGTCCGGATGCAAAGCATCTTGTCTTTACCGGCTGGCAGACCGTTGACAGCGACGGCGTGCAGACTGAAAAATACATTACGCTCGATGAGAACGGCAATGAGATCATTCAGGGGGGAGCGGACGGCTACTATATCACCTGCGGTGAGGCGGATGTCGATCTGTATCCGGTCTTCAATGAGGCGCGCTGGATTCATTTCAATTCCGGCGTCGGTGCCGTATATGTCCCCTCGGAATACCGCCTGACCAATGACGACGGTACCGGAACATCCTTCACGAAGCTCCGTGTCAGTGCAAGAAACGGCTTCAATTTCATGGGCTGGTATGCAAATGTTCCCACAAACGGGAACGGCGAACCCGATTTCTCGCAGGGCATTCAGATCACCGACAGTCAGGGCAATATGGTGACCGATGATGTGGCTGTCCGGAACAATGACGGTGAGCTGATGTACGAGGTGCGCAACGGCGCATTCTACGTCTACAAGGCACTTCCGGCAACAGATGAGCAGGACGGCGTCACGCTCCGTGCGCGCTGGGAGGAAAAGCAGGATTCCTCGTATACCGTTATCATCTGGGCGCAGAAGATCACGGATGATAAAAATGCAGCGGATGCTGATAAAAAATACGATTACGTTGACTCCTATGCCGTTGAGAATGTCCGCTCCGGTCTGACGCTCGAGGATATCACCCCGTATCTGAAATCGCAGGGGTATATCAAAGAAGGCGCAAACCAGAAGTTCGAGGGCTTTACCTACCGCACTGCCAGAATGAATACCGCCGCGGTTGCCGGTGACGGAAATACCGTTGTCAATATTTATTATGACAGAAATTTGCAGACAATTCGGTATGACGGTTATCCGATTTATGTTGCAACTTCTAGCACGAATGGTACTCTTTATGGTTATGTAAACGATATCTACGTTCAATTAGCCAAAAGCGGAAACTCTTATTATTATCTGTCATATGATGGAGCGCCGTACACAGGTACGCGATATACCGCAGGTTGGCTAGGATATAATCAAACCAATAACTATATCTATTCAACGCAATATTATGGTTTAATAAATGGCGATTATGAACGACTTTCATGGACGCAATACAGAGAACAGCGTTACACGCCTTCATCAACAACTTTGCTCTGGACCGGTCTCTACGGTCAGACCTTTGCCATGAACGGATACAGCTGGGATGATGTTTCATCATACAGCTGGAAGGATAGCGACGGCACCACACAGACATTTCTTGATGGATTTATACAGGAAGACAATCCCTATGTTTTGACATTACAGAGTACATCATCCGGAACAACTGATATTTACCATTACAGACAACAGCTTGATGGTTCCTATACGATCGAAGACCGTGAGCTTGCACATGGTTCGGGCGGCACATTCAATTTTTCCAATAAATTCACCGGATTTACGGTCTCCGCATACAGCAGCCCAAATTTCAGTGCAAATGAAAGCGGAAGAACGTCGATCCGTCCCGGCAGTCAGGCTTCAATGGGAAACGGGCTCCATGTTTACCATAGCCGCAACGCCTTCAATCTGACCTTTGATGTCAACTATCCCGATGATATCAACGTCCAATATCCGAACGGCGAGGCGGTGAACAAAGAAGTCCCTGTCCTGTTTGATGCACCGCTGAGCAAATACGGCAAAAACGGCAGCGATTATTATGATCTCGAAAACTACAATCCGGATCATTACGTTTTCAGCGGCTGGTACGAGGATAAAACGGGAACCGTTCCGTTCAACTTCAATTCCAAGATGCCGGCGGCAAACAAGATCATCTATGCGAAGTGGTCGAAGGTGCGGTATCTGGTCGAGATTGATCCGAACGGTGCCGTGATCGACCATATTGATCACACCGAGGAATATGTCACCGCACGAAATGAGGATACGGGCGCGACTGCGACCTATAAAACCTTCATGCCGTATAACGGCGTTCATGCCGTGGATCAATCGACCTACTTCTACGCGGATTACAATGAAGAGATCGGCGAGTACAAAGTGACACGCGATTATATCGAGATCTCGGATACAAAGGCGGAGGAGCTGGGAGCCGACAGGGTCTATTATTACATCAATACGCAGTTTGCGAAGAACGGCGGAAAGGAGCTGCCGCGTGATCTGCGCAATGCGATCTATGTCACCGAGGAGAATCTGGCGGAGTATCACAGATTCTATATGGATGCGCTGGCAGCCTACAAAGCCGTTTCGCCCGATGAATACGGCGACACGGAGATCATCACCGATTTCGGCATCTGGAAGCATTATTACGTTTCCGATCAGAAATACGCGAGGATCTCGGATGTCAGCAGCAATCAGCAGTATGTTTCGCTCGGATGGTTTGAGGTCGATGAAAACGGCGAGACAGCCGCAATGCCCTATGACTTCACGAAGCCTGCAACCGAACCGGTGAAGCTGCGTGCGCTGTGGAGACTCGACGGCGGTTACAAGATCGCTTATATCGCGGAATACCGCACAGCCTCAAATGTCCGGATCAATGCGAATCTTTCAAGAATGTTTGATCCGCCGCTTCAGGCGACATTTGCCGATCAGGCGCGTGCAACGGTACTCAGTCAGCCGACGGGCATTACCGCTGACAATGTTCCGACAAAGGAATATATCTTCCGCGGCTGGCGCGTTGTCAGTCCGCGCGGAAACGATACCTTTATTCCGCTTGAGGCAGGTGTTTATTATCAGCCGGGTGATCCCTTTACCGTGCAGGCACAGTATGCAGACCAGAATTCCTTTATTTACATGCAGGCTGTGTATGAGCGAACCGATGTCGCATACCGCCGCCCCGAGATCGCAAATCTGACACTCGATGCAAACGGCGGCTTCCTGACAGACGGTACAAGCGCGGATCCGCTCAGCGCTGATATGCTTCTCCCGTGGTATGAAAGGGCAGTCTGTACGGCGGCAACAAAGCTCAGCGGCACATCGCCTGCAACGGCATACGATCAGATCCTTTTCGGCAATATGCAGTCGAACGCCGCGGTGCATCTGTACCGCTATGCAGCGGATATCAAGCCGGAAGGCAAGGAAAAGGGTACAAATTATTTCCTGCATCCGGAAGGCTATATGCTGCTCGGCTTTGACAAAGCGCCGGATGAAAACGACTTTATCGCTTCGTTCCCTGCCGATTCGGTCATTTCCGTGCAGCGAACGGATAACACGACACTCTATGCAGTCTGGGAGCCGATGGTCTATCTGAATTTCGAGAACAAAACGGATTCGGATATCACCTTTGCACTGACCTCTGCCAATTCGCAGACGCTCTATGTGGTCAATGAAAAGACCAGCTTTTATGACCGCGAGAAGGTCGAGGACAACAATCATATTACGGTGAAAGCAGGGGAGAAGCTGCATCTTGCGATTCCGTTCGGCGCGGATCAGGATATCAGGATCACCGGAACCAATACGCTCGGTGTCGGTTATGTTCTGCGCGCGAGCAGCTCTCTGAACGGTACCGGCAGGAATCAGACAACAGCGAACAACGGCGAAGTCTTTACGCTGAATGAAACGCTTGAAACCGATGAAAACGGTATTGATGTTGTATTTGAGGCGGAGAAGCTGGGCTATGCGCTCGTCATGATCGACTGCGATAATCCGCTGCACGGCAGAAATACCGGCACACATGAGATCGACTTTGCAAGTGCGGCGGCAAGCGACAGCTACACAATCCGCGAAACCAGAGCAAGCATCGGATACATCTTCCGCGGCTGGTCGGATACGGATACCGCTGCAAATATCGGTGAAGATCCGAGACCGGATTACCGTGTCAACGGCGTTGAGCATGCGACGATCGAGAATCTGGAAGAGTTCTTCAGTGATCCGGACAAGACCGAGCAGGTCGAGAATCCGGACGGGACGATTACCGTGGTCCGCAGGATCTATGCGGTGTGGGCGGTGAATAATAAATCCGGAAGAGTGTATGTCTATAAAAATGTTCCGCTTCCGGGCAATCAGGAACAGAAATTCACGTTCACTGTTTCACTGGATGTCAGCTTTCAGTATCAGAAGAAAAAGAACGGCACGGTGCAAACAGACAGCAGCCATTTAACCCGTGATATCTCAATCTGCCACGGACAGTATTTTGAAGTGAAATGTGAAGAGGGAAGCAATTTCAAAAAACTGACGATTACAAAATACCGTGGGGAAAAACAGCAGGTCGGGGATCACGTGATTCTGGAATATCAGAATCAAACCACTTATGCGACATTTGCATTCACCGATCTGAATGTCGCGGTTTCGGAAGCAGTTTATCCGCATTATCTGACGGATATTGAAGAGCTGATATCGACTTCAGCAGAAGGATTCTTATTTGAGGATACTAGCAATTCCGTGAGCTGGACTGATATGAATACCGGCGGCTCCGTGCTGTTCACGAACACGCGCAGAACGACCGATATCACGATCAAAAAGCGGCTGGCGGATCCGGAGCGTATCGCAGCAGACAAATCTTTTGATTTTGATTTGGCGCTGCTCGATGAGAATCCCGATTACACCTATACGCTCCCTGTTACGGATTTTGCATTGCAGGACGGCGACAGCAGAGTGATCAGCGGCATTCCGGTCGGCGCGAATCTGCGGATCACGGAAGCCGGAGACGTCAGCAATTATATCGTGACAGCAGAATCTGCGGGCGCATATCCGGATGCGGACAGCGAAAGCAATATCTTCCGGTATGCGGTTCCCGAAACGGCGGATACAATCACATTCACAAATACGCTGCGGTCCGTGAAGCTGAAAATCTACAGCGTGGATGAAAACGGCGCACCGTATACAAGTGCAATCTATCAGATCGCAGGTCTGACCGGCGACCTGATTCCGCAGCAGTCAGGACTGTTTTACAGCAATGACAATCTGTACAATCATACATATGTCCTCACAGAGACATGGACCTCTGAGGGCTATGTCAGGCTGAATACACCGGTGCATATTACGGTATCGGCTTCCGGCGTGACCGCAGATCATCCGGATGCACATGTGAGCTTTGATCCGGATACGCAGACATGGATCATCCGGATTGTCAATCACGAATACCGGATGCCTGCACCGACAGGCTTCGGCGGAGAGAAACAGCCGTTTGTATTCCTGATGCTCTCGATGAGCAGCATACTTGCGGCGGCGGTCTTTCTCCGGAAAAGAAGGGCGGGTGATGAAGATGCGATCTGAAACGCCCTCCCGAACCTACCGCAAAGGAAGAAGCCGTGATGAACCTCCGTGAATCACGCATTTCAAAAAACACAGGCAAATTTCACTGACAATTAAAATTGGGAAAGGATGTTAATTATGAAAAAGAATCTCATGAAGAAAATGACCGCTTTTACTGCGGCTGTCCTGATGACATCTGCAATCGGTTTGTCCGCCGTGACAGCTTTCGCTGATAACGGTGTAACCGTCGTAACTCAGGATAAGACAGCGAGTCAGACCATTCAGATCGAAAAGGATATCGTACTCTACAATCCGGACGGTGCAACAGTTTATGTGCCGACAATCACTTATAACTACAGTGTTGCGCCGGAAGAGAGCGTAACAGGTTCGACCATTACCGACAAGGAAGGAAACACTGTCAAGGTCAAGGCGGGCGTGACAGACGGCGTGACGATGGGTACAGACAGCACCGCTGTATTCCCGAAGACCGGCGAGGAAAAATTTGCGGCGTCGGCAACTGGTACCGTTTTGACCGACACCTTTAATCTGGTGATTGATCCGGAAAAGTTCGATGCAGCAGGTGTGTATCGCTATATCATCACCGAAACGACCGGTACGGATAGGCTCACCGCTGTCGGCATGACACGTTCCAGCAACGACTATGTCAGCACCAGAACACTCGACGTTTATATTGAGGATAACAATGGTGCGATTGGCGTTGTCGGCTATGTGCTTTCTGTCGGTACAAATACAACGATTAACGCAAACAGTGATAATCCTGCCACGACAATCACCGGCAAGACCACCGGTTTTGTACAGGACTATATCGACAAAGACGTCGATCCGGAGCTTGACGGCACAACGACGGGCAATCCGAAGACAGATAAGAAGCTCGCGGATGAGTATTACACCTATAACTACAAGGTTACAAAGGTCATTACCGGTAATCTCTCCGATAAGAAGGAAACATTCCCGTTTACGGTTACAGTCAAAGGCAATAACGGACAGAAGTTTACGGCTGATGGTCAGGAAGCGGCGATTGCTTCCGGAGAAAAAGTGATCAAAAAGCCGCTTGGCAATAACGAATCCATTGAGCTGATCGGCATTCCTGCAAATGCAAGCATCGCCGTTGAGGAATCGAACCCGAATCCCGGAACGTATACCGTATCGCTGACCGAGGCAGGCGAAATCACTGCTCCGGCAGTGGTTTACTCTGATACAACAGCAAAGAAGCTCACGCCGAACAACACGGCTTCGTTTGCTGAGAAGAAGATTTCGGAGTATGTAACTGCGGCTACCCCTGCAAATGCTCTGCTGGACAAGCAGAACCTCAAGGCGACCGTCTTTACGAACGATCTCCAGACGATCTCCCCGACGGGTGTTGTCCTGATGGCTGCGCCTTACGCAATCATGCTCGGTGCTGCTGTATTCTTCATCGTGTTCTCGCTGAGACGCCGGAGAGATGAGGAAGCAAAGAACACGATCTGATAAAATACGCTGAACACGCTGAACAGCACGGATGGAGGATGCTATGTTGATTACAGCTTTTGATCAGAATCAGAAGGATCTGGATACATTAAAGGCTATGGTGAACAGAATCTCTCCGGACAGTGAAATGATCGGGTTTACTGAGCTGAAAGACTGTGTGAACTATGCAAGTCAGAATGCTGCGGATCTTGTCTTCTTCGAGAAGACAGGCGGCAGCGGCTGGTATCGGATCGTCGAGGCGATTCATTCGCTCAAGAGCGTCAATCCCAGAATGGATTTCATCATCCTGCACCGGTCGTCGAATACATTTAACGAGGTGTACTGGGCGGTGCGTTCAAGGGTATCCGCATTTCTGCCGAAGCCGGTCGAATACCGGCAGCTTGAAACAGAATTTCAGAATCTGTTTTATCATCACAAATGATCCGGATTTCTGAATGGAACGATGTATATAGAAAAAGCAGGCAGCCTTCTTCGGAGGGCTGCCTTGCTTTGCAGGGATTCACTTTTTCTGCCTTTTGATGCGCCTGAGCAGGGGATTCCGTTTCAGCTCCGCGGTGAAGATGCCGTCCCTTGCCGTGATGCGCAGGCGGAGCTTGTGCAGTGCTGCGATCTGCTGCACGATGCTCAGCCCCAGACCGCTGCCGGACTGACTGCCGCGTGCTGCATCGCCGCGCCGGAACGGTTCGCAGATCGTTTTTTCGTCCAGTTCGCCGGTATAGGGATTGCTGATGCGCAATGTATTCTTCTGAACCTCAACGGTGATTCTGCCGCCTTCGGCTGCATGCTGCACCGCGTTTGCCGCGAGATTTTCCGCAAGCTGCGTCAGCATATCGGGATTGCCGCTGATCTCAAATCTGCCGGATTCCGAAAGCGTCAGACCGCGCTGTTCCATGAATGCCGCATTGCGCTGGAATGCCGTATGCAGCAGTGCTGACAGATCAACGGTATCTTTCATTTTGGGACGCTTCCGCGCCTCAAGCTGTGAAAGCCCCAGCACGCCTGCGATCATCTCATCCATGTGCTTGACGTTTTCCATGATGAATTCGGCATATTCATCGGTGTTTTCCGGATGATTGTGTGCGCGGATGTTTTCCGCATTGCCGTAGATCACAGCGAGCGGCGTTTTCAGATCGTGGGCGAGCGCACCGGTTAAGTTTCTGCGGTAGGCGTCGATGTCATAGCGCCTGCTGTAAATCAGATACGAAATGACCGCCCAGACCAGCGCAAGCAGCAGAACCGGAATGACCGAAAATGCAAGTGCAAGCGGCAGCAGTGAGACATATTTGTATTGGAAGTCGCGCTCCGGGTAGTAATACTGGAAATACCACAGATGCCAGTTCTGACCGCGGAAGGTGATGTCTCTGTCGCAGGGTTGAAAAGAGAGGTTTTGACTGGAATTTTTCTCTTTGTCTTCCATGTATCGATAGCAATATATCCACGGCAGGTCGTGCTTTTCCAATTCAATATTACTTTCGATCTTCTCGATCAGTTCCTCTCTGGTTTTGACCTGATGTTCTACCTGTATGTCCTGATCGAAAATCCCGTATTCTGCATCATGGAGTTGCTGCGCCCAATCTTTCTGCCAATATTCATAGTTTGATGAAATCTTCAGGCGGATTTCCTGCATGCATGCATCGGCAGTGGGCGAATTCGGGGAACCTTTTAGTATCACGGTGTTGAGCTTTGGTTCATCCTTTGCCTGCTCCTCGGATTGATCATTCGTGTACAGGCTGTTGTTGAAATCGGGATAATGGGAGAGCGCTTCCTTGTCGTCCTGATTATAGATTGTATCCCAGCCCTCAGCGCGGTCGATCGTGAGATCTGCCCATTCGCCCGGAATCGGCTTTTTGGATGCGAATTCCCCGATCAGATCATAGAGCGGAACTCTGTTCTTCTGCATATAGACTTCGCCGGGGAGAAACATGTCATCCTTGACGTAAATGCTTCGGACGATCGGATCATAATAATACGCTATTTTATTCATCGAATCGGCAAGCTGACCGACGAGCTTCGGATCATAGAGGTAGTAGAACTTGTTTTTCTCACCCTGCTTGGTGTATGCTGCTGCGAAGGTTCTGCTGGAATAGCATTCGCCGGTTTCCGGCTGATAAAGCAGTAAAGCACGCTCGAATGCAGGATTTGGATTGAGGTTCATTCCGAGTATCCGAGAGATTTCGCTGTCCGTCTTTTCTTTTTTATTCAGCGCCTCCTCGATATCATCTACCCTGTAATCCTGTAGGCTGGGAAGAGTGAAATCGCGGCATTTCTTCCAGCCCTTGTAGAGTAACTGCCAGCCGATGAGTCCCAGCGCCGCAATGGTACAGATCAGCAGTCTGCGCCGGAAGAATCTGCCGAATTTCTTTTTGCCGGGATACTTTGTCTGTTCCTGCTGTTTTTTCTTCTTCATTCTGATCGCCTCCTAGGTGTGATCCTTTAGCTGATAACCCCTGGAGATGACTGTCCGGATCTGCTGCCCTGCACTGCCGAGCGCCTTGCGCAGCTTTTTGATGTGCGTATCGACAACGCGGTCGCTGCCGAAGAAATCACTGCCCCAGATGCGGTCAAGGAGCTGGCCGCGCGTGACAACCCAGTCCCTATGCTCCATCAGATATTGCAGCAGCGCAAATTCCTTTGCTGCAAGTATCACGGGCTGACCGTTCGCCGTGACAGCGAGTGTCAGCGGATTGAGCGTGATGCCGCCGCAGACAAGTTCGCTGCGCAGGATCGTTCCCTTTGCGCGCTTGAGCAGCGCCAGTACCTTTGCATAGAGCGTTGCGAGCGAAAACGGCTTGACCACATAATCGTCGCAGCCGAGCGTATAGCCGTAAAGCACATCCTCCTCGCGTGCGCGCGCCGTAAGAAAGAGCAGCGGGATATCCGATACGGCACGGATGCTGCGGCAGATCGAGAATCCGTCCAGATCAGGCAGCATGACATCCAGCAGAATCAGATCATATTCGCCGCTGCGTGCGGCATCAAGCCCGTCTGCGCCGTTCTGCACGGTATCAAGCTGACAGATGTTGTCCGGCTGCGCGGAAAAATAATCTGCGATCATCCGGCAGATCTGCACATTGTCCTCGACCAGCAGAATCCGGTATGTCATTTGCCTCACCTCCCTTTGAGATCAGAATATCAGAATGATGTGTACTCCGTGTGTCCAGTGTGAGAATTCGGCAGGACACACCGTCAGAATTCAGTATAGCATATATTTTACGGAATTGCAAGAAGCAAGTGAAAAATAGCACCGAATAAAACAGCGCCCTGCATTCATCTGAATACAGGGCGTCAGCTTGTCGATAAAGGTATCGCTGCGCGATGATTATAATGGGGCGCTGCCCCATACCCCGCCAAAGGGATGCTATCCCTTTGGAATCCCACTATAAGCAATCTCTGTGCCGTCAATGATCTCGATATACGAAACGGCAAAGGGATATGCGGTACCCTGCGTATCCGTGAAGATGATCGTATCTCCGGCATTGAGCGTTCCGATTCTGCCGAAATGCGCCGGATAATTATGCGCGGCGATGATCAGATCGTTGGTTCCTGCACTGCCGCTGACTCTGCACGGAGACTGTTTCAGCGCCGGATAGCTCCAGCCGCTCTGAACCGGAAGCTCCAGTTCCAGTGCCGGAATTGACAGGTATCCGCAGTATGCCGAATCCCCGAGCAGAATATCGGCAGGCGCTTGCGGTTCCTCCGGTTCAGCCGGTTCATAGCGTGCAAAGAGATCCTCAGTCTGCGGCACGGCTGTCTGCTTTGGCGGCTCGGGATCTGCCGGCTGTTCCGGTATCTGCTCCTTGAGCGCTTCCATGGCGGTATCTGCATGCTCCGCGGCGGCCTTTCCCTCGCGGAGATTGTGGATGCAGAGTCCGCCTGCTGCAAGGAGCATCAGAATCCCCAGCAGGACCGGTATTTTCCAGAGATTATTCTTCATTGTCTTTCTTTCCTGTTCTGGCGGATATGCCGATGCCGATCAGCAGCAGACCGCCGACCGAGAGCGGCAGAACCGACCACCAGAGCTGTCCGGTCTGGATGAGCTTTGCAGGTTTTTTGACCTCCGCAGTGGTCGTTGCCGTCGTGGTGACGGCAGGCGGTGCGGTCGTGACCTTCGGTGTATCCTGATAGGTATTCCGGATCAGATACTGCTGGCTGTTGTAGTCGATCATCACCTCGTAATGCGCCGGTATTTTCCGCTCGACGACAGTCCATCTGGACGCAGTATCAAGCGTTTCCCAGCGGTATTCCCAGTTGTTGCTTTCATCCAGCGTCACGGTTTCGCGCAGTACGCCGTTCTCAAACAGATCCACTGTGATATTGACCGGTCTTGCGTGATTGGCGTCGTCGTCATCCACCCAGACCTTTCTGACGATATATGCCTTATCGGCATTGCTGCGGTGTTCCGCATAGAATTTCGGGAATGCATCATAGCTCATACCGGTATCGCTGCCGAGAATCTCCAGCAGCAGCGCAGAGGGATAATAGCAGATGCTTCCGATCTGAAGCGGCTTGCCGACCGCAAGATACAGACCGTTATCCAGTCCCTCAAAGACCAGCTCACCGTTGGAATCCGTGCTGCCCGCTGCAATCGGGGCAAGTCCGGCTGCCGTCACATAGCTTTCCAGTGTCTTTGCGGCGGTATCCACAGCCTCAGTGGAGAGGTCGCCGAGATCCAGTTCGTATTCAGAGAGCGCAGGGATGAAATTGACCGTATGATCCTGCCGCTCGCCGATCTGAAAGAGCTCCCACTGCACACCCTTGAGGATGATCTCATCCTGCGTGCAGGTGAGCGTAATGCGTTTATCCGCGGCGGCTTCTGCGGTCCTGCTGAAGCAGAGCGGCGCGATGAAAAGCAGTCCGGCGCTCAGCAGCAGTGCCGCCAGCCTGTTCAGTTTTGTTTTCTGCATGATATTCACCGTTCCTTTCGGTTCTGTCCGGCGGGAAAGCAGCCGTTATGATCCGGAAATCTCCGAGCCTGCGTCGCTGACATAGAACGAGATCTGGATACCGTCCTCAAATGCAAAGAGATAAATCGTCATGCCGGAGATCTGCTGCACCTCCCATGCGCAGTAATCATACTGTTCATCGGCAGGTGTTCCGTAGATATCTGTCAGGGCGTTCTGCCAGTCTGTATAATCGGAAAGATTGCTGTCGAAATAATTGATGCCGACAAGTCCGAGACTTGTAAAGCACAGAACACAGTCGCAGTCCTTTTTGAGATACTGCACATTCTCATATTCCATGTCCAGCTCCCACGGCTCGCCGGGTTCCTCGATGCGGTATTCCCAGAGCTGTGAAAAGCTGCGCATTTTCTCGCGTTCTTCATTCGGGCTGCCGTAAAACTGCAAGCCGTTCAGCAGGAAATCGCGCGCCTGTGCCTTGCTCCATTGGGATCTGGGCTTCGGCGCAGCGGTTGTCGTGACGGTCTTTTCCGTGGCCGCTGTCGTGCCGGTCGAAGCCGGATGATCGGTTTGACCGGTTGTTCCGGTTACGGCAGTTGTTGCTGTTTCTCCGGCAGGATCCGGATTTTCCGGCGCGGCTGCCGCGGTGACGGGTGCCTCCGGTGCTGCATTTGCCGCATGCTCCGGCTGAACCGGATTCTGCGCCTGCTCTGCGGCTTCCGTCTGCACGGATTCGGCTGCCTCACGCTTTTTGGTTTCCTTCTCAACGGGTACAATCGGCATCCGCAGCTCCGGTGTCGGGAAGCTGCGCTCCCTTGCCTTTTCATAGCTTTTATCGGGCGAATCCGCAGTTGCATAGATCGAAATTTGTACGCCGTCTGCCAGATTGAAAAGATAAACGGCGGTATTGCTGCCGAGCGGATCGTCATACCACGATGCGATGCCGCTGCCTTCCTCTGTCGGCAGACCGTATGCGTTTTCGAGCGTCCCGAACCATTCGCGGAAGCTCTGATGCCTTTCGGTGTCGTGGTAGTTGAAGCCGATCAGTCCGGAATCCGTAAAGCAGAGCGTCAGGTCACAGGTCTGCCCGAACAGCTCAGCCGATGCATAATCAAGCATTTTCTGCGCGACATTCTGATCGGCATTCTCGCGCTCCGCAATCAGCTCATATGCATCAAGCGCAGATTTGACATCGTCATATGCCGCAAACCATTTCAGCCCGAGCAGGGGTGCATTGTCTTTTCCTGTACCGTCTGCGCAGCCCGAACAGAGCAGCAGGAGCGCTGAAATACAGATGCACAGGAACAGTGACCGCCGGAGCGGCATTGTTCCTGTCTGTATCGGTTTATTCGATATCAGATGATTGTTTCTCATGTTTTTCAAAATCTCCGGATGGCAGCTTTGCGGTAATGTATTTGTCGATTCGGATGATGCGCTTGTTTCTGTTGAAGATCGCCGAGACGATTCCCATGAGGATCAGCACAATGACGAACACCACAGGAATCACTGTCATGCGGTCGAGCTGAAGTGCATCCGCAGGTACTCTGATATGCCGGTCATAGATTGTGTCGATCCGGTGTGCGCGGATCAGCAGCCGGTGGGAGTTGACGCCGTAGGGCGTGCAGGTCATCAGCGTGACGTAATCCTTCTGCGGAATGATCGAAAGCTCCTCTGTATGATCCGGCAGAATGATGAGGATTTTCTCCACCTCGTAGGTCAGGATATCATCGAGGACATTCACTGTGAAGATATCGCCTTCAACCATGCGGTCCAGATCAGTGAACAGCTTGGCGGAGGGCAGTCCGCGGTGACCGGAAATCACAGCATGCGTATCAGCACCGCCGACCGGCAGCGAGGAGCCCTGAATATGTCCTGCGGCAACCTGTAATACGCCTTCCTCCGTGCCGTGATAGATCGGCAGCTCGACGCGGATTGTCGGGATTGAAATATATCCCATGACGCCTGTGCCGGATACATTCAGCAGATCGTCATAGCCGCTGAGCTTGTCAAAGTTCGCAAACGGCGCATGAAGCTGAGCGAGCTGCTTGTTATACTCTCTTGCCGCTTCCCAGAGCGCTGCGGTATCGTTCGGTGCGATGGACGCGACAGTTTCCTTATACGATGCAACCGAGTGGGACGCCATGTTCCGGTTCCACCAGTTGCTGAAGGTCGGATAAAGCATCACGGAGAGGCCCGCAAGGAATATGACCAGAAAGATCGCAGGTATGATTTTGTCGCGTATCTTCTTCATATTTTTCTCCTTGTGGAACTCTCCCTGATCCCCTCCCCGTAATGGGGAGGGGAGGGGGTTATATCAGGTTATGCCTGTTGATCAAATTCAACTCTCGTTATACTTCTTCTTCGCGCGTCTTCTTCTTGGAGACGAGGTAGACGCCTGCGATGCCTGCTGCCACGCCGCCGCAGAGGACGAACATCAGGGTGCCGATGCCACCGGTGGACGGGAGGGTGGAGCCTTTCTTATTCTCGATCTCGTTATCAATATTCGTGCTATTAAGATTGAGTGCGGCAGTAATGGTATCTTCGTTTTCTTTATGCGTTGCACTGATCGTAATCTGGATATCTTCGCACTTGTTGTAGCCGTCAGGAACCGTAGTTTCCTTCAGCGTATAAGCACCTGCATCGAGACCGACGATATTGAACTTACCTGTCTCAGAACCAGCAGCCTCGCCATGACCGGACTTCATTTCTTCAGCAGTCTCACCGCTTGCAGTCGGACGGTATGCGCCCAGATCCGCATCATAAATCAGACTGATTTCAGCATTGCTTGCATTATAGAGCTTAAATCCGGCATTGGGGAGCGGATCACCCTTTTCATCGACCTTGATATTATCGACCTCATATGTGAACACCCAAACATAATCGTCCGGTGTTGTACCCATTTCACCCTCGCCGCCTGCATTCGGGTTGTTGGAATACTCGAGGTTCACCTTGTTGACGTTGTTATAATCCGCTAAAACAGAATCTTGGCTCGCCTTTTCTACAGCCGCATTCGCATTCAGGTGAGCAGAGTAGATGACCTCAATCGTTGTTGCATCGTCAGTCAGATCAGCGTCAAACTTCTTGATATCATCAATCGTGATCGTAAGATTACCGCCGCCGAGTTCAGTTGCCGGTACTGTCGGCTCAGTCAGCTTATAACCATTCGGGTTAGAATCTGCATTATAGAGGTCAATGGTTGTGCCATTAACCTTAACGCTTACGATATCCTCATAGGTAACACCGTCAGAGAGCGTATCGTTGAACTGAATCTTGTAGGTCTTGTATGCACCATAATTCGCATCAGCCTCAAGTGTCGCAGTCAGCTTGAACTGGAAGGACTCATTGATTGCGTGGTCAGCCGTCTCGCCCCAGCCGTCTGTATCTGCATTCGGATCCCTGTCAGCAGCTTCATCCTGAACCTGCTTATCAACGGTAGGTGCGGAGTGCTTGGCGTCCACATTGATCGGTTGATTTGCGCCGCCTGCTACTTTCACGATGAATCTCGTCTTTGCACCGGAGTTAGGATTGTCACCAAGACTGTCATTGTTAGCATCAGGATTCACAGGAGCTGCGGTGTCCATGATGAGGTAGTAACCGTCAGGAAGAGCCGAAATCGTATTTTCGTTCACTACACCGGAAGTCTGAGCTTCTAAGTTAGCTCCGACGATTGCAGCAAATGCCTGCGTCTTCTCCGAATCATCGGCGAACACAGCAGTGGGAGAATCGCCCGTCGTCTTAGAGCCCAGAACCTCCGCAACGCCCCTCGCACTTGTTACGGTCTCAGCAGGGAACAGACCGTAGAGTGCATTGCCTTCAGCGCCGGATGCATCATGGAGAGCAGCCAGAATTGCATCACCGTCAACGCCATCGCCCCAAGTAATATCATTCAATGTTTCGCCGGTAAAGTTGCCCTTGAAAATCTGATATGCTGCGTAGGTGTGTGTTGCTTTGTCTTTATTGGTTACAGTAATGCTGTTGCCGTTCTCCTCTGCCGTTGCGGCACCTGCGGAAAAACTCATAGCCGGAACAGCCATCGTAGCTGCCATTGCCATTGCTGCGATCATAGCAGCGATTCTTCTTGCCTTTTTCATAATTCATTCTCCTTTGTCAATAGATTTTGTTCGGTGGGGGCGCTTTGGGGGCGCCCCCTTTTACTTACTGAGCTGCGGTTTCATGTGCCGAAGGTTTCCTCATTCATTCAACCACCTCCGGCGTCTGTAGGCTGCGTATCCGGCTGCTGCAAGAAGGATCATGATGCCGCCGGTATAGTAGATTCCTTTGACTCCGCTGCCGCCTGCGACAGGAAGTCCTTTGATTGCTTTGTTTTTGACAGTCAGTACAGGCGGATCGTCGCTGTCAACGGCTGCGCCGCCGCTGTAATCAACCGCGATATACTGATTGCTGTCTTCCTCCTGGATGTAGTAGATGTAACGGTTTCCGTTCGGGCTTACCCGCGGAAGATTCGGTACGGTTTCTGTCCAATCGCCATCTGCTGTGAGCCAGATCGTCTTGACACATTCGATCTTGTTCGGATCTGCCGGAAGCGGTCCGACATTGACCAGATATGTCACCGTATCGCCGTTGACATTCGCGGTGATTGTTGCCGTACCGAAGTGCTTGGCTGTTACATTGCCGTAGCGATCGACCGACGCGATATCGGGATGATCGGAGCTCCATTCGGTAACAGCGACTTCATCGCCGCTCTGATATGCACGCAGCGGCAGGATTTCGTCCAGCAGCAGATCGTGCGGATCGGTCCGGTCTTCGGAGTGAATCTCAGTACCTTCGTAGGTGCGTACCGTGAAGCTGTGCGGTTCGCCGTTCGGGCTTGTGACGGTCACTGTCACGGGTTCGCTGATGACTTCATCCGATCTGACTGTGATGGTTCTGTCGTCCAGCGTCCAGTTGATACGCGAATCTTCACATGCAACTGTAAAGTCGCCTGTCAGATATGTTTCAATCTCAACTGTTCCGGAGCTGCCTGTTCTGAACGAGACCGAATCGGTGTTGAGCCTGAAATCCACGACGTTGACCGTGAATTCACCGGTTTTTCCGCCATCGGGTTCTGTGGATCGGTCGGTACCGGTAATGGTGTGCGTTCCGCGGCTGTCAAAGCGGAATGTGAAGGTGTTACCGCTGGAAGCGGTCGGCGTAATGGTTTCGCCGCCGTCTTTCCATGTAATATCACCGGTATTTCCGCTGACATTTACGGTGCAGTCCTGATTGGTGAAGACTGTCTGTTCGGTCGGGGTGACCTTGAAGGATGTTGCCATATCTCCATAAAGGTAGATATTTGTTACCATTAGTCCTGCCGGATCACCTAATTGAATTGATTTCATAACGACGCTTCTGATAGTAGAGGCATTGTCCAGTTCCCATACTAAATACTTTCCATGCATTTGAGAACTGCTCGGCTGAACACTTGTCCACCAGTTTCCATTAACAATATTGCCATAGTTTTGATCTGTCAGGAATAATGTCATACCGTTTTGAACCGGTATTTCGTTGAACTCGAGAACAACTTTTGTTACATTCTCAATCAACGATTGTCCGTCAGTGCTATAGGCGGACACTTGATAGACATGCTCATTATTACTGGTGTCATTACCTTGATTGACGTTGGGGATTGTTAATAAACATTTTCCCTCAATCTGATAATCGCCGCTTGCCCCGAGCAACCGGATCGGTGTACTCTTCACCGCCTGAACTTCAAGCGTTTCAGCGAGATCGACTGCTTTCGAGAGCCGCAGCGCGCGGGTTCTGGTTCTGGGGGATGCGGAAACGGTTGTATCCGCTGCACTGTTGAAGACCGGCAGATTTGCGGCTGCCCAGTTCGTGCTGACTGCCTTGATCCGAGCCGGACGCGGTGTCTGCGGCGATGCTGCGGACTGTACAGCCTGCGGCTGCCGGTCGTCCGTATGGCAATCGCTGCGCCAGTCCAGTGCCGAGGATTCGTTTACATCCGAGCCGCACATATTCGCGTCATAGAAGTAGAGCGAGTATTGCAGCAGCTTGGCGTAGTTTTCATTCGGATTGTCTGCCGCTGCCGTACCGTTTCCGCCGCCGTATGTCTTTTTGACGCCGGCATCCGGAACACTGGATGCGATATCCGGATCTGTGATTCCGGTCTGGTAGAAGTGATACAATCCTGCTGCCGCTCCGACAAGTCCTGCATTGTAATCGAGCGCGACCTCATTGCACTGGTAATCGGATCTGAGATCCTGATAGGATCCGTTGGAATTTGTCGGACCGCCGACCAGCGCGCCGAGCAGTACATGCTCTGTCGGAAGATTGTCAGCTTCCGTCTGTCCGGAGTTCGTACCGGAAGCTGCTCTGTGATGCGGATTCTTTGGCGAATTCGCTGCAAAGCCGGTGACGAAGCAATGTGCGGCTGCCGAACCGACTCCCTGATCACCGAGGATGTATTTCATCTGGTTCTTTGCCCATGCTTCCTTGTCGATTTCGCTTTCGGGATACTTGGAGGCGATCAGTGCAGCGAGCTGTGCGCCGCAGTTGTATCTCGCCGAGCCCCATCCGTCAACGTAGTAATATTCATCGGACTTGCAGTAGTCATTCAGCCAGGTTCGCGCGTCACCCCACGATTGATTGATTTCGCCGTTCATGATTGCCGCTGCAAGACCGACTCTGTTCCAGTTTAGCGTACTCCAGATGCCGGCATTCGGTCCGGCTGTATGGCTGAGATCGGTTTTGTACTGTTCCTCGCCGGTAGCTTTGTAGAGCCACGCTGCTGCCCAGTCCAGATCGTCCTGCTTTTCTTCCGATGTATAGAATTCATAATCGGTTCCGGTTTTGCGGTTGACTCCGTATTCATTCAGCGCCGGTTTTTGCTTTGCAAATTCGTAGAGCTTTTTTGCTCGCTCGAGATATGCATCTGCTTTCGGATCCGTCGGGAAATTGACCTTATACTGTGCAAGTGTCGCTGCATATTCTGCTGCGATATCACCGCCGCTGTCGCCTCTCCAGAAGAGCTGATCTGTTCTTTCGCCCTGAGCTTCCGGAGCGCCCCAGTAATCGTGATCCGTCTGACCGTCGCCCTTTTGTACAAGGAGTTCCGTGATGTTTCCGTCTGCATCGGTTCTGGCAGAATCATAGAAGAAATCAGCAAATCGCTTTGCGATGATCTTGTAATGCTCTGTCTGACCGAGGTTATCGTAGCTGTCCTTGAATTCATTGTAGCTCCAGCCCAGCATGGATGCGGTGTAGCCTTGCGGCAGACCGAACATCACATGGTCGCCGGCATCGTGGTAGCCGCCGGAAAGTGCGGATTCTTCCTCAACGCGGTACAGCTTGACCTTGACCTCGTCCACGCTCGGATCATTTTCCCACTCCTTCATGACTTTCAGGCTGCCGATATCGGGAACGTTTCTGATTGTCATTGTCTCGCCGTTGAGCTGTTCCTGCGTCCTGCCTGCGGTGTTGATTGTGTTCGAGTCCGTTCCGATTTTCCATCCGACCGGCACCGAAACCTCGCGGATCCGGAATTCCTTGCCGGCAGGAAGATCTGTGAACTGTCCCTTCCAATCGCTGCCCGTAAGCAGCAGTGTTTTTGCCGAGACGGGGATCCAGCTGCCGTTCTGCTTGATTTCAAGCATCACGGTGATCGAAGACGGCTTGCTGAGCTCATCACTGGTGTTATTGTCGTAATCCCAGACTTTTTTGGCGTTCAGCTTCACAGTCTGCATGGTGTTGGTGACTGTCAGCTGATTGCCTTCGCGCTGGTATGCGGTGTCATATCCGAGGTAGGGCGTTTCTTTGACATAGTAGTAAAGCTCTTTGTACTCGTTGTCAACGAGCTTGAATGCTTCGAGCTTCTCCCATGTGCAATTCCAGCCGTTTTCCTCATTCAGTTTCGCTTTGCCGGTCTGCTCGAGATCGTCGTCCCATGTCTCTGCCCATGTTTCAATCGGCACGTCGGTCGGCAGTGTACCGTTGGCATAGGCTTCCTGCTGTTCCGGTGTCAGTGCTTACGTCGAGCGGTAAAGCTCAACTTTAACTTCCCCGCGCAGGAATTCAAAGTTCTCGTCATTCTTCCATTCCTTCTGAACCTTGATGTTCACTGGCTTGGAGTCGTTTTTGATTTTCAGTGTGCTTCCGTCAACTTCCATCATGGATCCGCCGAATCTCGGATCATTGATATACAGCTGATGAACACCGTACCATGCGCTGTTCCAATCACAGCTAATCGGAAATGTACCGCCGGAAACGGTTGGCATGTCAAGCACTTCTGCTGTGAAATCAGATTTTACAGTAAAATACAGATCATCCGGCTGTGTGAACGGAGTTCCGTCGCCCGGAGCCGGTCTTTCCGTTTCCCGCAGGAAGTAAGTCCCTGGAGTCAGGTAGCCGTCGCGGACATAGGGGCTTGTCTCCGCCGTTTCAAGGTCGAAATTGACGCTGCCGGTTTCGTCGGTTGTGAGATCGCTCTTGATGAGCGTGCCGTCCTGTGCGTACAGATCGAATTTCGCATTTGCAAGCGGTGTATCCGGATTCGCGCCCGCTCTGCCGTCATACTTATACAGGCTGAGCTTCATGCCGTAGATCGTTTGGTCAACCATCTGGATTGTCGCAGGCAGCGTATATGTTTGTCCGTTATACGTGAAACTGCCGGTTCCCTTGTCCCAGATGATCGTGATCGGATCGGCCCGCTCATATCCTGCCGGTACTCCGTTTTCTTCTTCTTCTGTGAAGGTGTACTCGCCGGTTTCCAGCTTGGTGAAGTCGATCAGGCAGGAATCGGAGGTTTCCGAATCCCATGTCCAGCCGACGTCCTCACCGGTGAAGACGTCCTCACCGGTGAATGTGATTGTCGCACCCTTGAGCGGTTTACCGAGTTCATCGACCTTTTCAAACAGCAGTCCGGGCCGGTTCTCGAAATACGGGATGTTCTCCGGCTGCGGAAGCGGCATGACCATCAGCGAGAGGGGATCGTAATAGAAGTGTTCGTCGATCACCTGTGCTTTGTTCAGATCAATCTGAACCGGTGTGCCGTCAATTCTGGAAACAGCGTCAACATAGTACTCACCCTTTTCGTTTTTCAGGATTGAGAGCTGATATTTGTTTTCGCCGTTTACCTTAATGGTTCTTGTCAGGCCGTTATCACCCGAATCTATGACGGAGAACTGAATCGTCGGGATCTCCGCTCCGGATTCGCTGCCCGAATTGAACACTCTGAATGCAATGGTGTAATCCACATTGTTCGGCGTTCCGTTCACGCCGAACTGATGGACCTTTTCGGTGACATCAATCTGATAATATTTATCAGTCTGGATGTACCGGGCCGGTGCTTTTTCCTCGCGGATGATATAGGAGGAATTGAACGTCGGGTAGATCACCGTTGGTGTTGGTTCCTCCGGTTCCTCGGTCTGTTCAGCTTCTGTTTCAGGCAGTGCAGATGTTGTTTCCGTTGTCGCGGGTGCCTCCGGCGGAGCATTCGGATCGTCTCCGCCTTCGGGTTCATCCGGCGTTTCCGCCTCGGCGGCGGTTTCTGTTACAGTGGTTGTCGTCGTGGTGGTTGTCAGCAACGCCGTGGTATAGGTTTCGGTATAATCCACTTTCAGCGGAACCGGAACATATACCGGCTGATCCTCTTTACTCAGCCATCTGTAAACAGCCGCTGCGGTTGTTCCTTCTTCAGCCTCGTAGATTTCTTCCAGAACGAAATGTGCGTTTTCGAGCCGTGTGGTCGTGCCCTCAACGTACTTTTCGACCGGAACCGCATATCCGGTATGCAGGCCGATGATATCAGCACTGCCGCGGTACGGTCTGTAGCCGAATTCAAGGCCGCCGTCAAAGGATTTTGCGATCATTGCACCGGAAAGGTGACCGTAGCACTTGTCTGTCGGTGCTGTGACATCCGCCTTCGGTGCAAGAATTGTGCCGTTGAAGTTGCCGCTGAGCTTTCCTGATGTTGCTTCATAGAAGTTATAGAGGACGCGCTCAGAAAGGATATTGTTGTTGCTGTCATTATCTGTAAAGGAGTTTCCGGTATGGACATTGGAAAATGTTTCTCCGTTGAATGTTGCATCAATCGTACCGCCGCTGCTTTCCAGAATATCGAATGCCTTGCCGCCGACATTGACAACAACGCTTGCATTCTCCGGAATGTTGGTGAATTCAACGCTTCTTGCGTTGCTCGGCCATTCATTCAGCGTGAAGTAGACCGTTTTTACATTTGTATCCGGCGCTTCAAATTTGATATGATTTCCCTCGATCACTGCGGGGATTCCCTGCATGACTGCGAGCTGTTCGGATCTGCCGTCAACCTTGTCATAGACGTAGTCGATCAGTTCCTTGATGTATTGGAACTGATACATCTGCGCGAGCAGGTTGACATCGCCCAGATAGCTGTGATGATTTTCGCAGTCTGCATCGGTGCCGGGATATTCAACCACTGCGCTGGCAGAATACGGAACATCCTGCTGACTGTACTGATCATACCAGCGCGATTCGTCGAGCTTTGCAGGATTGATCAGCAGCTTCTTGTACATATCATCTTCCGGATCATATACAACTGTATTACCGTTGCGGTGCCAGTTTTCGGAATCAGCTTTACCGGATTCTTCGTCATAGTTGCCGGTTGAAATGGTATTGATGCGGTAGAGCTTTCCGCCGCAGATGAGATGTGCAAAACCGGTTCTCTGATTGTCTTCGGTATAGCTGTCTGTCGTGGGCATCGGTTTCAGATGTGCAAAGTCGCCGCTTCCGACCTGATAGTTCCATACATTGTTGAATGTCAGGTCTCCGCCGATTGCAAGTCTGCCCTCGGCATCCGCGTGATAGACTGTGAAATTGCCCTTGGTCAGCGCACAGAAGTCACTGGCAAGACCTAAGAAATATTCATCCTCTGCCTTTTTCAGTGCATCCTCCAGCGTTTGCGCACCGTTGAGCCATTGGGTTCCGGTGCCTTCTCCGAAGAGGAGCGTCAGCAGCTTGGCATTTTCCGGGCTCCAGACTGTGCCGTTCACGATATTGTCGTCTGCGCGGCAGGAATTTGAAACAACCGTATCAGCAGGAATGCTTCCTGCATCGTATGTGCCGCCGGAAGCATCCGGCTCGGTGCTTGCGAGCGGCCGCACCATACTGATGCCGGGAACCGCCGTCAGAAAGGGAACTGTCACTGTTACCAGAATTGCCATTGCAGTCAAAAACGCTGCTGTCCGGTGATTGTGTCTCTTTCGCGTTACTGTCTCATAGATGTTGTTCAGACCGTCTTTCACTGCTGTTCCCTCCTTTCCGTGAGATTCCGTTCAGGCGGTGCTGTTTAAGGTTTGCCGAATGACCGGAGCGGCCAGATCTTCAGGAAGACCGCGCCGATGACATTTTCCTCTGAGATGCATCCCACCGAGGTCGATCGGCTGTCCACCGATACGGCACGGTGATCGCCCATAACGAAGTACCTGTTTTCCGGTACCTGATAGGGGAGGTCAATGTCACATTCTCCGTAATCCGATTCCTGTATGTAGGGTTCATCGAGCGGCTCACCGTTCAGGATCACGGTGCCGTCCTCCTCGATGTCGATTTTATCACCTGCTGTCCCGATTACCCGTTTCAGCAGAACCTTATTATTATAATAGAATGCAATGATGTCCCCGCGCTGCACGTTCCGCAGTTTATTACAAAGCAGAATCTCGTCATTTTGCAGGGTAGGCGTCATGCTTGCGCCTGTTACGCGCAGCACCGGCAGCAGCATCGTGGAGATCAGCACCGCGGCAGCCGCGGCGACGATCAGCGAGGAAACCGTATGCAGGACGGATTTTGCAAAGCGCTCGCCGTATTGAAGGCGCCGCATTTCCTCTGCGAGCTGACCGGTGGTCGGTAAGTCTCTTCTTTCCTTCATCGTCTTTTCTTTTTACCCTTTTGCCTGCGTGCGGTATTCGGGTTCGGGGGAGGTGCTGTCTGTACCTGCTCTGCCGGCTTTTCTGCGGCTGCATCGGATACAAATGCATCCAGCCGCGCCTGAAGCCTGCCGTTCTCCTCACGCAATTCATCGTTTTCCCTGCTCAGATAGTAGAGGATCTCGATCAGCTCCGACCGCCTGAGCCTGCGCAACTCTTTGTCCGTCATATTCTAACACCTGCTTGAAAATATCCGGCAGAAATATTACATTTCGTATATTTGCATGGATTTTTATGTTACTTTCATTTACAAAGAACTATAAACATGCCGAAGCATGTTCTTTTGTCTCCGCTATTCTTTGCGCTTTGTTGCTGTTTCTTTCTGTCATCATTATACCATTGTTCATTTGAAATGTCAACCGATTTTGGAGAAAATTTCCGAATTTGCGCCATTTTTATATAGATTAGACAATTTGGCACCCCTCTGATTATGCAATGTTACAAAAATGCGAATCGGTATTATGTTGCCGCATGAAAATCGCAGGCTTTTCAGAGTGTTGTACATCATCCGGATATTACGGTTTGTATTATTCAAAATGAAATCTGCCGCCTGCAAAGCCGGAAATACGGTTGACAAGCTGCGAAATCCTGTGCTATACTATATATATTATGGGGGTGAAAGCATGAAACTGAAAAAGGCAGCCGGCGCTGCTGCGGATATCCTGATGTATGTGATCATGCTGGTGCAGATGCTCTATGCATTCACGGGAAATACGCTGCATGAGCTGCTCGGCATTGCGTTTTTTATCTGTCTGGCGGTGCATATCGTGATGAAGCGCGGCTGGGTGAAGGGGCTGCTGAAAGGCGGAAAGCGCTCCGGCGGCAGACGCTTTTTCGATGCTGTGACGGTGCTGCTCTTTGTCTGTATCCTTGTGCTGATGATCAGCAGTATGGGCGTTTCGCGGATGATCTTTCCGTGGTTCCCGTATCTCGGCAGCGCGGATCTGCACCGGTATCTGGCGACGGCTGTGCTGACGCTTGCTGTCATACACGGCGGCATGCACGGCTTCCTGCGGACACAGCACAAAAAACGCGCGGCGTTCCTGATCATACTCGGTGCCGCGGCATCCGTGGCAGTCGGGACGGCGCTTGTCCCGTATCTGAGCAGGCATTTCAAGACGGTCAGCATTGACTATGAAGCAGCGGTACGCGGTGAGCAGATTACATCCTCCGGCAGAACGCTTGCGGTTTATTTCACACGCGTCGGAAATACGGATTTTGCACCGGATGTTGATGCAGTCTCGGGGGCATCGCTGCTGCTTGCGGACGGCAGGCTGACGGGCAATACGGCGCTGCTTGCGGATATGGTCGCGGATGCGATTCATTGCGATGTGCAGGCGATTACGCTGACGGGCGAACAATATCCCTCGCGCTACGGCGATACCGTATCGGTCGCCGGAAAGGAGCTGCGCGAGAATGCGCGCCCTGCGATTGAACCGGTTGACATTTCGGGCTATGATGAGGTCATTCTGATTTATCCGATCTGGTGGGGGACTGTCCCGATGCCGGTGGCGTCATTCCTTGAGCAGAATGAGTGGAACGGCAAAAAGCTCCGGCTGATCGCAACACAGGGCAGCAGCGGATTTGTCAGCAGCACCGCGGATATTCAGCGTATGGCAGACGGTGCGGAGGTCACGGAGCTTGTCAGCATTTACTGCGATGATATTCCGCATGCCCGTCCGCAGATCACGGACTGTCTGCGCAGACTATATCAATGACTTCGGGAAATGTGACTGCTACACAAAATGCGGCATCTTCTATAGCAGAAAAAGCACCCGTTTACTGGAGTTTCCGGTAAACGGGTGCTTTGATATCGGATGTCAGCGCCGCCGGATATCCTGATACAGAAATCCGCACTGCGTACAGTACCAGACCAGTCTGCCCATGCGGTACATCGGCATGGTGAAATGAAAATCCCACTCCGGATACTGCCGGAACACCATGACGCTGCTGTCGGTGATATACGCTGCAAATGCGATATAGTGCTGCTTGGTCATCGGGTGCGCGGAGAATACATACCATTCGCCGCCGATGTCCTCAATTTGCAGCATTTCGTCCGGTGCGGCTTTGCGCAGCTCCATCGGGGAGAGACGGCTGCCGCAGCAGGTCACGGCTGCCTCTGCGGAAGCTGTGATGAGATTGCCGCAGGATTTGCATACATAGAATTTGGTCTTTTTCATATTGCCTTTCTCACTTTCCTTTTGTGCGATCTCGCCCGTCAGCAGGACATGAATATCCGTATCAAAGACCTCCGCCAGTGCCGCGAGCAGCGATATATCCGGACAGCCGTTGCCGCATTCCCATTTCGACACCGCCTTGTCACTGACATGGATGCGTTCTGCAAGCCGCTTCTGCGTCATGCCGCGTTCTGTCCGGAGCCGTTTGATCAGATCGCCTGTTTTGCTCTGGTTCATGTGATCACCCCTTGTCTTGTTCTGATTCCATGATACCATATGTGCGCAGGCTTGTCAATCCACGCTCCGTAGAGTGCAGACAGAAAGACAGCCCTCCGAGCGGAGAGCTGTCCTGTTTATGATTTCGCTTTTGCCGTGACGGAGACCAGCTCCGCGGTGTCAACATCCAGCTTGCCGGATGCATCGGTATATCCCCAGACCTCCAGCGCCATTCTGCGCGCATCGGCAGGCATTTCCACTGTGACCTGTGCCTTGCCGCTGCTGTCTGCCGGATGCTTGCCGAGCGCCTCCATGATCCATTTGCCGCTGCCGTTTTCCGCATTCGGATCCCAATAGCCCCACGCAAGATTCAGCTCAGAATCGGGCTTTGCAGAAACGGTCATTGTCACAGTATGCTCGCTTAAGCCCTCTGTCATGCGCCATTTTCCTGCATCCTCTTTGACAAATGAGATCTCGATTTCCGGCTTCTCATCGGGATCGCCCCTGAGGAGAATCTGCTTGAGCAGCGAGAGATCCGCAGCATTGAGGATACCGTCCGCGTTCAGATCGGTGTTTTCTCCGGAGAGATGCCGCACCTCTTTGGTCAGGAGCATATGGAGCAGGCAGGTGACATCCGCTGCATCGCGGCTGCCGTCCTCATTGACATCGCCGCGCAGCCTGTAGCCGAGAACCTGCATGATCCGGTTGCCGTCGCAGGTGCATTCCGGCGGATCGACCTTGTTGCGGAATACCTGCGCGCTGCAATTCCAGCCCTTGACGGTAAAGCAGTCTGCCGTATCAAGATACAGCTCATTTTCATAGATCTTCGCATTCTGTCCCCAGCCTTCAAGCTGCTGGCTCATGTCGAAGCCGTAAAGCTGCTGCTCACAGCCGTTCCGGTGACCGGTATTATAGCGGACGACCGCATCATTGCCCTTGATTTCAACAAAGCTGTTGCCGCCGTTTTCCCCCTTGATGCCGGTGCCGTCAAAGGTGCAGTATTCCACGAGATTGCCGATGGTATATTCCTTGATATCCACATGGTCGGCGGAGACATTCGGACCGAACCGGCAGCCGCGGACGGTGTTGTAATGGCAGGCAAAGCCGTATTCTGTGGCATTCTTTGCGCTCCCGATATAGACACCCTCGCCGTATTTTGCGTTGACGGTTCCCGTGTCGTGGATGAAGCAGTTTTCGACGAGATTATAGCTGCTGTCGTCGATGATATGGATTGCCTCGTCGCCGATTTCACAGACCTCGCAGTCTGATATGATGCTGTGCTCGGATTTTGCGAGGAAAATGCCCTTGGCGGCGTTCTGTATTTTCAGATCGCGGATCTCCCAATAGGAGCCGGTGATATGCATGACGCATTTTTTCTCCGGCTGATTGGCACACAGCACAGCCGGATGCGCCGGATCCTCACTGCGGATGATAATGTGCTTTTCGGGCGTGCCGCTCGCAGCCGCCTCAAATACGCGCCATTTTCCGCTGGATGTGTCGTCCTCATAGGTGCCGCTTTTCAGGATGATCTCATCTCCTGCACGGACATTCGTGAGGGCGGCTTTCAGCTCCGCGGTGTTTGTGACATAGATCTGATTTGTGCTGCCTGCCGCATGCGGAACAAATCCTGCCGCTTCACATGCGAACAGGACAGCGATCAGCGCTGCAATGATCTTTTTGCGCATAATGATCCCTCCTTCTCCGGCATCGGGGCTTCTGTCTGATAATTTCATTATACATGATTATCAGATGAAAAGCAAGGAAAAACGAAAATATCTTTTGCGCCGGTTTTGTTCGCGCATTTTTCATTCTGAGGATTTGTCTGATTGCTCCTATTGCATTTTGCGGTGCAATATGTTATACTTTTCATAACAGAAATCCGCCGCAGACATAAGGAGGTACATATGGAACAGGAAGAGATTTTTGAGATTCAGGACGGAAAGCTGATTGCCTATCACGCACAGCTTCCGGAGGTTACGGTGCCGGAGGGTGTCACCTGCATCGGTGTCGGCGCATTCCGCAAGGTTGCTTCGCTCCGGAGCCTGACGCTGCCTGACGGTGTTACGGAGATTTGCAGCAAAGCCTTCAACGGCTGCTATAATCTGAAAACGGTGCATCTGCCGGACAGCGTGCGCTATATCGGCAGCTATGCATTTGAATACTGCAAGCGGCTGGAGACGATCAATATGCCGCGCAATCTGCTGGAGATCGGGGATCATGCATTTGAACAGACGAGTCTCTCGGAGCTCAGTTTCCCTGCAAATCTCAGGAAGATCGGTCAGTCCGCATTTCGCGGTCTCGACGGTCTGCGTGCGCTCAGGTTTCCGGCGTCTCTCAGTGAAATCGGTGCGCGTGCATTTGAATTTTGCAGCAATCTGGGAAATCTCTATTTTTGTTCAACGGTCAAAAAGATCGGCGATCTCGCATTCGCCGGCTGTGAAAAGCTGGATATGATCAATTATGCAGATCAGGTGCCGGAAGGCGCATTCTGTGCGCCGAGCGCCTTTTCCTGTACGCCTTATCAGAAGCAAACACGCATCCGGATCGGCGGCGAAGCGCAGACAGATCTGGGTGTCACCGGCTGGCTGCGCGAACCGGACGGCAGTCTTTATCTGGAAAACTGCGGCATCGAAGACTGGATCGAAGCGAACAGCGGCGAGATCTGTTACGATTACGGAACGACGTTTCTTGTGCGGTTCCGGATGCGGCAGGTGCCGCGCTATTATCTCAACTGCTATTATTATGCAGCACCGGAACGCATTGATGAGGGTGCGCTCAAGCGGACAAAAGAGCTGCACGGCGGCTGGATTCCGCTTTCCGGTGAGACGCATGCGCGCGAGCTTGCGGAGAATCCGGAAAAGGCAATGGATTTTATTGCATCGCATATCCGGGATACAAGGCTGATGCCGGTTCAGCCGTTCACGCCGGAGCTTTTGCTGGATCTGAATTCTGCGGAGGCAGTGAACGCCGCAAAGCTGTCATCGCATGCGAAAATCCGGACGATCGCAGCCACGCAGAAATACAGAATTGCCGCTGTCCTCTGGCCGGATGAGACGCTCGGCTGTGAGGTCACGCCCAATTCCAGAAACAGCGGTGTGTATCCGGTTTATGACAGGACACCGGTTGCAGCTTATCGGACATACTATGTCTATCCGCTGAGCAGCACAGCTTTTCAGCGCCGTCTGGACGACACCGATCCGGAGACTGTGAATCGGGAAATGGCAATTATGGAACTGAAAAACAGAGGCTATCTGTGAAAGGCGCACGGAACGGATTAACGGAGATCAGCTTGTTTTCCCTGATCTGACAGAAAGCCCCGAAGTGATCTCATGACCGCTTCGGGGCTTTTTTCTATGGGATTTTTCAGATTATGCCTTGAAAATAAACTGAATGAAATTGTAGAAATGGGTACGGATCGAGTCATCGCCGTGATGACCGTTCTGCACGATCTGCCAGATATTCGGGACATTGTTCTTCGTGAAGTTATTGTGATAGCCCTCCGGAATTGCGGTGCCGACGACATCATCGGCAGTACCGGCGGTGATATAGACCAGCGACGGGGATTCCGCTTCGCTGCTCCACTTGAAGCTGCCGGAGACGCCCGGTGCCGGACACGCAGCGCCGACATAGCCGAACTTATCCGCATACTTCATGCCGATCTGGAGCGACTCTCTGCCGCCCATCGAGAAGCCCGTGACGGCGGTGTTCTCTCTGCCTGTTGCGACGCTGTATTTGCTCTCGATATGCGGCATCAGACTGTCAACGATATCATCGACGAATGCGTCATATGCGGCGTTGCTCTGATTGTCCATACCGCTCGGGCTGTTCATGGTCGCGCTCGTGAACACAAGCGGGCTGACAACGATCATTTCCTCTGCTTTGCCTTGTGCGATGAGGTTTCCGACAAGCTCCTTTGTCCGCATGGCATCGCCGTTGTTGCCGTTTGTCATCAGTCTGTCCTCGTCCTCATAATAGCCGTGCAGGATATAGAGAACCGGATATTCTCTGCTCGGATCGTAGTTTGCAGGCAGCAGGATGTTATAGGGCTTATCCTTGTTTGCCGCCTTCGATCTGTAAGTTTCTTTCTTGAGTGTGCCGTAGGCGGTGCCGGCCTTTGCATCGAGAATGCCGTAATCGAGCGGCTTCAGCTCCGCCTCGCAGATCGGCGTGTATTCGGAGATCGTGCGCATATCGCCCTTTGCCGGAATCACCGGTTCCGGAAATTCTGCGATCTTGCCGAGCAGATACTGCACGAACCAGTCGATATCGGTCTGATCGACGCTGCCGTCACGGTTGACATCCGCCATTTTCTTCATGCTGTTATTGGCAAATTTATCCTTGATGCCCTCCTTTGCGTGGGAGAGATCGGCAGCGTTGATCACGCCGTCGCCGTCCACATCACCGAGCTTATAGACCGCAGGCTGTGCGACACCTGCGGATTTTTTGACGATGATATCATCCACATAAAAATCGCATTTATCGGTATCCGTTTCGATGTACAGTGTCGGGGAGGATCCGCTCTTCACGGTGTATTTTTCACCGGCAAGCGTACCCCATGTGCCGGACGCGACAGTCTCCTCAACAAAGGTATCATACTCCGCACCGTTGCCGGAGCCGTACTGCACGGTCATTTTGAATTTGACGGCTGAGCCGGAGCTCTGTTTCACCCTCGCAGTGACATCAATCACCGTGCCCTCCGGACAAAGGCTGCTGATATCATATGAGATGCCGTTCCATGCATCGCTGCGGTCTGTCACGGAAGCAGACTGCTTTCCGCTTGCCGCTTCGGTTTTGCTGACATCCACGGATGCACTGCCGCGGGCTGCCCAGCCGGAAAGACCGCTCTCGAAATCGGAATACAGCAGCTCGGAGCCGGTGCGTGCAGGTGTTTCCGCTGTATCGGAAGGATCGGATTGCTTCGGCTCCTCCGGCTGTGTCGGCACCGCAGAGCTGCCTGCCAGATAATCTGAGATGGTTTCCGCCCAGAATTTGCCCATTTTCTCATAGCCCTTGCCGCTCGGATGGAGGTTGTCGCTGCTGAGATCGGAGGTGGAGAGACAGCCGTGAATATCCGCATATTTCACATGCTTGCCTGAGCCTTCATAGTCCTCAGCAACCTTTTTGACGGTGCTGTTATAATTGCCGACACGCTGCGGACTGCCGCCGTATGCGGTAAACTCCGGAATCGAAGCGAGGAAGATCATGCCGTTCTGATTCATATTCTCGAGCATGTAGTCCAGCAGTGCATGCAGATCATCCGAGCAGGCGCCGAGATCGCGGTTTGCAGTCATATCGTTCGTGCCGATGATGAGCAGGATGATATCCGGATTATACTGCTTGACTTTGTTGCCGTTTTTCAGTTCATTATAGAGACTGCCGGTATTCTGCGCCTGTCCCCAGCCGGGAACCTCCTTGATCTGGAAGCCGCTGTATCCGGCGTGATCGCTGTCATACTGTACATTCTGTCCGTTATAATTGAAGGATGCGTTCATGTCTTTTTTCGGTCCGACCATGTCAAAGGAAATGTTCTTCTGCTTCAGCGCATAATCAAGATATTTCCGGTAGCCGCCGGTTTCGCCGTCGCCGTTCGTGATGGAATCACCGACAGGCATAATCCTGATCTGTTCGGCTGCCGCTGCCGGTTCCGCAGGCTTGCAGATGCCGGGTGAAAGCAGCGTGGCGGCTGCCAGCACGGTTGCTGACAGAATCGAAAAGTGTTTTTTCATAATCATATCCCCCTTTATGATGAATTGGCGTGATGCTTACAAACTGCACCATATTATCATTATAAGTGATATTCAGGGGAGAGTCTAGCTAAGATTTGCTTAAAAATGCTCTAAAACTTCTTAAAATTTGCGATTTCCTCCAAAAAACGAATTCAATTATCGCCGCGGATGCATCCTGACGGCGCATGCATGCCGGTGGAATATCGGATTCAGCCGGATCCCCGATCCAGTGATTCATGCGAGCCGCCCTGCTGCTTCGCCCTTGTCAAAAATAACAGTTTTCTGTTTGCTGCAATTCAAATATTCCGGTCACTGTTCTGAAATTGTGCTTCCGATAAGGAAAACTGTCCGCCGGATATTGACAATACTTTCACAATGTGCTAAAATAGGGGCAATGAAATGAACAAAGGCGTTCATTCGGAAAGACAGGCTTTCTGTCTCCGGATGGGCGCCTTTTCGTTTGCAGGCGGTGCCTGTCTCCGTTGAGCTGAAGCCCGCCGGAGGTACAGAAACCTGCAAAAGAAATACGTGCTTCAGCAAATCAGAGCTGCTGACCGGAAGTATTCCGGCAAAACATGCAGTCACATTTATGTATATCCAATCATATCAAACAGGAGGAAATTGAGATGAGCCAATTAGAAGGACAGGTCCGGATCCCTTCGGGCTGCGCGGTCTCTGCGATGATCTCCAGAGACGGCAGGCGCATGAACGGCGAGAGCATCATCGAGAGCATGATCCCGATGCATGACCGCTCGAACGGTCTCGGCGGCGGCTTTGCTGCCTACGGCATTTATCCGGAATACAAGGATTTCTTTGCACTGCACATCTTCTTCAACAGCCGCCAATGTCAGAGCGAATGTATGACGCTGCTCAAGGAGTATTTCGAGATCGTGCAGGATGAGCATATCAAGGTGCGCAAGCTGCCGCAGATTACCGATGAGCCGATTATCCGGCGCGTGTTTGTCTCCCCGATGCAGTCCGTTCTGCGGCATTTGCAGATCGACGAAAAGGAGCTTGTCGTCCGGATTGTCAACCGTATCAATGCGCAGCTTGAGGGCAGCTATGTCTTCTCCTGCGGCAAAAATATGGGCGCATTCAAGGCGGTCGGCTTTCCGGAGGATGTCGGCAGATACTACCGGCTCGAGGAATACGAAGCCTATTGCTGGACGGCGCACGGCAGATATCCGACGAATACGCCGGGCTGGTGGGGCGGTGCGCATCCGTTCTGCATGCTCGATTATTCGATCGTTCACAACGGCGAAATCTCGTCCTATGACGCAAACCGCCGCTTCATTGAAATGTACGGCTACAAATGTACGCTGCAAACCGATACCGAGGTCATAACCTATATTGCGGATTATCTGCTGCGGCGGCAGGGACTGACGCTTGAGGAGACTGCGTCTGTGATCGCGGCACCGTTCTGGTCTACGATCGACGCAAAGCCCGAGGCGGAAAAGCAGACGCTGACCTATCTGCGCAATGCGTTCCCGAGCCTGCTTGTCACGGGACCGTTCTCGATCATCCTCGGCTTTGAGGGCGGATTGATGGCGCTCAATGACCGCCTGAAGCTCCGCTCGATGGTCGTCGGTGAGCAGGGGGATATGGTCTATATTGCAAGTGAAGAAGCCGCGATCCGTGTCATGGCGCCGGATATCACGAATATCTGGTCGCCTGCCGGCGGTGAACCGGTGATTGTCAAGGTGAAGGAGGGAGCGTTTTGAATTTCTATCCGGAATTTGAAGTGGAGCGCAATGACAGCCGGTGCATCCGCTGTCGTGTCTGTGAACGACAGTGTGCCAATGAGGTACACTGGTTTGATGCAGACGGAAAGGTGATGCTCTCCGATGAATCAAAGTGCGTGAACTGTCAGCGCTGCGTGACGCTGTGTCCGACCAGAGCGCTGAAAATTGTCAAGAGCGACTGCCGTCTGCGCGAGAATGCAAATTACTCCGATCAGACGATCAAGGAGATCTACCGGCAGGCGGAGACCGGCGGTGTGCTGCTCTCCTCGATGGGCAATCCGAATCCGCTGCCGGTTTACTGGGACAAGATCCTGATCAACGCCTCGCAGGTAACGAATCCGCCGATTGATCCGCTGCGTGAGCCGATGGAAACGCGCGTGTTCCTCGGCAAAAAGCCCAAGCATATCCGCCGCAATGCGGACGGTACGCTCGATACAAAGCTCGCGCCGCAGCTGACGCTCAGCATGCCGGTGATGTTCTCCGCGATGAGCTACGGTTCGATCAGCTACAATGCGCACGCATCCCTTGCGAGAGCCGCAACCGCGCTCGGCATCTATTACAATACCGGTGAGGGCGGTCTGCATGAGGACTTCTATCAGTACGGCAAAAACACGATCGTGCAGGTCGCATCGGGCAGATTCGGCGTGCATAAGGATTATCTCGAAGCCGGTGCTGCAATCGAAATCAAAATGGGACAGGGTGCAAAGCCCGGCATCGGCGGACATCTGCCCGGCACCAAAGCGGTCGGCGATGTCTCCAAGACGCGCATGATCCCCGAGGGCAGCGACGCGATTTCTCCTGCTCCGCATCACGATATTTATTCGATCGAGGATCTGCGGCAGCTTGTCTATTCGCTGAAAGAGGCGACCGAATACCGCCTGCCGGTGATTGTCAAGGTCGCGGCGGTTCACAATATTGCGGCGATTGCAAGCGGCATTGCGCGCAGCGGCGCGGATATCATTGCAATCGACGGCTTCCGCGGCGGTACCGGTGCAGCTCCGACGAGAATCCGCGACAATGTCGGCATTCCGATTGAGCTGGCACTTGCGGCGGTTGATAAGCGGCTGCGTGATGAGGGCATCCGCAACAATGTTTCGATCGTCTGCGGCGGTTCGATCCGTTCGGCTGCGGATGTGGTCAAGGCAATCGCACTGGGCGCGGATGCGTGCTATATTGCGACGGCGGCATGTCTTGCAATGGGATGTCACCTGTGCCGGAGCTGCCACACGGGCAAGTGCAACTGGGGTATTGCGACGCAGCGGCCGGATCTTGTCAAGCGTCTGAATCCGGATATCGGATCGGAGCGGCTGATCAATCTGATGAACGCATGGCGGCATGAGATCAAGGAGCTGATGGGCGGCATGGGCATCAATTCGATCGAGGCACTGCGCGGAAACCGTCTGATGCTGCGCGGCGTCGGGCTGACCGGAAAAGAGCTTGAGATCCTCGGAATCTCGCATGCAGGTGAATAAGGCGGTGTGAAGGATGAAACGAATCTATGTGAAAGAGGAATGGTGCCTCGGGTGCCATTTGTGTGAATATAACTGCGCATTTGCCAATTCCGGTCTGACGGATATGGTCAAGGCGCTGCGGGACAAGCCGATCTATCCGCGCATTCAGGTCGAGACCGACGAAAACGGCGTAACCTATGCGGTTTCCTGCCGGCACTGTACGGATCCGATCTGTGTCAAGAGCTGTATTGCAGGCGCACTCTCGAAGAAGGACGGCGTCATTGAGATTGACCACAGCAAATGTGTCGGCTGCCTGACCTGTGTACTGGTCTGCCCTTATGGCGCGGTGGTCGAGGACGGCAGCGGCGTTGCGCAGAAATGTGAGCTGTGCATGAAGAATTCCTGCGGTGCGCCTGCCTGCGTCAAGGGATGTCCGAACGGCGCGATTGTCTATGAGGAGCGGCAGGCCGTGCCTGCATCCGATTGACAGCGCAGGAAACGAAGCTGCTGTTATCAGACCGATCCCGTAATCGGGAATGGAGGAAAACAATGAAACACTATGTTATAATCGGAAACGGTGTCGCTGCTGCCGGATGTATCGAAGGCATCCGATCTGTTGATACAGAGAGCAGCATCACGGTCATTTCCGCGGAGCAGCATCCGGTTTACTGCCGTCCGCTGATCTCCTATTATCTCGAGCAGAAAACCGATCCGGAGCGCATGAACTACCGCACTCCGACGTTCTATGCGGATCACGGTGTGACAGTGCTGTACGGTAAAACTGCTGAGAAAATCGACGCCGGTACGCGGCAGGTCACGCTGAATACAGGCGAGACGCTGCCCTTTGATGCACTCTGCAATGCGACGGGCTCTGCACCGTTTGTGCCGCCGATGAAGGGACTTGAAACGGTCAGGGAGCAGTTCACATTCATGACGCTGGATGATGCGCTGTCGCTCGAGAAAGCAGTTACGCCGGAATCGAAAGTGCTGATCATCGGCGCCGGACTGATCGGACTGAAATGCGCAGAGGGACTGCATGACCGCGTCAGAGAGATCACAGTCTGTGATCTTGCGCCGCGCGTGCTGTCTTCAATTCTCGATGAGACCTGTGCGGCAATGATGCAGAAGCATCTGGAGGCAAACGGCATCGAATTCCTGCTCGGAAACAGTGCAAAGGAATTCAAGGGCAATACGGCGATCATGCAGAACGGCGATAAGGTCGATTTCGATGTGCTGGTGCTGGCTGTCGGCGTCCGCCCGAATACCGCACTGATTAAGAATGCAGGCGGCGATGTCAACCGCGGCATTCGCGTCGATGCGGCATGCCGGACAAGCCTGCCGGAGATCTACGCTGCCGGAGACTGCACCGAATATCGGGATATCTCCGCAGATACGGATAAAATCATGGCGCTGATGCCGAATGCCTATATGCAGGGGCATACCGCAGGCGTCAATATGGCAGGCGGAGAAGCAGTATTTGATCAGGCGATCCCGATGAATTCGATCGGCTTTTTCGGTCTGCACTGCCATACCGCAGGCTCTCAGCCGGAGGGCTGCGAAATGTACGAAGAAGCGGACGAAAAACACATCAAGCGGCTGTTCGTCAAGGATGATAAGCTGACGGGCTTCATGCTGATCGGGCATATGCACAGAACCGGCATCTATACCGCGCTGATCCGCAATCAGACGCCGCTTTCCACGGTCGATTTTGCGCGTCTGAAGCTCGAACCGCAGCTTGCGGCGATGGGCAGTGCCTACCGCAGCAAAGTGCTGAAAGGAGTGGTCTGAAATGAAACTGGATGTATCGAAAATGGGCTTTTCCGAGGTCAATGAGCAGATGCGGCAGACACCGGACAGCGAGATCACGCTGACGGGCTGCATCGGACAGCGCTTCCTTGCGGCAGGCACCGGCGGCAAATATGTGAAGATCAGCGGCATTGCAGGCAATGCGCTCGGGGCATATCTCAACGGCTCGGTGATCGAGACCTTCGGCAATGCACAGGATGCGGTCGGCGATACGATGAACGAGGGCGAGATCATTGTTCACGGCAATATCGGCGATGCGGCAGGCTATGCAATGCGCGGCGGCAAAATCTTTGTGCAGGGCAATGCCGGATACCGCGCCGGTATCCACATGAAGGCGTATCAGGAGAAGGTGCCGGTCATGGTGATCGGCGGCAGAACGGGCAGCTTCCTCGGGGAATATCAGGCAGGCGGCATCATCATTGTGCTTGGTCAGCATACCGACGGCAAGCCGATCGTCAGCAATTTTCCGTGTACCGGTATGCACGGCGGAAAGCTCTTCCTGCGCTCGGACTGTGAGGGGATTCATTTTCCGCATCAGGTGCATCACCGCGCCGCATCGCCGGAGGAGCTTGCGGAGATCCGGCAGTATGTCAGGGAATACTGTGCGCATTTCGGCGGCGATCCCGATGAAATTCTGAACGCGCAGTTCACGCTTGTTACGCCGGACAGCGGCAATCCCTATAAGCAGATGTACGTTGCGAATTAAGGGGGCGGAGCGCATGACAAAGTATATTTTTGTGACCGGCGGTGTCGTCTCGGGACTCGGCAAGGGCATTACGGCGGCGTCGCTCGGCAGACTGCTCAAAAGCCGCGGACTCAAGGTCGCCGCGCAGAAGCTCGATCCCTATATCAATGTCGATCCGGGCACGATGAGCCCTTATCAGCACGGTGAGGTCTATGTCACGGAGGACGGCGCCGAGACCGACCTCGACCTCGGACACTATGAACGCTTCATCGACGAGAACCTCAACCGCTTTTCCAATCTGACGACGGGCAAGGTCTATGCCGATGTGCTGCACAAGGAGCGCCGCGGCGAATATCTCGGAAAGACCGTGCAGATCATTCCGCATATCACCGATGAGATCAAGCATTTTATTTACAGCGTCGGACAGAAGGAATCTGCGGATGTCGTCATTACCGAGATCGGCGGCACAACGGGCGATATCGAGAGCCAGCCGTTTCTTGAGGCGATCCGGCAGTTCCGGACAGAGGTCGGGCGCGAGAATACGCTCTATATCCATGTGACGCTCGTGCCGTATCTCAGGGCATCGGGAGAGCATAAATCCAAGCCGACGCAGCATTCCGTCAAGGAATTGCAGGGCTTCGGCATCTCACCGGATATCATTGTTCTGCGCTCCGATGAGCCGATCACCGATCACAGCATCTTTACGAAAATCGCAGGCTTCTGTAATGTCAAGCCGGACTGCGTCATTGAAAATCTCACGCTGCCGAATCTCTATGAAGCGCCGCTGATGCTGGAAAAGGCGCATCTTTCGGAGATCGTCTGCCGCGAGCTGAATTTTCAGACACCGCCGCCCGATCTCAGCGAATGGGAGGCGCTCTGTCAGCGGATCCGGCAGCCGCGCAAGAGCGTTTCGATCGCGCTCGTCGGCAAATATGTCCAGCTTCATGATGCGTATTTATCCGTCGCGGAGGCACTGCGTCACGCAGGCTATCAGCTCGGTGCGGATGTACAGATCAACTGGATCGACTCTGAGCAGATCACGCCGGAAAATGCTGCGGAAATGCTCTCCGGTGCGGATGGCATCCTGATCCCCGGCGGATTCGGTTCGCGCGGCATTGAGGGCATGATCGCGGCGGCACAGTATGCGAGAGAGAACCGTCTGCCGTATCTCGGAATCTGTCTCGGCATGCAGATCGCGGTGATCGAATACGCACGGCACATGGCAAATCTCCCCGATGCGCATTCCGGCGAATTTGAACCCGACTGCGCACACAAGGTCATTGATTTCATGGACGGGCAGTCCGACAGCATTGACAAGGGCGGCACGCTGCGGCTCGGCAGCTACCCCTGCGTCATTGCGCCGGAGACAACCATGCGCCGCTGCTACGGGCAGGCGGAGATCACAGAGCGCCACCGTCACCGCTATGAATTTAACAATGCCTTCCGCACGCTGCTTTCCGATGCCGGACTCTGCATCAGCGGCACCTCTCCGGACGGCAATCTGGTTGAGACCGTTGAGCTGACCGGTCTGCCGTTTTATGTCGGCGTGCAGTATCATCCGGAATTCAAGAGCCGCCCGAACAAGCCGCATCCGCTGTTTGTCGGGCTGGTCGCGGCATCCATGGGTGAATAATATGGGGAATTTACATGAAGAATGCGGGCGGACCGTGTCCGCATCCGTTTCTGTTCACGACAGTCTCGGAGAAAAACAGGAAGTGCTGTTCTCTGATAAACTGCACGAAGAATGCGGGCGGACAGTGTCCGCATCCATTTCTATTCACGACAGTCTCGGAGAAAAACAGGAAGTGCTGTTCTCTGATAAACTGCACGAAGAATGCGGTGTTTTCGGTATCATGACACCGCAGCCGGAGGACCTTGCGCACCTGACCTACTGCGGATTATTTGCATTGCAGCACCGCGGTCAGGAGGGCTGCGGCATCACCGTCAACGATGACGGGATGTTCACAACGCATAAGGATCTCGGGCTGGCGGAGCATGTTTTTACGCCGCAGGTGCTCGGCAGCTTTCCGCACGGCACCGCCGCAATCGGACATACGCGCTACGGCACAACAGGCGGCAGTCAGCGCCGGAACTGTCAGCCGATGGAGGTCAATCACCAGAAGGGCAAGATGGCGCTTGTCCACAACGGCAATCTCAGCAACGCCGCCGTACTCCGCAGCGCACTGGAGCAGCGCGGCGCGATCTTCCACACAACAAGCGATACCGAGATCATTGCCTATATCATCACGCAGGCGCGGCTGCAAACGGATTCCATTGAGGATGCGGTGCGCATTGCCGTTTCCCAGCTTGAGGGCGCATTTTCGATGATTGTCATGTCCGCGCAGAAGCTCATTGCAGTGCGTGATCCGCACGGATTCCGTCCGCTGTGCATCGGGACACTGCCGGACGGCGGCTATGTTTTTGCCTCGGAAAGCTGTGCGCTGCCGGCAGTCGGGGCGGCGTTTCTGCGCGATCTCGAACCCGGCGAAATGATCGTTCTGACACCGGAAGGAAAGCTGATTTCCGACCGGCGCTTTGTGCGTACAGCCCCGAAAACGATCTGTATTTTTGAATATATCTATTTTGCACGGCCGGATTCGGTGCTGGACGGAGTCTCGGTGCATGCCGCGCGCAAACGGGCAGGCGCACTGCTTGCGGAGGCGTATCCGGCGGATGCGGATGTTGTGATCGGTGTACCGGATTCCGGTCTGGATGCGGCGCTCGGCTATGCGCAGGCTTCCGGTATTCCGTATGGCATCGGACTGATCAAAAATAAGTACATCGGACGGACATTCATTGCCCCGACGCAGTCCGAGCGTGTCAGTGCGGTGCGCTTGAAGCTCAGCCCGATCCGTGAGACGGTTGAGGGTAAGCGCATTGTCCTGATCGACGATTCGATTGTCCGCGGCACGACAAGCCGCCGGATTGTATCGCTGCTGCGCGATGCCGGTGCGAAGAAGATTCACATGCGCATATCATCGCCGCCGTTTTTGCATCCCTGCTATTACGGCACGGATATTGATTCCGAGGAAAATCTGATTGCCTGTCACCACAGCGTACCGGAGATTGCGGAGATGATCGGTGCGGATTCGCTCGGCTTTCTGCCTGCGGAGGTACTGCCGCAGCTTGCCTGTTCGGAGGAGATCTGCACGGCATGCTTTTCCGGAGATTATCCGACCGCAGTACCGCAGAGCGGCAGCAAAAACCGCTTTGAACAGAAATTGCATGCAGGTTAAGGAAAATTTTTCTGCATGCCCCGCTTTCCTCTTCTTTTTACCGGTTGACAATTTGCGCCGGATATGATACGATATAATGTAAACCACCTGCAAAGGAGTTGTTTCTATGCTGACTGTTTCCCAGAGAGAGGCGCTGGAGCTGATCGAAGCGGATGATATCAAATTTGTCCGGCTTGCCTTCTGCGATGTCTACGGTGTCCAGAAGAATGTTTCGATTCAGGCTTCCGAACTCGAACGCGCCTTTACATCCGGCATTGCATTTGATGCGTCCTCGATCAGCGGCTTCGGCGATCCCTCGCATTCCGATCTGCTGCTGTTCCCCGATCCCGCGACCGTGATGCTGCTGCCGTGGCGTCCTTCCAGAGGCGGTGTTGCACGCTTTTTCTGCGATATCCGTACACCGGACGGCAAGCCCTTTTCCTCGGACTGCCGCAGCTATCTTGCGGAGACAGAGCGTCTGCTTTTGCAGCATGATCTTTGCTGTGCATTCGGCTCTGAGTGCGAATTCTATCTGTTCAAATGCGATGAGAACGGCAATCCGACCGATACGCCGCTTGACCGCGCAGGCTATTTTGATATTGCGCCGGGGGACTGCGGCGAAAATGTCCGCAGAGAGATCTGCCTGACGCTCGAATCCATGGGAATCCAGCCTGAGCGCTCGCACCATGAGCAGGGACCGGGACAGAATGAGATTGATTTCCGGTACAGCACCGCGCTCAATGCCGCGGATAATGTCATTACATTCAAGCAGGTTGTCAGCACGATTGCAGCGCGAAACGGCTTGTGGGCATCCTTTCTGCCGAAGCCCATTGCGGATGCACCGGGCAACGGCTTCCATATGAATATTTCGCTGGTCCGCGCCTCTGACGGTCAGGTTCCGGAGGATGCGGTCAATCAGGCATTCATGGCAGGCATTATGGCGCATACGCCCGAGCTGACGGCGGTACTGAATCCGCTGGAAAGCTCCTATCAGCGCCTCGGAAAAGAGAAAGCCCCCGACCGCGTTTCGTGGTCGCCGAATAACCGCTCGCAGCTCATCCGCATTCCGGCTGCGGATGCACTGCATCAGCGCATCGAGCTTCGTTCTCCGGATGCGTCTGCAAATCCCTATCTTGCGTTTGCGCTTGTCATCCGTGCAGGGCTTGACGGCATCCTGCAAAAGATGACGCCCCCTGCCCCCTGCGATCTCGATCTGCTGCAATGTCCCGAGGAGGTGCGCCGGCAGTATCCGGCTCTCCCGAAGGATCTTGCAGAGGCGCGCAGACTGCTCGGCGAAAGCGAATTTATCAGGGAAGCGCTGCCTGCACATCTGTTCAGCGCGTATACAGCGTAAATTATGCTGAGCCGGTATGAGCCGAAAGAGGTTTTCGTCATTTCCTCGAATGAGAATTTTCAGCGCTATGTAACTGAAAATCTCCCCGACCGTGATTATACCGTTGTCGGTGAAGCGCATTCCTGTACGGAGGCGCGGCAAAAAATGATGGGCAGAGGATATGCCGTGGTGCTTATCAATATTCCGCTCTCAGATGAATGCGGCACGGAGCTTGCAAGCGATCTTGCAGAGAATACTTCGGGTGCCGTTGTCGCGGTTGTGAAGCATGAGCAGGAGGCCGAGATGCGGCAGTATCTGGAACCGTTCGGGATTTTTGTCCTCGGCAGACCGTTTCCGCATTCCTCGTTTCATCAGGTGATGTACGATGCGGCATCTGCACATGCGAGAATGAAGATCATCGCCAGCGAAAATCAGCGGCTCCAGACAAAGCTGCTTGATCTGCGGATCATCAACCGCGCCAAGTGGGTGCTGATCCAGTATCTCGGGATGAATGAGGAGCAGGCACATAAGTATATCGAGCAGCAGGCGATGAATATGCGCATCCCCAAGCGGACCGCTGCGGAAAATATCCTAAAAACCTATGAGCAGCAGGGGTAAAATCCAGTGAAAACGCAAAACTTTGTGAATTTCTTGTCAATCTATTGACATTTGCCGGAAAATATGCTATCATGTAACACAGAAAACAGCAATGGCGCTGTTTCGGGTAGATTCCCGAAATGCCATTGCTGTTTTTTTGTTTATCAGTCTGAAGGCTGCCGTTCGGAAAGAACGGCTGTCCGCCGGACAGGAAATCAGAAAGGAAGAATTACTATGAAACCGACTGATGTATTCGGAAGCCTTGTATTCAATGATGCCGTGATGCAGGAACGCCTGCCGAAGGCTGTTTACCGTTCCATTCACGAGACCATCGCAAACGGCAAGGATCTCGATCCGACCGTCGCGGATGTTGTCGCAAGCGCAATGCGCGAATGGGCTGTTGAACACGGCGCAACGCACTTCACACACTGGTTCCAGCCGATGACCGGCATCACCGCGGAGAAGCACGACAGCTTCCTTTCGCCGGACGGTGAAGGCGGTGCAATCCTTGAATTCTCCGGCAAGGAGCTGATCAAGGGCGAGCCGGATGCATCCTCGTTCCCCTCGGGCGGACTGCGCGCAACCTTCGAGGCGCGCGGCTATACGGCATGGGATCCGACATCCTATGCATTCATCAAGGAAAACAGCCTGTGCATCCCGACAGCTTTCTATTCCTACAGCGGCGAGGCGCTCGATAAGAAAACGCCGCTCCTGCGCTCGATGGAGGCTGTCAGCAATGAAGCGGTCAAGCTGCTGCATCTGCTCGGCTTTGCGGATGTACAGCGTGTCACCGGAACGGTCGGTCCGGAGCAGGAGTATTTCCTCATCGACCGCGCACTTGCCAAGCAGCGCAAGGATCTGATTTTCACCGGCAGAACGCTCTTCGGCGCAAAGGCACCGAAAGGTCAGGAGATGGAGGATCACTATTTCGGCGTGATCCGTCCGCGCGTACAGGCGTTCATGGAGGAGCTGAACGAGGAACTCTGGAAGCTAGGTATCTATGCAAAGACCGAGCATAACGAGGTCGCACCGGCACAGCATGAGCTGGCTCCGGTCTATACGACAATGAACATCGCCTGCGACCACAATCAGCTCACAATGGAGATCATGAAGAAGGTCGCGGAAAAGCACGGTCTCATGTGCCTGCTGCACGAGAAGCCCTTTGCAGGCGTCAACGGCTCGGGCAAGCACAATAACTGGTCGCTCTCGACCGATACCGGCATCAATCTCTTTGCACCGGGCAAGACACCGGAGCGCAAGCGCCTGTTCCTGCTGATGGTTGCAGCAGTTGTTGCGGCGGTGGACGAGCATCAGGATCTGCTGCGGATGTCGGTTGCATCGGCAGGCAATGATCACCGCCTCGGCGCGAATGAAGCACCGCCTGCAATCGTTTCGGTCTATCTCGGCGATGATCTCCAGCTCCAGCTCGAGGCCGCTGCGGAGGGCAGAGATGAGCATAAGCACCGCGAAACGCTCGCAACCGGCGTGCATGTTCTGCCGGACTTCAAAAAGGATACATCCGACCGCAACCGTACCTCCCCGATGGCATTCACCGGCAACAAATTCGAGTTCCGGATGCTCGGCTCGGAGAATTCGATCGCAGATACCAATATCGCACTGAATACGATCTTTGCCGAGGCGCTGAACAATTTTGCAGCGCGTCTTGAGCAGGCAGAGGATGTTGCCGCAGAGGTGCAGAAGATTCTCGCAGATACGCTCAAGGAGCACGGCAGAATCATCTTCAACGGCAACAATTATTCGCAGGAATGGGTTGCGGAAGCTGAGCAGCGCGGTCTGCTGAATCTCAAGACAACCGCCGACGCAATGCACGCATTCGCAACGGAGAAGAACGTCGCACTGTTTAAGAAGTTCGGTGTTTACAATCACAGCGAGGTCGTTTCGCGCAAGGATATTCTGCTGGAAAATTATACCAAGCTCATTGCAATCGAAGCGAATACCATGATCGACATGGCAAAGACGCAGATCCTGCCTGCCGGTTTTGCATACGGCGAATCGCTCGCAGAATATGCCGTCAAGAAGAAGTCGCTCGGCATGCAGGGTGTTTCCGAGCAGGAGATGCTCCGCAGAGTCAGCGCGCTGACGGATGAAATCGCAGACAAGACCGAGGCGCTTGAGAATGTCATGCTCGGTCTCTACGATACAGAGCATCCCTCCTACTACTGCCGCGATTCGGTGATTCCGGCGATGAACGAGCTGCGTGCCGCTGCCGATCAGCTCGAGCCGCTGATGCCGCAGAAGTATCAGCCGTATCCGACCTATGCGGATCTGCTTTACAGCGTATAAAATCATAATCAGACGGTGCCGCATTGCCCAAAACGCAGTGCGGCTCGCCGTGTAAATTCAGGAAATGAGGAGGCTGACGGTATGGAGCAGCAAAGTGGCTGTCTGGTGCTGGAAAACGGCATGGTTTTTCACGGAAAGCGGCTGGGCGCCAATCGGAATGTGATCGCAGAGGTGGTCTTTGCGACAGGGATGAACGGCTATCTTGAAACGCTGACCGATCCGAGTTATTTCGGTCAGGCGGTTGTGCAGACCTTTCCGCTGATCGGCAATTACGGGGTGATCGAAGAAGATTTTGAGGCGGCGCGTCCGGCGCTTTCGGCATATATCACGGCGGAATGCTGTACGGATCCCTCGAATTTTCGCTGCGGCGGCAGACTTGCGGACTGGCTTGCAGAGCAGGGGATTCCGGCGCTGACGGATGTGGATACGCGGACACTGACGCGCGTTCTGCGTGAGCACGGTACAATGAACGGCATGATCTGTGATGATCCGGCGGAAGCTGATTTCGCAGCGGTCAAAGCATACCGCGTGCAGGATGCCGTGAAGCATACGACCTGTCAGGCAGCATTTTCGCTCGGGGAGCCCGATGCAGCTTATCATGTGGCGCTGCTTGATTACGGCGCAAAGGCGAATATTGCGCGTTCACTGGTCAGGCGCGGCTGCCGTGTGACGGTGCTGCCTGCATACACAACCTGCGGGGAGATTGCAGCGCTCCGTCCGGACGGCATCATGCTCTCGAACGGCGCAGGCGATCCGGCGGATAATCCGGAGATCATCGCGGAGCTGCAAAAGATCATGCAGCTCGGCATTCCGATCATGGCGATCTGCCTCGGGCATCAGCTTCTGGCACTTGCAAACGGCATCCGGACGGTAAAGCTCAAATTTGGTCACCGCGGCGCAAATCAGCCGGTTCTGAATCTGGAAACGAAGCGCATGGCGGTCACGACGCAGAATCACGGCTATCAGGTGCAGTACGATCCGGAGGATGCGCACTGCCGCGAGACCGCAGATCTGCTCTTTGTCAACCTCAATGACAATACCTGCGAGGGACTCCGCTACCGCAATATTCCGGCAGTCTCGGTGCAGTTTCATCCGGAGGCATGTGCAGGTCCGCAGGATACGGAATATCTCTTTGATGAATTCGTGCAGAGAATGGAGGAACAGAAATGCCGCTGAACCGTGATATTCATAAGGTGCTGGTCATCGGCTCCGGTCCGATTGTCATCGGGCAGGCGGCGGAATTCGATTATTCCGGCACACAGGCATGCCGCGCACTCCGCGAGGACGGCATTGAGGTCGTGCTGGTCAATTCCAATCCTGCGACGATCATGACCGACAGCACAATGGCGGATAAGATCTATATGGAGCCGCTGACAACCGAGGTTCTGAAGCGCATCTGCCGCAAGGAGAAGCCGGACAGCATTCTTTCCGGACTCGGCGGACAGACCGGACTGAATCTCTGCGCGGCGCTTGCAGAGTGCGGATTCCTTGCCGAAAACGGGATCCGGCTGCTCGGTGCAGATCCGGAGACGATCGCAAAAGCCGAGGACAGAAAGCGCTTTAAGGAAACGATGGATTCGATCGGGCAGCCCTGCATTCCCTCGGATATTGCGGAGGATCTTGAGACTGCGCAGCGGATCGCGGATGAGATCGGCTATCCGGTGATCATCCGTCCTGCCTTTACGCTCGGCGGTTCGGGCGGCGGCATCGCAGAGACGCCGGAGGAATTTACGCGCATCGCGGAGAACGGTCTGCGGCTTTCCCCGATCCGCCAGATTCTCGTCGAGCGCTGCATTGCAGGCTGGAAGGAGATCGAATTCGAGATCATCCGCGATGCAGACGGCAACAAGCTGACGGTCTGCTCTATGGAGAATTTCGATCCGGTCGGGATTCACACCGGTGACAGCATCGTGATTGCGCCTGCGGTCACGCTCGCGGACAAGGAGTATCAGATGCTCCGGACTGCCGCACTGAAAATCGCGGAGGTGCTGAAAATTGAGGGCGGCTGCAACTGTCAGTTCGCGCTCAATCCGGATTCATTTGAATATGCTGTCATTGAGGTCAATCCGCGTGTATCGCGTTCCTCGGCGCTCGCATCGAAGGCGACGGGCTATCCGATTGCAAAGGTCGCGGCGAAGATCGCGGTCGGCTATCGGCTCTATGAGATCATGAATAAGGTCACCGGCAAAACAACAGCCGCCTTTGAGCCTGCGCTTGATTATGTAGCGGTGAAGATCCCGAAATTCCCGTTCGAGAAGTTTGCAGGCTCCTCGCACCGCCTCGGCACGCAGATGAAAGCGACCGGCGAGGTCATGGCAATCTCCGATACCTTTGAATCGGCATTGCTCAAGGCGCTGCGCGGTGCAGAGGTCAAGCACAGTGCATTGCTTGTACGCGCGCTGCGTGAGATTCCGGATGCGGAATTGCAGGCGCATCTTGTCCACGCGGATGATCTGCGGCTTTTTGCGGTTGCGGAGCTGCTGCGCCGCGGCAAAACAGTCGATGAGATTGCGGAAAGCTCTCGCATCGACCGCTGGTTTTTGCATAAAATCTGCAATCTTGTGATCTGTGAGACGGCGCTTGAAACCCAGCCGCTGACCGGTGATCTATACCGCACCGCCAAGCGCTTCGGCTATCCGGATGAGACGATTGAAGCGATCTCCGGAAAGGCGCTGCCTGAACAGCGCTTCCGTCCGCATTACCGCATGGTCGATACCTGTGCCGGCGAGTTTGCCGCAGAGACGCCCTATTTTTACGGTGTCTGCAAGCCGGATGCGCTGCCGGAAGCCGATGAAGCCGCACAGTTCCTCGCAGGACGCAGTCACAAAACCGTTGTGGTGCTCGGCTCGGGACCGATCCGGATCGGGCAGGGGATTGAGTTCGATTATTCCGCTGTACACTGTGTCCATGTGCTGAAGGCGGCAGGCTATGAGGTTGTGCTGATCAATAACAATCCGGAGACGGTCTCGACCGATTTTGATACTGCGGACCGTCTTTACTTTGAACCGCTGACGCCGGAGGATGTGCTTTCGATTCTCGCGCTGGAGCAGCCGGTCGGCATTGTGACGGCGTTCGGCGGACAGACTGCGATCCGTCTGGCGCGCACGATCGAGGAGGCAGGCTACAGGCTGCTCGGCTCGGATGCGGACAGCATCGACCTTGCAGAGGACAGAGAACGCTTTGACGCGCTGCTCGAATCCCTGCAAATCGAACGTCCGCGCGGCTGTACGGTCAATACGCTTGATGAGGCGCGCGGGGCAGTCAAAACGCTCGGTCTGCCGGTGCTGGTGCGTCCCTCTTATGTCCTCGGCGGACAGAATATGAATATCGCATTCGAGGAGAGCGATGTCATCGCGTTCATGCAGAATATCCTCAATGACGGCATTGACAATCCGGTGCTGATTGACCAGTATATCCGCGGTACGGAGATCGAAGTCGATGCAATCTGTGACGGCACCGATATCCTGATCCCCGGCATTATGGAGCATATCGAGCGCACGGGCGTTCATTCCGGCGATTCGATCGCGGTGTGTCCGCCGGTGCATATTGACGACGATATGCGAAAGAAAATCTACGAGGATACGAAGAAAATCTGTCTCGGACTGCATGCGGTGGGACTGGTCAATCTGCAATACATTGTCCGCGGACGCGGTCTGTATGTGATTGAAGTCAATCCGCGCGCATCGAGAACCGTGCCGTTCATGAGCAAGCTGACGGGACTGCCGCTCTGCGACTGTGCAATGCGCGTCTGCCTCGGCGAGAAGCTCGCGGCAATGGAATACGGCACGGGCTACTATAAAATTCCGCCCTATACTGCGGTCAAGGTGCCGGTGTTCTCCTTTGAGAAGATCGGCGGCGAATCGCAGCTCGGTCCGGAGATGAAATCGACCGGCGAGGTCATCGGCATCGGCAAGAATCTGACCGAAGCGCTCTATAAGGGCTTGCGCGCAGCAGGCTACCGGCTCGAGGATACCGGCAGAAACCGCAACGGCGTTCTGCTTACGGTCTGCGATGCGGATAAACCGGATATCGTTGAAATTGCGCGGAAATTCGCAAGGCTCGGCTTCATGCTCTATGCGACGGGCGGTACGGCGGCAGCGCTCAGCCGTGCAGGACTTTCTGTACATGTGCTGCACAAGCTGCATGAGGGCGACACCGAAACCTTCACCCTCATGGAGAACGGTACGATCCGCTACATCGTCTCGACCGATGCAAATGCGCGCATGGCGGCGCGGGACGGCGCAAAGATCCGCAAGAAGGCGGTCGAGCTTGGCATTCCCTGCCTGACCTGTACCGATACCGCGGCAGCAGTCGCAAACTGCCTGCATACCGGCTATCGGGATTCCAATGTAGAGCTGATGAATATGAATCACCTGAGAACGGCAAAGCGCCGCATACCGTTCGTCAAGATGCACGGCTGCGGCAATGATTATATCTATGTAGACTGCATGGAAAAGCGCGTATCAGCGCCGGAATCACTTGCTGTTCAGCTCTCTGACCGGCATTTCGGCATCGGCGGCGACGGGCTTGTGCTGATGGAACCTTCGGAGCATGCCGACGCGAGAATGCGGATGTTCAATCTCGACGGCAGCGAAGGCAATATGTGCGGCAATGCGATCCGCTGCGTTGCAAAATACCTCTATGATCACGGCATCTGTTCGAAAAAGGAGATCGCAATCGAGACAAAGAGCGGTCTGCGCACGGTCACTGTCACCACGCAGGACGGCGTTGTGGTGCGTGCCGCGGTCAATATGGGCAGGGCGATCTTCGCGCCGGATCAGATTCCGGTCAGGAGCGATCTGCCGGAGATGATTGCGCAGCCGATGACTGTCGCAGGCAGGGAATACAGCGTCACCTGCGTTTCGATGGGCAATCCGCACTGCGTCGTATTCTGTGACGCGCCCGAGCTGCTGGATCTCCCTGTAATCGGGCCGGAATTTGAGTATCATCCGGCATTTCCCGAGCAGGTCAATACGGAATTTGTGCAGGTGATCGACGATCACACGCTGCGGATGCGTGTCTGGGAGCGCGGCTCCGGTGAGACAATGGCATGCGGCACCGGTGCCTGTGCGACGGCTGCGGCGGCTGTGAAAAACGGTTACTGCAAGCCCGATACCGATGTGACGGTACACTTAAACGGCGGCGATCTTGTGATCCGATATACGAAGGACGCAGTCTATATGACAGGCGATGCGGTGCTTGTATTCAGCGGCGAGATCGAAGTCTGAACGAGAAACAGGAAAGGAAAAGATCCATGAAAGTGAATCATCATGCTCTGGAACTGGAGCAGAACTATTTGTTTTCGGAGGTTGCAAAGCGCATCCGTGCATTTCAGGCGGCAAATCCGTCGCGTGAGCTGTTAAAGCTCAGCATCGGGGATGTCACCCGTCCGCTGAGCCGCGTTGTCACCGATGAAATGAAAGCCGCCGCGGAGGATATGTCCCATGCGGAGACCTTCCACGGCTACGGTGCCGAGCAGGGCGAGCTGTTCCTGCGTGAGGCGATCGCCGGTTATTACGCACAGCGCGGCACGCAGATTGCGCCGGATGATATTTTCATCAGCGACGGTGCAAAATGCGACCTCGGCAACCTCTGTGATCTGTTTGATGCGGATAATACCGTGCTGCTGCCGAATCCGGTCTACCCTGTGTATTTTGATACGAGCATCATGTCCGGCAGACGCGTGATCTTTGCGGCAGGCACAAAGGAAAACGGCTTCCTGCCGATGCCCGATCACAGTGTGCATGCGGATATCATCTATCTCTGTTCGCCGAATAACCCGACCGGCGCTGTTTACAGCAGGGAGCAGCTTGCGGAATGGATTTCCTATGCAAAGGCGAACGGCGCACTGATTCTCTTTGATGCAGCATATGAGGCATATATCCGCGATCCGGCGCTGCCGCACAGCATCTTTGAGATTGCCGGTGCTGCGGACTGTGCCATCGAGATCAATTCGCTCTCGAAGACTGCCGGATTCACCGGTGTCCGCTGCGGCTGGACGGTCGTGCCGAAAACGCTGCGGTTTGACGGCGCATCGCTGCATGATATGTGGTTCCGGCGCATGGCGACAAAATACAACGGCACATCGTATATCATTCAGCGCGCTGCTGCGAAGGTTTTTTCGCCGGAGGGACTTGCTGCCGCGCATGCCGATATTGATTACTATATGGAAAATGCGCAGATCATCAAATCGGCGCTGACCGCCGCAGGAATCCACTCTGTCGGCGGAGAAAATGCGCCGTATGTCTGGTTTGAGGCACCGGCGCATGCGGAGTCATGGGATTGCTTCGATACGCTGCTCAATCAGTACGGCATTGCCGGTACGCCCGGTGTCGGCTTCGGCACGGCAGGGCAGGGGTGGATGCGGTTCTCATCCTTCTGCACGAGAGAAACCGCAAATCAGGCTGCCGCATATCTTGCGAAGCTGTAATACAATCCGCGCATATTTGTAAGGAGCAGGAGAGATGACAATGAAAAAAATACCGTTTATTACAAAAGCACAGGCAGAGGAAATCGCCGCACAGTATCCGACGCCGTTTCATATCTATGACGAGCGCGGCATCCGCGAAAATGCGCGTCTCGTCAGAAAGGCATTTGCATGGAACAAGGGCTTTCGGGAATATTTTGCCGTGAAGGCAACGCCGAATCCGTTTATCCTGAAAATCCTGAAGGAGGAGGGCTGCGGCGTGGACTGCTCCTCGCTCACCGAATTGCAGCTTTCCGATGCATGCGGATTTTCCGGCAGTGATATCATGTTCTCCTCGAATGTGACGCCTGCTGCGGATTATCAGCTTGCCTATCAGCTCGGTGCCTATATCAATCTCGATGATATCACGCATATCGAATATCTCGAAAAGCTGACCGGCATTCCGGAGACGATCTGCTGCCGCTTCAATGCAGGCGGTGATTTCAAGATCTCGACTTTTGTCATGGATAAGCCGCAGGATGCAAAATACGGCTTCACGCGCGAGCAGATGTTTGAGGGCTTCCGGATGCTGATGCAGAAGGGCGCAAAGCATTTCGGCATTCACGCATTCCTCGCCTCGAATACCGTGACGAATGACTACTATCCGACACTTGCGCGGCAGATGTTTCAGCTTGCCGCGGATCTGAAACGGGAGACCGGCGCGGATATCCGCTTCATCAATCTGTCCGGCGGCGTGGGGATTGCCTATCAGCCGGAGCAGACGCCGAATGATATCCTTGCAATCGGCGAGGGCGTGCGCAAGGTCTATGAGGAGATTCTCGTACCGGCAGGGCTCGGCGATGCCGCAATCTTCACGGAAATGGGAAGATTCATGCTCGCACCCTACGGCGCACTGGTGACGCGCGTGCTGCATCAGAAGCATATCTACAAGGATTATGTCGGCTGCGACGCCTGCGCTGCAAATCTGATGCGTCCGGCGATGTACGGCGCGTATCATCATATCACCGTACTGGGCAAGGAGGATGTGCCCTGTACGCAGCTCTATGACGTGACGGGCGGTCTCTGCGAAAATAACGATAAATTTGCGATCGACCGGATGCTGCCGCCTGTGGAGAACGGCGACCTGCTCTATATCCATGATACAGGCGCACACGGTTTCTCGATGGGCTATAACTATAACGGCAAGCTGCGTTCTGCGGAGCTGCTGCTCTGTGAGGACGGTACCGTGAAAATGATCCGCCGCGCTGAGACACCGGCAGATTATTTTGCGACCTTCGATTTCTGCGATATTCTGGACAAATACCGGAAATGATCCTTGCATAAAAAAAAAGCCATCCGTTCAACGGGTGGCTTTTGATTCTGATAGGGTAGTTTTTTGACGCCGATGAAGAAGCTGAACTGCAAACACAGACAAATGCAGGACATGTCTGATTCTGCGCTTTCAGATCATAAACAGATTTCTTCCGTTTACTGAATTGCATTGCAGAATAATAATCTGAGTGACAGCAGCAATATGTATATTCCGTAGCAAACAGCCAGCGACAGAATTCCAAACATGATATTGATTATATTGTATTGACTGATGTCTGATTTTTTAATCGAAACAATCAATAGAGCTGCGGCTGCGGCGAAAGAAGCCGTACCGCAAATGACGGGATGTGTACCGAGTAAAAAAAGAAGGGGCAATTCAATTACAGTATATTCTAATTCCAGTTTGGGATAATACGAAATGCTTTTTCCGCAGCATTTGCTTTTGCCGTGAAGCAGTTTGCTTCCGATGAAAGGGAGCGTATAGAGCGTAGGAATCCGTGCGCCGCAATAATCACAAATGCAGTGACCTGAAAAAAGAAATGTGCGATTCTTTTTGTCGGCGCGAAATACAATCGTAGTGAACCACCCGCTGAGTGCAACTGTCATAACAGTACATATCACATACATGACCGCGGACATAATCAGTTGGTATTTTTCCGTTGAATTCATAATCTCCATGCCTCTTTGTTAATAATTGCCGCTGATCCCGGAGACTGCTGACCGAATGATATCTTCATTCAGATTGTCTTTAATGATCTGAACCTTATGATTCTGAACCAGAATCAGTGAAGGCGTTTTGAAGATTTCATATCGGTTGAGTGTTTCCTGATCTTCTTCTGTCAGATCTGAGACATCAATTATGCCGCATTGCACTTTTTCGTCTTTACAAACGGTATTCAGAATTTGCTTGCATTCAGCACAGCTTTCGCAATACGGATCAGTAAACAGGAAAAGCCTGTTTCCCTCTGCCTCCAGTACCTGCGCGACATTTCCGGATGAAACAGGAACAAACACATCTGCATGATGATGTAAGCAAACGAAAACAGCCAGCACAGAGATCAAAAACAATGAAATGAACACAACCGTTCGGGCGAGCTTTGGCTGCTTCTGATTTCCCTCAGAATTGTTTTTCACTGATTACCTCCTTGAATTCATCACTGGAAGCAATCGCAGAATGTTTGATTCCGTTATAAAAATACACCGGTACCACGCTGAGGTTATTGTCCTCCAGTTCATCTTCAATAATCGAGAGAACTTGCTCGTTTTCTTTTTTGATGCTTCCGGAATCAGACGGCTTATTGTAAAGCGTTTCCAGTTCATCATATTTCAGATTCAAGCAGTCATCGTTCTGATAAAAAGCACGATTCACAGGTTTGTATATAATGCAGTAGTCTCCGGAACTGATCATTTCCCTGATACATCCTGAAACTGCTTTACTGAACCGTTCACATTTTTCGCATTGAAAGCTCGTAAAAATCACAAGCCGATTGGGCGCATTCTTATTTCCGTAAATCAGTCCGGTATCGGAGAACGAATAGACTTTTTCTTTTCTGGTTACTTCATAGACAGTTCCGATTCCGATCAATAAAGCCAGTATGATTAGAAATTTTTTCATTTTTCAACAACATCTTCTTTTTTCTTGCCCAGCAAGGTCTGCATCAGAAAAATGAGAAGAGCAAGAATCACAAAGATTGCACCGATTACAAGGAAAAGAGAATTTCCAAATACAATCGAAGTGAAATGACCGCCGTTATCAGCGCTCTCCGTTACAAATTCGACCAGTTCAAACGGATATTTCATACTTTTCTCCGTGAAAAAGCAGTACATAAAACCGCCTGCGATCGTCACAAATGAACCAAGAAGCGTAATAAAAAACGAAATTCCAAGAGAGTTAGATAATTTTTTCATAGTAGTCCTCCTTAAAATACTGATTTGTTATTGAATGGTTTATTCAGCTTTATACCAGCGTTTCTGATTCATCCATATTCCGCCGATTATGCTGCATATAAATACGCAAGCAGTTAAAACAATTTTACCGGCATGATTGAGCGGGATAATCCTTGTGAATACATAAAACAGCGGTAAAATGATGAGCAGCACGGTAATGATTCCTGCTGCCTGCGCGGTCGGAACCTCCGGATTCTTCGGAATCAATATCCCCATAAAATTGAAAGAAACAGAAAACACCAGCAAAAAAATGACACCGAGCAGGCTGTATTTCAGTCCGTTGAATGAACTGAAATATATCATATTCAAAATGATGTAAATAAAGGCAGAATAGATCAATGCGCCCAGCAGCTTCGTAACATATAACAATAAGGGAGAAACACCGAGCTGCTTGTAAAGCCTTATATACTTTAGATCCAGACTGTATGAATTGAATACGGGTAATGTCGAAACAGCAGCAAGAACGATGACAACTGTTAAGTTCTCTGTATTGAATCCGAATTTTATCCTGCAAAGAATTGCTGCAAGAAGAATCAGCAGAATCAGAAGGAAATTATCTTCATTTCTGACATTAAACTTCAGTTCTTTCATAAGCAGCGTTTGTGCCTTGTTCGATGTGAAACGCCAATTTTGCAGAAATTTCAGCGGACGCTGCTCGCATTTTGAGCGATCAGTACTGACAGCTAATAAAAATGCAGCAATAATACCCGCAACGATCAAGAAATAAATCAGGGGATTGATTGAAACGCTTAACTGTTTCCGGAAAAGCATTGCATAAATTCCGGAACCGATATAAATCGGCTGATAGGAATACGCCTGATAATCCGTCAGATACTCCGAGTAATTTTTCAGCTGCATGAACACGTACAGAGATGAAAGGATGATCGAAAAAGAAAGCGAGATATTTAAGAAATACGGAATATGCAGATGATATGTAATGAATACGAAAATATGATAAAATGTCTCGATCAACAGCAGCGAAAGCACAGACTGAATAAAGGAAGATGCCAATACCGTCAGGATCACGCCGATCGAAACCTGATTCACAAACATTGCAGGGAGATATAAAATGATCATCAGAATCATGACACACATGATAATATTGAGCATCTGCGGTAAGATGATGCCGAGCTTTCGGTATATATTTTTAATCGGCATCCATGAAAGCACTTGTTCCAGTGTACTGCTGTCAGATGAAATAAATGAAAAAACAGCAAAGAAAGCAACCGTCATGATAAATGCGGTTAAACTCTGTGAAATCACAAGGAGATATACCGAGCTTGCATCTCCGCTTAAAAACAGGCTGACGACCTCATTGGAAAGAAGGTAACCGCCAATGACTCCGAATACCAGAACACATATTATAATTGAAGCTGCAATTATTTTTTTCGTTGCGGTATCCAGAAATTTCTTCAGATTATTCGATAATATTTTCTGGTATATATTACATACCAGCAATAATTTCTTCAATTCGTTCACTTCTTTCACTTAATACTGAGGATTTCATAAACACTTCTTCCATATTATCAGCATCGTAACGGCTTTTCAGTTCTTCAGCAGTACCCTCTGCAATCAGAGCGCCGCCGGAAATGATGGAAAATCTGTCACAATACGATTCCGCTGCGGAGAGATTGTGCGTGGACATCAGGATACTGCCGCCTGCCGCCTGATACTTTTTCATGAGCTTTTTCAATGAGACAATGGACTCGACATCCAGTCCGCGGGTGGGTTCATCAAGAATAATCAGCTTGCATTCCAGCATAAATGCGCAAATAAGCTGGAGCTTTTTTCGCATACCGTGTGAATATGTTGATACGATCTGCTTCAGAGCACCCTGCATAGAAAACAATTCAATTAGTGAATTCCGTTTCACTTCATCATGCTTTCCGTACATTGCGGAGATGAAATCAATGTATTCTTCCCCGCTCAGAGAATCAATCAGGATTGTTTCATCTGCAACATAAGCGATGGATTGCTTGTATTCTTCTTTTCCGCACGGGAGACCGTTAAAGCTGATGGATCCGGATGTCATGGGAATAACGTCCAGTACACAGTTGATCAGCGTTGTTTTACCGGAACCGTTCGGTCCTGCGATACATACAATTTCTGAATCAGCCATTGAAAGACTAAAATTTTCAATTCCGGTTATTCCGTTGGAATATTTCTTGGTAACATTTTCTATTTTGAGCATCTGAATCACCTTTGCTAACGAAATTGGATCGAATTGATCATCATATATCCGGTTGTTTCTCCGCAGAGAAGCACATCAGCCTTCAATGTACAGCGGAAAGAGAGCAGCATGATCGCCATTCAGTCCGATGAATGCAGGCAGTACGGATTTTCACAGATCTTAGACATGGTTGTGTCCGGCATTCATTTGATATGCCGTTATTTTCTGTCAGGAAAAAGACTATGTAACTGTAAATAACAAAACAAAATATAGCTCAATGAAATATAGGATTTTTATTTGCTGAAAATGTGCGGGAACAATGCTTCTTCCCCGCCTCTTGATACAGGAAATTCTGAAATCAAAGCAGGCCGGAAAGATGACAACTGATTACATGCAGCCAAACTTTACAGAGTGTCTGTTGTTGACAAACTCATAATAGCCGCCCCACTGCATGCCCTTCGCCTGGCAGAACAGAATCATAGCGGCAACGAGAGATACAGCAATCAGTGCCAGAATAATAACTGCAACAACCCATTCTGCGATTTCATCAGCAGCAACTGCACAATTGGTGGTCTCAGCCAGCATAGTAGGTTTCTGATATTTCATTTCTTTTTCCTCCTTAGAGAACAATTATTGTTAAAATGTTATTTTGATTCGATTCAGGTGTTACATACCTTGACAAACTGCAATATTAGATGCAGCCGATTTTCACTGCACGCCGGTTCTCAAGAACCTCGTAATAACCGCCGAAGCTCATACCTTTGAACTCGCAGAACAAAAGCATGGCAGCGATAAGAGACAGAGCGATTGCAGCAAGCACGATAATTGCGACAACATACCACACGATCTCATCTGCTTCGATTGCGCAATGATCGGATGCCTGAATCATTGTCGGTTTCTGATAAGCCATTTTTACCTCCTGTTTTCTCATTGAGCTATATTTTCTTTTGTCATTTGCAATTTGATTAGCCTCTTAGGATTTTCATCAATAACAAATTGAATATTTCTTTTCCGTCTCCGCTGATCGGAAGCAAATTCAGCAGCTGCACACTTAATCCAATCGAGAAAAACAGACAAAAAATATTATGAAAACACGGAACGCCGCACAAATACAGAATGATTCCGGCAATTCCGATTAAACCGCTGATTCCGCCGCCGCAAATTTTCGTAAGAAATGTCTCATTGAAAATCTTTCGGACAAACATAAGCGTTAATCCCTTCTTTACCATAAAACCGCCTTTCGGTTCTTTTCTTCGGTAAAGAAGAACATGGGTTGTTTCATGCAGAACAGTACCGATCAGTGCTCCTAAGAGAAATGAAAATACAATTCCTATAATCCGGAATGCAAACGCAGCCGGAAGTCCGGCCAGAACTGCCGCGGCGGAAATAATGAGCGGCAGCAGCAGTGCAACAGCCGCAGCCCCGCTGAACATTTTTCCAACAATTAAAAGTTCATGCGCAAAAACCAAAAATGGAGATTCCGAATTGATGTCTATTCTTTTGTAGTATTTTTCTGCAAGGAACAGAGAGCGCAGTACGCCTGATATTCCGGGCTGAATACAGTTCACCAAATACTGTGAATTACTCGTAAGGATAAACTCCCGGACATCATTGGAAACCTCGGCTTTTTCATCTTCGGCGACTTCACAATCTGCACAAATCTTTTCTGTGATTTGCCCAATATTGTTTGTTCCGTCACAGTATTCAAGGATTTTTTCAGAGATCGGGTTAAGCTGGTAGGAACGGTCTGTCTTATGATCATAGACTGAGCCGCTTCGTACTTCAACATTTTGACAAATTTGCGGGATGATATTGTTCATAGTCTGTTTCTCCGGATCATTTTAGTTCCATTCTCTTAATTCGGATACAATTCTTGTAAGTTCATTCACACACGCATCAATATCCTGCTCGGTATTTGCTTCGCAAAGCGTCAAACGCAATGCACCGCGGATAAATTCATCCGGTATCGCCATTGCCTGCAAAACATGTGAAGGAATGATTGTTTCACGGCTATGGCATGCAGAACCGGTTGCGGCGGATATTCCGCATCTGGAAAGCTGATCAATCAGAATTGTTCCGTTGACATCTTTTATACAGCAGCTGAAATGATTCGGCAGTCTTCTTTCAGGATCACCTGTCAGAATGACATCCTCGATTTCATTTATGATTCTCTTCTGCAAATAGTCTTTTCTTTTTTTCAGAATTGCTGCCGACATATCCATTTCTGCGCAGCTTTTTTCGGCAGCATATCCCATACCGACGATTGCCGCCGTGTTTTCAGTTCCGCTGCGCATGGACTTTTCCTGAGAGCCGCCGAAGATCAGCGGCTTTATGGGTGTTCCGTTTTTAATATATAAAAAGCCGACGCCTTTCGGACCGTGAAATTTATGGGAGCTCGCACTCAAAAGATCAAATTCATCATTTGAGGCATTTACGGGAATGTGTCCATAGGCTTGCACAGCATCCGTATGAAACAATACGCCGTGTTGATGCGCAATATGTGCAAGATCCCTGACAGGCTGAATTGTGCCGACTTCATTATTCGCTGTCATAATTGAAACCAAGATGGTATCTTTTCGGATATTGTCGGCAAGCTGAACCGGATCTACACGTCCGCAGCTGTCAACATCCAGATATGTGACCGAGAAACCGATTGATTCCAGATAGCGGCATGTTTCCAAAACAGCACTGTGTTCAATTTTGGAGGTGATGATATGCCTGCCTTTCTGATACAATGCTCTTGCAATGCCGATCAGTGCCCAATTATCCGACTCTGTTCCGCCGGACGTAAAATAGATTTCATCCTTATGCGCATTTATCGTATCTGCAATTTTAATCCTTGCGTTTTGTATTTCATTTCGTACCTGAACGGAATCATGATAAACAGCAGATGGATTTGCAAACTGTTCATAAATATACGGACACATCTTCCGGAACCCTTCTGAATAGATCCGTGTTGATGCCGAATTATCAAAATACATATTTTCGTTCATGATTCAACCGTCCTGTGTCGTTCATTTAGATTTTTTCTGCTCTGATTTTTACAATATCCGGCTCCCATGCAATTCCTTCAAGGAATTCTGCCGGAAGCTCGCTGAGTTGAAATTCACATGTTTGTTCCATATTTGATGTAAGATGCTTTTGAAATTCATTCAACAGATTACCGGTAATAGCCGATCGCGTTACGATACACGGCTCATCATTTTGATATTCATCATGACTGATTTTCAGAATGTAATTCTCGCTTGGCACCAGTTCTGAAATCATAACGCTCTGTATCAGATTGTTGTTCTGGTCAAAGCATCTTAATATCAAACGGTTATTCTTTTTTCGCTGGAAAATCTTTATCATGGCAGTTTTGTTAAATACCTTTCATAATAGTATAAATAATAAAGCCTAAAAAGAACAAAACATTCAGCAATTTGATGTATACCAGTTTGTCCGTAAACTTTACGGACATTTCAAAAGCATTTTTTCCGCGTGAAACCATTAAGACAATCAGAAACAGAGGCAATCCGCAGAGCACGCTGTATAACAGCATGTAACCCATAGCTGTTCCGAGTGAATATTGCGTGTTTGTTGAGTGGATCATATTCACGATCGTCATCAGATAGATCTGACCTGAACATAAAAACTCAGTACATGCAATCAAAGCACCGATTGCAATGCCGATTACACTCAATATGATTCCGTTGTCATAATTTGCAGCTTTTCGTATGAGATTGTGATTGAATTTTCTGAAGGAAGCAGGAATCTGTGCAGCAAAATCTTTTTTTCTGCCCAGAACAATATTGATAAAGTCATAAAGATTCTCCAGCAGCAGTATCGTATATAAGCCTAATAAAACGATGTTTACAAATCGCAGGAGATTGGTATTCTCAATATAAGCAAACGATCTGAAGAGAATTGTTCCGAGCAAAAAAAATGAAATCGTCTTTCCGATACAGAACGAAAGCCCGACTCGAAGAATATGTTTTGATTTTCTGCTTGCCAGAGCAATCAGCAGAAACAGCATCATCGAAAACGAACACGGATTCAGGCTGTTCACCAATGCGGATGAGCATAGTTTCAGCAGATCAATCGAAGTATTGCTCTTTGCGTATGCACTGCTTTCCAGGATTTCTTCCGGAAGGCGCGCGTTCGCGTAGTTTTCCTGTTCCAGAACAGAAAGGAATTTTGTTTTTATATTGGCACTTCCCTGAAGGTATGTGTTTCCTATAAAAACGATCGGGACATTGTTTGCTTCTGCTTCGCTTACCTGATAGACCTGGCAATATGCTGTGAGAAGATCAATATTGTCTTCTTCATAGATATTCATTTTTTTTACACTGACACGGTTCTTTGCAGCATTCTGATCAAAGAATTCTCCGGTCTCGTAACAGCTTTCACAAGTAGTGGAGTAAAAGTATACTGCAATCGTTTCATCTGTGCTTTCACTTGCATAAACATGATTGATGCTGTTACCCATGATACAGAACAGCAATGATAATATGATTATGAATATTCGTAGTATGGAATTTGGAATGTAATGTGGTTTGACGCTTTTAGACATAAAATGATTTGTTTTTTTCATTATGTGTTGAACAACTTTCCTGAATATAAGTGGTGAGACGTACAAGTGAAACTATTTTTTGAATTTGAATTATTACATTCTGTAGAAATCACGATCTAAAGATTCGATATGAATTATAACATCAACTAGTCTGTCTGTCAATCATTTTCCGGTGAGCGGTCGATTTTTTCCGGCGAATGGTACTGAGATCTGATTATGAACTGATTGTCTGCTATCATCTTCCACTTTTTGATGTCACGATTTCTGAGGAACAAGCAAAGTTTTTTTCTGAGAACCTGCCTGCCATGCAGCGATTCTGTGAAGACGAATTTCGTAAAGACGAATTTAGTAAGAAATTTGGATTTTAATCCTCCTTCGTCTCGACCTCTTTGACCGGATCGGAATAAAGAATCTGCTGTCTGTTGTGATTCTGCGCTGATTGGTGCATATTACAGCGCCACCAGATATTGACATATTGACGACTATGCTGTATAATCATAGTAACAGAAATCGGTATTTATGGAGGAATCATAATGACCTCAAAAAATGTTTTTGTTGGAAACTGGTCTTATATAATGCCTGATACGAAAGCAAACTCAAATGGGCGTATTATTCTGATTAAGAAGCTATCATTCGGACCTTGTGAAGTGTATGAATGGGGCATAGATAACAATGGCTTACCGTATGAGGAATATAAATGGTGCGAGAATGAGTTTTTTAAGGATGAAAGCTATTTTAAACACTTAACGAAAAAAGAACTAACGGAGCAAATTGAAAATGTAATCCGTGTATTCACGGAGAATGAATTATCAGAGTGGGTAAACGCCTATTATAAAATACTTAATTGGACAAACTCCACTATATAGAAGAAGTGACAAACAGGCACAGTGCATTCTGTGCCTGTTTTTATTATGGCAAAACAACTGCGGATTATATAAACGTATGAAGGATCTCAAACGGTATCTCGTCCGAAATATCCCGTATTTCACTGCCGATCGGCTTACTGAATGCATAAGGCAAATTATCAGAGCTTCATATGGGAAAAACCATAGCAGATTCCAATAAGCTAAGCCTGTACTCCGCAGCGGGGTATAGGCTGTTCACATAAAGAAAAACCGCGCATTCAGTGGATTTTCCACTAAACACGCGGTTTCAAATGCGCTTATTTCAAAGCGTGTGCGATTTCGTGTGCAGCAAATGAAGTGTGCCGAATTTCTGGTTGCGAGTTAAAATCATCTGAATTATTCGTTAAAAACTATAGCAGTATTTCCGAACCTTTGCAGTCATCATACTGTCATCTTGGCGAAATAATAGTATAATAAAGATTGGTGGCTGAAAAAATGGAAGAATTCGTTATAATTTAGATAAGGATAACAGCATGAAAGCGATTTGCTATCAATTCATGCATCTGGGCAGCATAAACGAATGTGGTATGACGGACAGTGTTTTCAGACGCTCATTGATCTTGAATGCACCACCTTCTGTATATGCAATCACATCATGTGCAAAGCTCTCGATATGCGAAATCTCAGCAGTATTCAGCCGGTAGATTTCCTCATCCCTTTTTCCGATCAGATAATTTGCCGACGCATTGCGCTCTGTCAGAATCAGATCTGCCTGTTCATCTATTTCAATACCCTTTGCGCTCAGTTCATCTGCGATTTCCCGGTATTTTTCTTCGGAGACTTTCAGTTTAATTTTCAATCTATCACTTCCGTTCCTGCAGCGTTTTGAGCGGTTTAGCGGTTTTATTATACCATTTCTCGGTAGTTCTGTCAATGAAAAACATGTGCGGAATCCTGCAAGTTATTCCGGTCAGTCTGCAAGCTGTTCCGAAGTCATTGTGTTTGCCCGTATAATAGCGTATAATAGAACTGCAATCAATTTTAGGAGGCAATTCTATGGAACAGACAGTCCAGATTCAAAATGTCAGCAAACATTACGGCAGCAAACAAATCCTGAAGAATGTTTCGTTTGAAGCAAAAAAAGGAAAAATTACGGCTTTCCTCGGGCCGAACGGTGCCGGAAAAAGCACAACGCTCCGCATTCTGCTCGGATTGGATTCGGCATCCGAGGGGAACGTCCTGATCGACGGAAAGCCCTATGCAGAGTGGGACAATCCGCTGAAAAAGGTCGGTGCCTGCTTCGACGGTGTCGGCGCACCGAATGACCGGACAGTGCGGCAGCATCTGCACATCATCGCTGTCAGCAACGGGATTCCGAAATCCCGCATTTCAGAGGTAACCGAGATTACCGGCATTGCACACAAAGCAGCATCCAAGGTCGGCAGCCTTTCACTCGGAGAAGGTCAGCGCCTCGGGATTGCTGCTGCACTGCTCGGCGATCCGCAGTTCCTGATCCTCGATGAACCGACAAACGGTCTGGATCCCGGCGGAATCCGCTGGTTCCGGAATTTCATCCGAAAGCAGGCTGAAAACGGAAAAACAATTCTGCTTTCTTCGCACATGCTCTCGGAAGTCGAAACCATCACGGATGATGTCGTCATCATCAATCACGGCGAGATCGCAGCACAAGGCACATTAACCAGTGTCATGGATAAGCTGCCTACCCTTGAGGATCTGTTTTTCAGCCTGACGGAAGGGGGCAATGTCGCATGGTGACCGGATTCTGGCAGAAGCTGCACAGTGAGCTCATCAAGATCCGCAGCACAACGGTCTGGAAGGTTGTTGCAATTCTTGTGACCGCCGCACAGGGATTTCTCGCATTTGTCTCCGCAAAGCAGAATCTCGCCGTCGGGCTGGATGCAACACCTGAAACCTGTCCGGATCTGATTGAGGCAATGCCGCCGCTCGCCTTCATGGGCTTCGATGTCATTCTGTTCAGCACGATCCCGCTGATCGTACTTGGTGCTGTGATCGGTGCCGCGGAATACAAGCAGCACTGTCTGCGCACGACGCTGCTCTCACTTGGAAAAAAGACAAATGTGTTCTTTTCCAAGACGATCGCACTGACACTGCACGCATTGGTTCTTGCAGCGGTCTCCGTCATTCTGACGATTGCTGTTACGCACCAGACGTTCGGCGTACAAGGCCTGCGTCCGCTGATCTTCAATGCAGAGGTCTGGCGCTATATTGTGCTCAGCATCACCGCATTGACGCTTCTGACAGTGCTGGCTTATGTCATGGCCTTTTTATGCCGGAGTGCGGTCTTTCCGCTGCTGTTCCTGATTATTCAGGCATATAATGTCGGAGATTTGCTCGCTGAGAAGTTTTTCTTCTGCCGTCTGCTGCCTGTTTCACTGGCAAACAGACTGATTGCGAGCTCTGAATCCATGCTGACCGATCATCCTGCACAGAACATTCTGGTTCTGCTGCTTTGGGTTGCGGTAATCGGAACAGCAGCATATCTGCTCTTCCGGAAACGTGATTTACGTGGGGAATACTGATGTACAGATCATATTTTAAGAGTGAATGTCTCAAATTTGTCTATAACCGCTGGCTGCTGCTCTGCACAGCAGGTATTCTGATTTTTATTCCTGCAATGGTACTAACACTTGATTCATTTGCAGGAGAATCCGGCGAGCTGCTTTACAGAAGTAAAATGATGCAGGGCTTCTATCTCGGACAGGTCGGATATTGTGTCCTTGCGGCGCTGTACTTCGGGCAGGAATATCTGCGTTCCACCCTGCGGACAGGTCTGCTCTGCGTTCCGAAGCGATTCGGGTTCCTTGCTGCAAAGCTCACCTGCATTCTTCTCTGGACAGTGGTGCTGATGTTTGCTGTCAGCCTGATTTCTGTCCTGACGCTCCACTTTGCATACGGCACGGCAGACAGCACCGAATCCGTTGCAGCACTGATCCGCTGCATGATTCCGGCATATCTCTCCACGCTGGAGCTCACGCTGCTCACTGCCGCAATCGTGATCCTGACGCGCTCGCAGATTGTATCCATCGCAATTCTGATCTCCCTGATTCTGGGACTCGGAAGCCTGCTGCTGCAATACAGCAGTATGATGCGGTATCTGCCGGTGCTCGCTTCCATGAACAGCTTTCTGATTATGGAAACGACTGCCTATCTTCCGGTTGGGCAGGGGATCGCCGTGCAGGGAATCTGGTGTGCCGTGCTGCTCCTGATTGAAGGAATTGTTTTCCGGAAACGATATGTCAGATAACAATAAAACAAGCAGGTGCACGCGAAAAAAGCGTGCGCCTGCTGATTGTTATGCAAGGAACTGTTCCTTTGCAAGTTCCCGATAAAGCGGAACCGTTTCCAAAAGCTCCTGATGGCTGCCTTTACCAACGATTCTGCCATGCTCCAGCACATAGATCGTATCGGCGTTGACCGTTGTCGAAAGGCGGTGTGCTGACATAATGACAGTCTTTTTGCCATGCAACCCGTCAACGACATTTTTGATAATCTTCTCGTTGATACTGTCCAGATTGGATGTCAGTTCATCCAGCAGTATGATATCTGCTTTGGAAAGCAGGGCGCGCGCCATTGCAATGCGCTGTTTTTCTCCGCCTGAAAGTCCGGAGCCGGTTTCATCAATCATCTGATACAGACCGTCCATGCTGCGTTCCACCAGATACGTCAGATTGACATTTTGCAGTGCTTGCAGCGTGAATCCCGAAGCAGGAAAGCTGCACAGATAAGCGTAGACGCTCAGTTCCTGCGCGTCCAGCCCCAGCTCAAAGATGTGATTGCTTAACCGAAACAGGCTCACTGTGCGACCTCCTTCTTGTTGATAGTTGACTTTCGGGGGTAGGTTTGCTATAATGAGAGAAGCAGTAATCAATGGAAAGGAGCGAACGCAGTGAGTATTCAATATTTCCGTGATGAACTCATCGACATTCTGAAAAAAAGGGACTTTTCCAAACTGGCGTTCCGCAAGTTCAACAACGGAGTTCCCTATGCGTACTGCATTCTTTTTACGACCGGCACATCCGCTGATGAAGACGAAGCATTTGCGAATGGCACACCCGATTCTGTTGAAGTTTCCGTTCACACCCCTGACAATAAGATTTCTGACGAAACAGCGGATCGGATGATTGATGTGCTGGAGCATCTGGATGAATGTATCCAAAGAGGGCATACGACTGGATGAGCAAGCATGACCTGCCCTATGCGTGGCTGCTTAAGAAGGAATATCCCATGTGCGAGCTGGATTTCGGTGTCGCTTCCATTGAGCCTCGCAACAAATTAAAGGCCGGCGGCAGTTTTTCACTTATCTTCGATATGCCGGGATCTGAAGATAATCCCTGGCATTGTGACGTATGGTTCCATTACTATAATTTGCCGCCGTACAAGAGCGAAAAAGATCTCTGGTGAATGCAGCCGTTTGAAATGCATCAACAGCCTCATCACAGAACCGGATAACCATCTAGCAAACGGTTATCCGGTTTTGACTTATCTGGTTGACTTTTGAGTTTGGTTTTGCTATAATGAGGACATATGGCAAACAAACAGCTTACGAAGAAAAATCTGTATTAACAGGAGGGTTAGCTGTGAAAAGCGAGGATATCGGTAATTTCACTTTGCTGGCAAGGACTGCTTTTGCGATTATGTGTTTTGAAAAATATGTTATATCTGTATATCCGCATATTGATTATAGACCGGTTGCTGAGATGATGTGGCATATTGTAGATGGAAGCGATTATCTTGATGAGGCAGCATATAAATACGCTGAGATTATTCCTGATTCTTTGTTTGAATATGATTCGTTTGAATCTCTCGATTATCAGTATATGACCAAAGAGCAGTATGTATTATTCAGTAATATCCTCAACCCACAAGATCGTGACTTGAATAGATTGATGGAAGCAATATATAATATTGCGATGTCATATTGCTATACATCGGTAAGCCCAGGTGCTCCGGATACAATTCCTTATTTGCATGAAGCAATAGATGTCTTAGAAAGGCATAATATAGATTTACCTGATATAAGTCTTCTTTCAAATCATTCCATATCATCCGGAAGTTTGAACGCATATCGTAATTTTAATTGGATGGGTGAAAACATTGACCCAAAGGAACTATCAATTATTTTGAAATAATATTGTTTTCTCTCAGAAAACAGTCTCATCACAGAACCGGATAACCGTCCGCCAAACGGTTATCCGGTTTTTCATTTTTCTTTGGAATAACCCCTTGACAATCTGCAAGTAATATTGCATAATAAAGACAAAGTCGCGGAACGGCTGTCAAACAAAATAAGAATTTTGTCCATTATTATATTTTAACGAATTGTAAAAACCTCGGTAAATACAGGAATATGCCGCTGATTTTTGTCCTTTATTTGTCCATTATTCCTGCAAAAAAGCAGCAAAAAGCAGGAAAATCCACTTGTTTTAACTTATTGAAAGCGCACGTATCTACGATTGTTTCAGCAAGATAGAGGAAGATGCGAAAATGCCATAAACCTTTTCGATGCTTCTGCCCCTGCCACCCACAAAATGTCGTAGATGCGTGAAAATCTCGTATCTACGACTTTTTTATTACCCCGGATTTTGAAATAAATTTCCGGATTCGGAAGCATTTTTCCGTATTTTGAACCTTTTTTCACCCAAAATCACACGGAGTTACAGGGCACGGAATCATCGGTATCAGGCGAAAAACAGCATGTGGTTGCCTAAAGTCAGGCGCCGAGAATCACACGGCGTGTGACAGCTGTGAGTGTAAGTCGAAAAGTGACCTTAATTCAACCGATTGTTTGGGCATAATGCCATATTAAGGGAGGTGTCGGTATGCCCGCGACTGAAAGACTGAGAGAACACTTCTGGGGTATTGACCTCAACAGTGGGAATATAGAATTGACAAAACGCGAAGATATGTATTGCTATTTTATCGTTGAACATACTACCGATCCGGAATATGCTTTTAAACAGGCGCTCTCACTTTTAGTTGCAGGTTGCCGTAATTTTGTTTTCTTTGGTAAGGCAGAGGCTATTTGGCATTTACAAACTGATCATGCCGATATTCAGATGAATCCGGAAATGGAGGAAGTGGCATTAACTTCTAGTATTGACACTTTTGATGATTTCGTTGATGAGTTAGCTGAGTTGTTATCTATTCGCCCATTCGTGCCATTCTATACTTATCTGATATATGATGACCGTGATATTTATGCTGAAGTGCTGAAACGATTGAGAATTGCAGGAAAAATTGTTTGATATTTCAGGCAGAATGTGGTATAATGAAACCAGACTACAAAAAGGAGGTGCCGGGCATGAACTACGAGATTCGGCATTTTGATACGCCGCTGCTGCGGTTTTCAGCGACCGAAGATACTGCCAGACCGGAGATCGATATTCTCTGGATCAACGAAGATGCGCGGCAGCTCATCCCGCTTGACCTGACTGTTTCGCCGGAAGGTGTGGTGAGCTGGCTCAGTCACCGCACGATTCCGAAGAACCGCGCCTATGTGCACAATTTCCTCAGCAAGTGCGGATTGAATATCAACCGCCCGATGAGCATTGTGCGCGTGTCAAAGGCGCTCTCTTTGAACGACTGCTGCTGGGTGGTCGAGGAAGGCTTTGCGGGCAGTTTTGATAAGTACAATCTCTATGACAACCGGTTCAGCCGGATCCTTTCAATGATAGCATTTACCGGCGAGGGCAGATGTGTAACGAACACACATTTGTCCTCGCCGGAGTTTACCACGAACGGTATGCTGCCGAAGTGCTGGCGCCGCGTGGATGGCAGGATTCTGCTTTACAAGGGCGGCACATCGGGCGCGTCAAACAGCGGCAATGAGCCGTATTCGGAGTTCTATGCGGCGCAGATCGCACAGACGCTCGGTATCCGTGCCATTCCATATGGTCTGTCTAACTGGAAGGGCGAGCTCTGCTCCACCTGTGAGCTGTTCACAAGTAAGGAGTATGCGTTCCTGCCGGTCGGGCGGCTTGTGACACGCGGCGGCATGACTGCGGTCCGTGAATACTATCAGAAACTCGGCGCGGAGTATGTGGATGCGCTGAACGATATGCTGGTGCTGGATGCGGTCATCTGCAACACGGACCGGCATTATGGAAACTTCGGCCTGCTGATTGACAACCATACGAATCAGATTACGGCTCCGGCGCCGCTGTTCGACCACGGCAATTCTCTTTTTAATTTTGCGGTCGGCGGTGATTTGCAAGATGCGGACAGTCTGGCTGCCTATGCGGATTCGCTTGTGCCTACTGTCTATGATGACTTCATCGGTACGGCGAAAGCTGTGATGACAAAGCGTCACAGGGATGCACTTCGGAAATTGCTGAACTTCCGGTTCAAGAGGCATCCGCGGTACAATCTGCCGGATGAGCGGCTGATGCTAATTGAAAAAGAAGTGCAGCGCCGGGCAAGGCTGCTGCTGGATGAATAAAAGAAGAATGCCGTCTGTTTTTCTATGAGCAGGCGGCTTTTTTATATTTGCGATTTACGAATTGGATAGAAATATGGAGAATATGGTTGAAATTATATCAATTTTGTGATACAATAGGATAAACTGGCTTAGAGCGCATGACTGGTCATGCTGAAATATGCTCACCGGTTCAGATTGAAAACGAGGTGATTCTGTTATGATTGATCGGGCGAAGCTGAATGATGTATTGGCGCTGTATAAGCGCGATTTTGTTTCATTCATGTGGAATGGGAAAGAGTACACTTGGTGGAAAAATGAGCAATACAAATGGAAAGCAGTAAAATGGTTTCAGGAACATTGGGATGTGAATGCAGAAAACTTTGCAGAGATGCTAAAAGCTGCTTTGAGTAAAACATCCAATTTGCTTGTGTCGGTCAATAATTTTCCAAGAGGTATGATTGAAGGATTTGCGAAGTCTTCACCGGAAGAAGTGCGCTCCATGTTCATTGATTTGTATGACGAGGGAAAGGATGTTTATGAACGTATCAATGCGTTCAAACAGCAGTCAGCTGTTATGCTCAAAAAATACGGCGGAGACGCAAAGCAGCATTATCAGTATGAAAATGCGATTTGCACTTATCTCTGGCTTCGATATCCTGACAAATACTACATTTACAAATACAGCATTCTGCAAAAGGTTTCTGAGATCCTTGCGTCAGATTATCATTTTAAGCAGGGAGCCTATGCCGAAAACATCCGCAATTTCTTGAAAATGTACGATGAAATCAGTGCTGCTTTGAAAGAAGATATCGAACTTGTTGATTTGTTCAAAGCGAATCTGACAGATTCCTGCTATCCTGATCCGGAACTGAAAACGCTGACGATTGACTTTTGCTTTTATATCGCGAATTTTTATGAGGAGAGGAAAGCGCCGCCTTTTGAAAATGAATGGTTCCCAGATCCGGCGGTATATACACCCAATATTTCTGTAGAACAATGGAATGCGCTTTTGTGCGATCCGGCTGTATTCGATGAGAACAGCCTGAAAGTAATAAAAGCATTCTATGAGGTCGGCGGAGCAGCCACTTGTTCCGAACTGGCTGAGAAATATGGAAATAATCCTATGCATTATAGTGGGATAGTTTCTAAATTAGCAAACAGAGTTCAGAAAGCGACAAATTGTCCTATGATTCCGGAAGAACTAAGCGAGAATGCGAAATGGTGGACGATTTTGTTTTTAGGCAAGCGCGCCGAAAAGGAACAGCAGGGAGTATATATATGGCGGTTAAGAGATGAACTGAAAACTGCGATAAAAGAATCGCTCTATAACCCAGAACCAGCTTATTCTGTATATACCAAAGCAGACTTCCTCTCCGAAGTCTACATGACTGAAGAACGCTACGATGCGCTTTCCGGCGTGCTGCAAAACAAGCTGAACATTATCCTGCAAGGCGCGCCGGGTGTCGGCAAGACCTTTGCTGCCAGACGGCTTGCGTGGTCGATTATGGGTGAAAAGAATGACAGCCGCATCGAATTCGTCCAGTTCCATCAGAACTATTCCTATGAGGATTTCATGATGGGCTATAAACCGGCAGGGGACAGTTTTGAACTGAAATACGGCATCTTTTACCGCTTCTGCCAGAAGGCGCAGAATCAGCCGGACAAGCCGTTTTTCTTTATCATCGACGAGATCAACCGCGGCAACATGAGCAAAATCTTCGGCGAGCTGCTGATGCTGATCGAAAAGGATTACCGCGGCACCAAGGCAACGCTTGCCTATAACGGAATGCCTTTCTCCGTTCCGAAGAATCTTTATATCATCGGCATGATGAACACCGCCGACCGCAGCCTTGCTATGATCGACTATGCACTGCGCCGCCGGTTCAGCTTCTTTGATATCGAACCCGGCTTCGATTCGCATGGCTTTCTCGCGTATCAGAACAGCCTGAACAATGACACGCTTAATGCGTTGATTGCGAAGGTGAAAGACCTGAACAACGAAATCGCGCTGGATAAATCGCTCGGAAAAGGCTTCTGCATCGGGCACAGCTATTTCTGCGGCAGAACAAACTGCACCGAGGAATGGCTGCGCGCCGTCGTGGATTACGATATTCTGCCGATGCTCCGTGAATACTGGTTTGATGAAACGAACAAATTGCAGCGCTGGGAGAACATTTTGCAGGGTGTGTTTCAGTCATGAAGGATAAAAGCATCTTCATCAAAAACATCTACTATATGCTTTCGTATGCGTTCACCGCGCTCGATCAGGGCGGGTATGAGGACATCGAAAAGGAATCCTTTGACCATATCCACAATCTGTTTGCGGCGATTCTCGCAAAAGGCATCGGCAGGCTGCTGAAACAGGGGCTCTACCGCGAATATATCAGCCGTACCAAGGCGATTCCCGTTGTTCGCGGCAAGATCAATATGCCCGGAACAATACAGAACCGCCTTGCGCGGAAACAGGTTGTGACCTGCGACTATGACGAGCTGTCCGAGAATAATCTGCTCAATCAAATCCTCAAAACAACGGTCATGCTGCTGCTTCGTCATGCGGATGTGGAGCAGAGATACAAGGACGATCTGAAAAAGAGATGCTCTTTTTCGCAAATGTGGATATGGTTGATCCGGCGGCGGTGCGGTGGACTGCGATCCGGTTTCAGCGCAATAACAATACATACCGGATGCTCATCAGCCTGTGTCAGCTTATCATTGAGGGAATGCTCCTCACCGAAGAAACAGGGGAGTACAGGCTTGCATCCTTCATTGATCCGCAGCGCATGAACCGGCTGTATGAGAAATTCATTCTGGAATATTACACGAAGGAGTGCCCGCAGGTCAAGGCAACTGCATCGCAGATCCCGTGGGCTGTTGATGACGGTATTCGTACGATGCTGCCGGTTATGCAGAGTGATATTATGCTGACAAGGGGCGATGATGTGCTGATTATTGATGCGAAGTATTATACCCGCACCACACAGTCTGTATTCGATGCACATACGCTGCACTCCGGCAATCTGTATCAGGTTTTTACATACGTCAAGAATAAGGATACCGAGTTCGGCAAGAAACCGCACAAGGTTTCCGGAATGCTCCTGTATGCTGCAACAGATGAGGCAATCCAGCCGGATAACTGCTATCAGATGAGCGGCAATCAGATCAGCGTGAAAACACTCGATCTGAATCACGAGTTTCCGGAGATTGCCGCACAGCTGAATGCGATTGCAGCGGCACATTTTCCTTGACAAAGTGAGGTGAAATCCATAGAAAAGAAATGTCGGGGCTCAGCATTCATGCGGGAACACATTATGCAAAGATCATGACTGCTGTACAAGCGATCCGGCTCCTGTAATTCATAATAACAACAGCGGATATACAGAAGAGCGTTTCGCAAAAAACATATTATCGAATACACACAAAGCACTTGCTCTATGCAGGCGCTCTTGTTTTGCTTCGTCAATCTCCGCCGCTGATTGACTTTTTCTCCCTGCTGTGCTATAATTCTGGTGTAGAGGAAACTTGACGCTTTCTCTGCTGAATCAGTATGCAGGGGGTGATTGCTGTGTCCTATTATGGAGACTTTGAACTGGCTGAAGTCATATACTTTATGAAAGAAGGGGATTTTTCTTTCTTCGACTTCATCAGCGACTACAGCGACAATGATGCAGTGGTGAATATAAAAGGAGCTGGCACGCTCTATATCAGCAATTTATCAGGCAGTACTATTCCGGAGGAAACACTCCGGCTGGTGATTGATGTGCTGGAGCATTGGGATGAATGCCTCAAACAGGTGTATGGCTGGCTCAGATTCTGGGATTTCAAAAACGATGAATGGAGACCCTCGAAGTACGAAGAATGGCTCGAAGAATGGACGCATGACGATTTTGAAAAAATATATGAGATAACCGAAGTCTTTTTCGGATTGGACGACTGGCCGGTTTGTGACAAGAAAGAATACTGTTTGGGGCCTGAACCGGAAAAGGGTGCTGATGTTTTTTCCATAGAAGTCAGGGCAGACCCTTTGGGCTTCAACCTGAAATTCGCCTGCGAGGATCGGAGAATGTATAAGATCATAGTTCATATCCTCTGATTGACCGCATGAACTGAATATACACGAAGCACTTGCTGAAAAGCAGGTGCTTTCTTTGTACTATAATATATTTAACATACACCTTGAAATTGCATGTAGAGTTTCCGTGAAATTCATGTTATGATTGAATGGGTGCGTTCGGAATTTACGATGCAAATTGCAGCGAAAGGGGGGAACATGAACCGAGGCGCATTGTAAAATGAATGTGCAGCCCAGAGAAAACGGTGAATTGGAATTGCAGGCAGTGTGCAGGGGAAATGCCGCAGCCTGCGGCAGAATCAATCAAAAATGGAAAATGGAGGGAAATCATGAAAAAACAAAGATTACTCGGATTCCTGACGGCGGCAGCCATGTGTATCACAACGCTGCCCGCGATGGTTCATGCGGCAGAGACCGACGGAACGGTTCCGGCAGCGGAGCTCTGCGAGCAAATCGCGCCGCATCAGAACAATGACTATTCCTACGATCCGAACGGCACCGGCTTTAAGGACTACATGGGCGAATACTTCCGCATCGGAACCTGCCTCAACGGCTGGAACGCCCAGAACCGGCAGGCGACGGATTTCATCAAAAAGCATTATAACTCTGTCACCTGTGAGAATGAGATGAAGCCCGATTCGATCTGCGTTCAGTCGGCTTCTTCCAATGACAATATCGCGGTCAGTCTCTCAAAGGCAGCGCCGATCCTGCGTTTTGCCGAGCAGAACGGGATCGGCGTCCGCGGTCATACGTTTGTCTGGTATGCCCAGACGCCGGAGTGGATCTTCAAAGAGGATATGCAGCACAATTCCGGCAACTTTGTCTCGCCGGAGCGCATGAACAAGCGTCTGGAATCCATGATCCGGAATACCTTTGATGCGATCAAGCGCGACTATCCGAACCTCAAGCTCTACGCCTATGACGTCTGCAATGAGCTCTTTAAGAATGACGGCGGCGGCTTCCGCGGCGACGGCGGCGAATTCTCAAACTGGTGGAGATGCTATCACAGCGATGAATTTGTCATCAATGCGTTCAAGTACGCGAGAAAATATGCGCCGGAGGGCTGCAAGCTCTATATGAATGACTACAACGAGTATTTCGTCACGAAATGTGACGATCTTTACAACATGGCAAAGAAGATCATTGCAGAGGGCGATTACATCGACGGAATCGGCATGCAGTCGCATATGCACTACTGCGACTTCGGCTATACCGGCAGCGCGACGGCCTCGAAGGATCCGCAGTTCGGCACCTACGCAGACGCGATCGACAAATTCAACAGCCTCGGTCTCGATGTGCAGATCACCGAGCTCGATGTGACAACCTGCTCGAAGGAGGAAGGCGCGAATCTCTTTGTCGATATATTCAAGGTTGCGGCGGAGCGCTCCAAGGGTATTTCGAGCGTGTCACTCTGGGGACACTGTGACGGCGCAAGCTGGCGGCAGTCCTATAAGGAAGCTGACGGCACACAGGGCGGTAATCCGCTGCCGTTCGACAAAAACTGCAATCCCAAGTCCTTCTATCAGAACATTATTTCGCTGCGTGATACCGTGACGGTATTCGAGCCGCAGAAAGAGGAGCCCTATCTGCCGGGCGATGTCAATGAGGACGGCGAGATAAATGTCATTGATATGACGCTCACAAAGCAGGCGATCATCGCAGGCGCATTTGACGACTCCGCCGGTTCCAGAGCCAAGAAGATCGCTGACGTCACACAGGACGGTGCTGTGAACGCCGATGACATCCGGTGGTATGTAAAGTACCTCACCTGCGAGGTCAAGGGATATTAAGTGACAGCACAGGGAACAGGGCAAACCTGATTCTCTGATAACCAAAAGAGCATCCCGCATTACCAGTATGCGGGATGCTTTTCACAGCTTGACTATTTCTCCCTGCTGTGCTATAATCGTGGTATAGGAGAAGGGGGCTGTTTTATGAGCAAATATAATACAAATGACCCGGAAGCTGCTGCAATCCGGAAAAAGATCGAAAAGCTGCAGTCCATGGGTCGCGAAGCAGTATTATATGATGTGATCTCAAAGGAAGACGTCGAACTGTATGAACTTGCAAATGATGTGAAGCTGCCGGAAGACTATGTGTGGTTTATCACGAATGTCGGAAACGGCGGTATATGGGAAGGCGATTGGCGGTTTTATCCGTTAGATTTAGATGAATACGGATTCCTCAACGAAGGACTGCCGAATTATAAAATAGGGCAGGAAAAGTTTGCATTTGAGGTATTGGATACGGGCTGCGGCAGCGGGATCGGACTGATGCTGCAAAAGGAACATTTCGGCGAGATCGCGTACACTGATGAAGGAAGGGCATTTTATCATCCCATTCCGCTGCATGGATTCAAGGAATTCTATCTCAAATGGCTGGACGAGGCGTGTCTGGGATATGATCATATTGGTTTTGAATCCACACCGCACGGAACAATCGAGGAACACCTTGAACAGTATCAAAAGGATCCTGATATCGAATTGCTGCGGAGCATTTGGCTCAAAGTCAATCCGCAATGTGCAACAAAGCAGTTTCTCTCGGATGTTCACAGTGCTTTTGTGACCGAAACGAAAAATGAAAACAAAGTGATGCTTGCGAGAATCCTTGTCAAAGCAGGCTATGAAGATGCGTTCTCTGTGTTCAGTGCAATTTTCAGACCGGAAAACTATGAAACGATTGTGTGGGAAATGCATGATTCCCTGCCTTATTTTGAAAAATGGCTTAATGCTGAAGGTGTGATCGCAGATGCACCGAAGTATTATCCGATGCTTGTTGAAATCATGAAATACTATGAAACCGCAAAGGAGCGTAAGTATTTTGAATACTGTTTTGCAATGACAGTGATGAACCCCGCATTCAGGGCAGAGGATATCATCGGTTTTTTGACTTCTGATGATGCGGAGATCGTGAAATGTCTGGCATTTGTATATCAGGATACTATCAGGGAACGTGTCGGAAAATACATTGATGAAGCAAACAAGAAGTATGATAAGATGAAAGAAAACTAAGACGTTTCGCTTGCCTTTCATGTGAAATTTGGATTTCGTGCTTGAACTGAATATACACAAAGCACTTGCTCTATGCAGGTGCTTTTTTATTCCTATACGCTCCGTATCCGCTCCTGCAATGTGCAGCATTGCAGGAACGGCTGCGGCAGATTCGGCTTTGTATCAGAAATGCAGGCTGAATCCCATCTTGCTTGCGAAATCAGATTCTGACAATGCTCGTTTGCGGCGGGAAGGCACTGTCTGCAATCGACGTGCCTGCCGGTACCTGCACGGATAATAATGCGGTGCAGCCGTGGAAGGCATTGGCTTCGATACGGCGGAGTGCGGACGGAAAACGGACGGATTTCAGCGCCGTGCATCCCCAGAAGGTATCGCTTGCAACGGTCTGTATGCCGTTCGGAATCGTAAATTCTGTCAGTGCCTTGCAGCCGGTTAATGCGCCGCTTCCGATCAGCGTGACTGTATCCGGAATCCGCATTTTGATCAGCTGACGGCACTCCGAGAACGCCTGTGCGCCGATTTTGGTAATGCTGTCCGGCAGTACGGCAACGCGAAGATTCCGGGCGGTGAGAAATGCATTGCTGCCGATCTCTTTGATGCAGTCCGGCAGAATAACATAGCTGTTTTTTCCTTTATAGCGCCGCAGCACGCCGTATTCGATTTCAAGATCGCTCAGGGGCGTGGTATTGAATTCCTTTTTGGAGAAGGCTGCGGTCGTCGGCACCGGCGCCGGTGCCGGAGTCGGTGTGGGATCGGCAAAAACTGCCTGTGCATTGAGAAACGGTCTGCCGCAGACGGAGCAGAGCTGCGCGTCCTGTGAAAGATCAACTGTAATGACTGCCCCGCATAAAGGGCAGAATGCGTGATTCATTGCCATATGATTGTTTCCTATCCTTTCTCAGCTTTGTGAATGCACGAAATCCGTACATCCCTATGAATACATGTACCCTGCGCAGATTCCGCACAGTTTGTTTTCTGCCGGAATCAATGGCTCTTGTCTTAATCAGAATTATAGCATAGCAGAAGGAAAATGTCAATCATGTCAGGCAATCAAAAAGCAGGCTGATCGAAAAAACGGAACCGATCAACCTGCTCTTGTTATTTCAGTCGAATTGGATGCGCTTGCGTCTGCTCTGTTTTCCCGTATACCTGAGCCGCAAGGTCAAGTCCGTAGTCCGCAGCTCTGCCGTTTGCTGCATTGTACGCCCAATCCGCAGCGGAGATGCCAAATCCGTTCGGATCGGAATACACAGCCAGGCGCTGCAATTATCGTATGCATTGTCAGATTCCGCGGATCGTCACATCATCGGAGCAGCTCAGTTCCTGTGCGGAAGGATGCAATCCGACAGTCCGGTGCAGCATCCGGCATTGCTTTTTTATCTGCCGCATGGTATAATGTATGCATTACAAATGTCAAATATCCATTAAGTAACCCCACACAATAAGCAGAATCAAATTCGATAAACAAGAACACCACTCTCCAACACATTAGGGAGAGTGGCGTTTTGTTTTGAAATATCTCTATTTATTCTTCGTATAATACGTTTCACGGTACACCTTTGGTGTCATGCCTGTGATTTCCTTAAACACGGCAATAAACACACTTTGAGTGGAAAAGCCAAGAGAGGTAGAAATCACAAGATAGGAAAGGTCGGAATATCGGAGAAGATTTTGAGCTGTATCTACCCTTGCTTCTTTCACAAAGCGTTTCAAAGGAATGCCGACCTCCTGCCGGAACAGTCTTGACAGATAGGCAGGATTCAGCTCTGCTGCTTTTGCAAGAGTCTTTACAGACAGATCAGCACCTAAGTTCTCATAGATATAGTCAATGCACTTGCGGATATGAAGCGAAATAACTGCTTCCTTGCGTATCTCCTGCATTCGCTCGGTGAAGTCAAGGCACATATCTTCATAGAGCCTGCATACACCGTCTATCGTCCTGCAAGTATCGGCTTTGAGGACATAGAGATCAGATAGTGTATAGGCTTCTGTCTGCCCCATGCCCATATCCATACAAGTGGAAGCGATTGCCGATGCACATAAAACAAAGTGATACACAGCGTTTTTCAGTTTGTTTTTAGACATGAGCCTGCCATCAGCGATTAAAGCAAGCTCACCCTCACTGAGCTGCAATTTCACAGCATCCATATCCCCATTGCATATTGAAGTAAACTCGACTGGCTTCACGGAATGTTCCGAACGCTTGAAATTATCCATTTTCTGCCGAAAAAGCTCTGCATTCAGCTCATTTCTGATTTTCATACGCATTGCCTGCCTTTCTTCTGCATATTATATCACTTTTCAGCTATAAATTCAAGTTTCCAGATATAAAATACAACTGAGATATGCTATATTTATTGGCAGAGGTGATGTGAATGGATCATACGAATGACCTGACAAACGGCAAAGTATCGGGAAAACTGCTTGGTTTCTTCTTTCCGATGCTCTTGACCAATCTTCTTCAGCAGATTTACTCGGTAGCTGATACGGCTATCGTCGGGCGAGGATTAGGCGACAATGCCCTCGGTGCAGTCGGCAACCTCTCGTCCTTATCACTGCTGATAATAGGCTTCTCAATGGGTGTAACAGGCGGATTTGCCGTTATCATCGCTCAGAACTTCGGTTCGGGCGATATGACTGCCGTCCGCAAGTCTGTTGCATTATCTGTGAAGCTGTCAGCGATACTGACAGTGATCCTGACGGCGGCAGGCTGTTTGCTTCTGAAACCGATATTGCTTTTGATGCGGACAGACCAGATCATACTGGAAGACAGCCTGATCTACGGATATATCATCTTCGGCGGACTGGCAGCAACGATAGCGTATAATCTGCTTTCGGGTGTTCTCCGTTCGGTCGGTGACAGTAAAACGCCGTTTCTTGCAATTATGATCTCCTCGGCGATCAATATTGCTTTGGACTATATCCTGATATTTCTCTTTCACACAGGTGTTGAGGGAGTAGCAGCGGCAACTGTAATATCACAAGCTATATCGGCGTTTATCTGCTATCTGAAAATGAAACAGATACCTCAGCTTGAAATCTGTAAAGATGATTTTGAATCGGATACGGCAATGTCCCTGTTGCTGCTGAAAAATGGCATACCGATGGCGTGTATGAACTCGATCACTGCGGTAGGCTGTATGGTGGTTCAGGGATATGTCAATGATTGCGGTGTAGCTTATACATCGGCATATTCAGTGTGCAGCAAGTACCTGAACCTGTTTATGCTCCCGTCCCTCACGGCAGGCTTTGCGGTTTCTTCCTTTGTCAGTCAGAATTTCGGCGCAGGCAAGACCGAGCGTATCAGACAGGGCGTTCGTGTTTGTATCAATATTGCATTGGTTTCCTATCTGTTCTTAGGCTCTGCTATGATACTGCTGTCAAAACGCCTTGCTGACTTCATGCTTGATGAGAGTGAAACGATCGCTCTATCCGCAGAATATCTGCGGATATGCGGTGCGGGGCTGATATTGCTGAATCTGCTGTTCATTTACCGCAATGCAACGCAGGGTATGGGGTATCCGTTGATTCCGATGCTGTCGGGAATTGCTGAAATGGCACTGCGTATTCCTGCGATCATCTTCCTGCTTCCGCATATTGGCTTTCAGGCAACTGCTTACGCTGAGATCATTGCGTGGATCGGAGCATTGACTTTGAATGTCGGGGCATATATGATTAATTTTAGGAAAGCAAATCAAAGTCAAACATAATATGATTGTTACAGCACCTTCTCATCGCGTTCTGAGAGGGTGCTGTTTTCATTGGTTAGTTTTACGCTCCGCAGGCTCGTGACGGCTGTGAGGGCATTTCCGTTCGCCGCAGGGTTATCCAATATAATAGCCGTCCCCGAAGTCACGAGGACGGCTTGGTCGTTATTCAAATTTGATAACAGATATATTGGGAGCATCGCTTTCGATCATGCTGTATAATGTATCGGACAGCTTCTCACTGAGTTGCTCACTGTCCTGTTCATTTCCGGTAAGCTCCAAATAAATAATAGTGTCATTCATTTCAAATTCTGCAAAGAAGATCGCAGTTCTGATACCCTTACTGTTGGCATCTGTTACAAAATAGCCTGTTTTCACAGGAATGCCGTTGATGTCAGCAGTGCTGTTCTCTCCTGCGATCACGGTATCTGTGGCAGGCAAGCCGGCTTTTGCAAGGTGGATATGAACATCATCTATCGTCAATTCCAGACGGAGCATTTCGCCTGTATCTGCTTTGAATGCAGCATACGGATTGCCATTCTCAGTATTGTAGCTGAGTGCAGGAAACAGTGCTTGAAGTTCACCAGCAGTCAATTGCCTGTCTTTGACCTCATAATCATAAGCATAGGACGCTTCACCTATCGGATTGTCTTTTCCAAATATGAGAGTATCTCCATTGTCCAGTGTCACCATATATTCCTTTGTCCCGAACCAATTATTCTGAATACCTATGAATGCTGTAACAGCAATCACAAGAATAAAGCAGGCTGCAATCGGAATGAGCTTCTTCATGGTCTTTGTCATAGTAATCACCAGATCCTTTCTTTGATGAGAGCGCTGATACTCCATGATCTTAGAGCGCATACGCTCGTCGGCGGTCTCATCAGGCAGTATCTTGTCCCATGATGCAATGATCGTTTCATTCTTCATAGATATACTCACCTAACCTTTCTTTCAGGAGATTATGAGCTTCATGCAAATGATTCCGTATAGTCGATTTAGGCTTTTTGAGAATACCTGCGATCTCTGCGCTGTCATATCCTTCGTAATAATACAGGTATATAACAGTTTTATATTTATCGGGAAGTTCCATGACAGTTTGAAACACATCATCAACTTTGATAGTGTCCTCGGTCTGTAATTCAAGGTGATCGTCAATGTTCTCATGCTTTCGCCACCAGTGCTTCAACTCATCTTTGCAGATATTGGTCGCCGTTCTGATAAGCCACGCCTTTTCATGTTCAACAGACTCCAACCGTGGATTTTTACTGATAAGTCGGTAAAAAGTCTCCTGAACAGCGTCCTCGGTATCCATAGGATTTTTCATGTATGCAAAGCACACTCGATACACGGTCAGTCGATGTCGCTCGTAGATTTCTGCAATCTCCTTGTCCGTACGCAACAAAGATTTTGACATTGCTCTAACCTCCCTTCACCTATAATACGATCGAGGAATGCGAAGTGTCGGATAATTCTGAAAAATATCAGTGATACAATTATAGCACTGTTTTGGAAAAGTTGCAAGCTATATTGGTATAGCAAAAGGCTCTGCAATTCTGCAAAGCCTCTATGCTGATTATTCGTCCTCGTCTGAACATTCCGACAAGCCGTGTGTGAGCTGAATGTAAACGCATTCTGCTCGCTCACGCTCCTCGCCATCGGTGGTCATCATGAGTTCAAGGAAATACGCCTTTGCCTGTTCGTAGTCCGTCCAGACCTCAAGTTTGCCGTTGCAGATGGTAGTGACCTTGCGTGTTCTCGGCATCGCCAACTCAGGAATTATCAACATAACTGCACCTCCGAAAATGTATTGTAGCTATATTATACTCCACACCATTTCCAGAGTCCAGCATATTGGGATAATTGTAATCATTCTTGTGCAGGGCGCAGCAATATCGCAAAATCCCCGGTGCAATGCGCTGTATTATTCAAGGTCATTCCGATTTCTTTTCTTTTGCTGAACACGGCGCTGCTCCTGACGCAGGAATTCTTCTATCTCTCTTGATGCTTCGGACAGCTCTCTCGCTTTCTGATCGGCTGCCCTGTATTCAGCATTTTTCTGTGAACGCTGGGCGGTAAGGACTTCGATTTTCTTTTCGAGATTCTCAGCGGTCGGGGTATGCCCGTTCGGATACCATTTCAATATTTCTTGTGTAAGATCATAGTATTCCTGAAGGGAACCGCTGTGATCTTTTTTATATTTCTCCTTTTTCCGACCTTCAAGTGCCTTGAATTCCTCATGGTATGGTCTGACCTCACGAAGTTTTTTGATCAGCTCTACTTTCTCCTCACACTCCCTGATATCTTTAGCAAGGATGTTGAGCTCCTGTACAAGTTTTACCCTTTCACTGAATGCGGAAATTGCGGCACTTTTCGCCTCATCTGCGGTCACGCCGTACTTGGTCAGAATATTCAGCGCCTTACTTGTGAGCTTCATATTCTCACGGTCGATAGCATCACGGATAAACTTGTTTTCCTCTGCTTTAGGTGTGATGACCTTGACTTTTATTCTCGGCACATACATCATTCCACCGATATACTGAGCGATACGCTTCTTGATCTGCTCGGTTTCATAAAACCAGCCAAGCGTCCGGCTACGGGTGAACTTAGCTCTCGGATTACGTTCACGCTGTTCGGCAAGCATAAATTTCAGGTCGATCTTATGCTCAGGATTGTATTCAACAAGCACTCCGAAATCGGCGCACTTGGCAAGGAAGTCATCGAAGTCCTCACTGACCTTGACAACCTGATCTATTATGTATTTCAGTTTATCCTTCCACGATAATCCCTGTCGTGTCATATCCCATTCCCAATGACTCTTACCTTTGCCCATTTCAGGGCGCTCGATAACATAAAGGTGGTGCCGCTTGCATACCTCATCGGTGATGTTCATGAGTTTCTGAAATGACCTGTCCTGCTTTGTAGTCCTGCGGTTCTCATGAGTTTCAAAAGTCCTGCCGTCGATGCAGTTGGTATTATTAAAAACCACATGAAGGTGCGTATGCTCCTTGTCGATATGACAAGCCATGAAATACTGATACTCGCCTTTGAGAAACTGCTCACATATCTCCTGACCGACTTGCAAAGCTCGCTCCGGCAGAATCTCCCCAGGCTTGAAACTGACAATGAAGTGCTGTGCAAGAACATAGCTTTTCCCCGTTCCGCATTTCCTGATCTCCTGAAAGTCATGGTGTGCCTGTTCTGGATCAGAGCTGCACCCGTCTGTGATGATAAGTCTGCCGTTGTCCGTTTTTTCAGGATTGGCGATATATTTCAGCGATGCAAGCTCATCAACTGAGACTGAAAATATCTTAGTGGTTGCCAGAGCTGTACCACCCCTTTCTTAATGTCGGCAATGTCATTATCATAAACCTTGCCGCCGCTGTTTGCACGGACAGCGATCTGATTGATATTGTTGGAAATATTTCTCGCCAGCCGGATAAGCTCCTTCAGCTCAAATTCGCTGAACTTCACGATGTATCCCTGATAGATCATCGCCCTGACGAAATCACTTCGAGACTTCATTCCGCTTTCCCGAAACTTGCGGCCGATGTAATCAAGTTCTTCCTGATTTACTCTGATCTTCAAGTAAAGATCACGCCTTTTGTTGTTCTCCATAATCATTGTTTCCTTTCTTTTTATATTTTCTGAATCGGGGTTCAAGGGGCGTCCCTCTTGCAAGCGGTGCGAATTGTGGGTTGCCGTAAAGTGCGCCCACGATTTGCCGAGCTTGCGAATTGTGAACGCTCCTGCGGAGCGTGTCGTATTCCGTGCGTCCCTGCACGGTCATTTTCGCTCACTCCTGTGAGAGAATGGGAGCGTCAGCGACTTTATCTCTCTGTATCGCTTTTGCTTGATAAGCTCTCCGCCGATCCCTGAAAACATCATACTTGAAAAATCCAAAATAGTCAAGACTGGCGATTTTCAGTCTTCGTCAAAATGACTACATTCATTTTTCTGCAAAATAGCGTAATTTTGATTTTTGAAAAGCGAAAATTCCCCGGTCTTTTATGAACAAGCCGTGAACAAAAGATTGTGCGCAATGCGGATTGTTTTTTCGTAGAAGTGTGCGCTATAATGAGATCATAGCAGTAAGAATTTCAAAAACTGCTTGGAACAAAAATAGAAAGGTTGTGATTTTTGAATGGGCTTTTATACAGAAAAGAGAGATCAGCTCATTGATAAGATCAAGGTTTTGGAAAAGCGTATCGCCAGTGATACTGCAAAGAAAAAATCGCTGGAGGAGAAGCTGAAAGAGGTTACCCGTCTTGCGATGGCAGAGGAATACAACTGCAAGCCCAGGGAGCTTGATGAAATCATCAGCTCGGAGCATCTGCTTTTGCAGAAACTGAGAGCAAGCGGTATGTCTGATGCAGAACTGCTTGAACTCTGCGGAGTGAAAACTTCCGACAGCACGGACAGTAATGTCGCTGCTGACAGCAACACTGACAGTGACGAGATCAGGTTCTATGATGATCCTGACCGTGACGATGATTGATTTTGCTTACAACGGTGTAGGCAATTCCCCATAACAAGGGAGAACAAAACAGTGCAGCCGTAAAATACTCAGTCGGCTCAAAATACTGAGCCGATCTTACGGCTGTTGAGGGTAAGAGATAGAATGCGATGCCCTCCGCTCTAAAAGCGTAGAGAAAGAGAAGCTAAGGAGTAAAATTCGCTATGAATACAAACACAACTGCCGTAGAGAGAAAGAAGGCAGTCAACAAGAACAACCGACTGGAGCAGTTTCAGGACTGCCCGACACGAACAACGGTACAGGTCATTGACGGCTGCCGTTACATCGTGCATAGTCATTTCGTCGGGGAGAAAGACCTCGATGAAGTCATGAATAGACTCGCCGTAAATGCCGCTATGAACGAAACGGAAACGGCTTAAAAGTTTGCAGAAAGGTATTGCCAAATTCGGTATATCGCGCTATAATAGATATATAGAATTTGGTTCTGCTTGCACGGAAAGGAGT
>JAGKVC010000178.1 GCA_021152595.1 Clostridia bacterium
ATGATCTTCGAGCAGAATTCTCTGAAGCTGCTCTATATCAACGCTTCGGCTTCCAATTATTTTCCGGATACCAATGAAGATACCGTTTTTTCGGATCTGTTTCAGAATGAAAAAATCGACAATATGCTGAAAGCTGCTGCGGCTTCCGGAAGACTGATTCCGCTGACGCTGGACGATCATCCGTGGTTTCCGGAAAGCGCTGTTCTCCATGCAATCCGTATTCACTGGGAATATCAGGATGTTTTTGTTCTGACCATTGATAAGCGTGCATACGGTCCGCCGCCGGAAGCTCTCCAGCTCATGAAGGCGGTTCTGACTTCTGCGTATTTTACGGCGGTCCGGATTGATACGATCTCCAAGCGTGCCTCGATCATCAACGATAAGAATCCGCTGATGAATACGCAGGCATTGTTCCCCTCTTATTCCGCTTATTTTGAGAAATATGCGGAGGCTGTTATTCATCCTGAGGACCGTGAACAGTTCCTTTCATGCTTTTCCGAAGCACAGATCCGGCTGTTTCTTGAGGCGAATACTTCCCCGACCTGTACTGTCCGCCGGTCTGTTGACGAGGAATACCGCTGGGCGAGTTTTACGCTTGCTGCCCTCAATCAGTCCATTGTTCTGCTCTTTGGTAAGGACAGTAATGAACAGCATCTTGTTCAGGAGCGTTCTGACCGCTACCGGAGTGAACTGGAAACTGTTTCGCAGCGCAACAGCTACATCCTGACCGCTGTCGGAGATATTTTCCGTCTGATGGTGCATATTGATCTGCGGACTGAGGATGTTGTGGTATGTTCCGTGCATCCGGATCTTGCGCCGTTCTTTTCCATGGAGCATGTGTATAAATATGACGAAATAGCAGGCCGCCTGATGCAGCTTGTGCATCCGGATGACCGCGAGAAAATGCATATTTTTTCCGATCCGAAAAGTATTTCGGAATATATGGATCCGAATGAAAACAAGATCAGTATGATCTACCGCCGTGTGGCAGTTCAGCAGGATCCGAATCTCAACTATCGCTGGACACGTTCTGTCTTTACGGTAATCCGTGAAGAGGACGGCATGCCGGTTGAGGCGGTCTATGCAGTACAGGATATTGACGCACAGAAGCGGAAAGAGCTTGCTGCAATCCGTGCGCAGCAGACGATCACAGAGCAGTTCTATACGCTGATCCGGAACCGCTATATCTGGTTCATTGAAAATGATTACAGCAGAAAAGTCTCCCGATGTTACAGAATTGCAAATCACATGGTTATGCCGCCGATGGAATGTCCGTTCGGACAGTTCTTTGAGCGGATGATCATGCCGCACTGCCATCCGGAGGATTATAAGAAAGTTGCGATCGCGCTGCTTCCGCTCACTGCTGAGGAGAGCTACCGGCAGGGCAAGCGGCAGATCTCGATTGACTATCGCCATAAAACGGAGAACGGCTGGCGCTTTGTCCGCGCAGAAATGTATCTGCAAAAGGATGAGGATGATGTTCTGCATACGATGATCTACATTTCCGATGTGGATGATGAGGTCACGAGCCGAAACAATCTGACACGCTCCGAGCATGAACAGCTTGAAATGCACCGAAAGGTCGATCATCTGCTGACAGATACCTTTATTCATGTCGGTGAGGTGGATCTCGATGCAGATACAATCCGGCATTATCATCTCGAAAATGAAGATCTGATTCCGGATTCCGATACCAAGAGTTTTCAGGATTACTGTGAGCATTATGCGGAACGCTTTGTCCATCCGGATCAGCGTGCAGAGTTTAACCACATCTTCTCCTATGATCATATTCTTCGGGCAGCGCGTGAGAAGCATGGCGAACTGAAAGAGCTTTTCCTTGTTGATGTTTCCGGCAAAGGTGAATATCTCTGGTGCAATGTCGGCATCAAGTTCCTGACCAATGAGAACGGAAAGAGCTTCGCGCTGACCTATGTCGAAAATGTGAATGATGAAATCCAGAACCGCGATTCGCATCTGATTTCGCTCCAGAAGAAAAAAGAACAGCTCCTCGCAAATCTGCGCACCAATGAACGTGCTCGAATTCGCCGCGCGCATGTGTTCATGAATATCGCAAGCAGCTTCCAGCTTGCCTTGAATCAGATTTACGGTGCAATCGACAAGCTCGAACGCGATTTGCCTGAAAACGCAAGAAAGCATCAGGATACCGGCACAATCTTTGCGGCTTATGAGCGCCTTTCTGCTATGACGGCATGTACAAAAGATCTGCTGCTGCTGGAAAATAATCAGCTTCCGCTTTTGCGTGAGCCGACCAGTCTGCTGACCTTGATGCAGAAGCTCCGGCTGAATTCCCGTGAACTGTTTGAGAAAAAACAGATCCGGTTCTATTCCTATACAACGCATGTCAATGATGAGATTGTGCTGTGCGATTCGCGCAGACTCTCATTCCTCGTTGAAAACATTTTCTTTAATGTGATTCGTTCCCTTCCGGATGAATCGGAGATCTCCCTGCGGCTGGCTGAAACACCGTCCGAGAACGATAATCAGGCGATGTATGAATTCTCTCTCGTGATGCAGGGCGACAGCGTTTCTCTTGATATTCAAAGCGGTATTCTGTCCCCGATTCCGCAGAATGATCCGATGAAATCCGTTGAAGCGGCTTTCTTCCTGAACAATCCGGATTATCAGCAGTACAATATCTATCTGAGCAAACGTCTGATTGCAATTATGGGCGGTACGCTGGAATTTGTACCGCTCCCCGATCATGCGAGTGCCGTTGTGCTGCGGATTCCGTTTGAGATTCAGCGTACACCTGTGATTTTCCCGCTGCGTAAGACATTCGGAAAACGCGCTTTGATCTGGGATTCTCAGCAGGCTGCTGCAATCGCTACCATCGAAATTCTGCGCGAATCCGGTATGCAGAGCGACTGGCAATCTGATCTGGAAGGTGTCTGCGCATATCTGAAGCTCTCAGAAATGCAGGAAACGCCGTATGATCTGATTGTGCTTCGACGGTCTGATCTGGATATGCAAAAGGAAAACTGCATCACCAGAATCCGAGGACTCTCCCCTGCCGTCCCGATCTTCATGATCGACGATGTGCATACCGAAAAGCAAATGGAGTCCATTGCATCCGAGCGGATCTATGATCTGCAAACACCGGTGTTCCGCTCTGATATGGCAAACCTGCTGCGGTCTGTCTTTGAAGAGAACAGTACAACTGAACCAATCTAAAAAAGAAACCGGATACAGAGTCAAAGGATTCTGTATCCGGTGTTTTTTATTCTGCTGTGTCGATGCCGATCTGCTCAGAGAGTGAATCAGCAAGCTGATTGAGTGTTTCATCATCAAAGAAATCCGGAAAGCCGCATTCTGCCATGACCTCTTTGAAGGTGTACTGCGCGTTCATGCATGAGCAGGAGCTGAGCTGATCATATATTTCGAGCGCATTCCGGTGATCCTTTTCGACCAGATCATACATTTCCAGCGCCGGCAATGCGGAAATGCCGTAGCTGATGTAGTAACCGGGCTGTTCATAGAGATGCGTTACCTGATAAAGCTCCATATCGACGCCGCTTTGCTCCATGATCTCCGCAAACAACGCAGCGGCTTCAGCAGGCTTCAGGTCATCAAGCTGCTGCGTAACCTCGTACTCAAATTCGCCGACTGCAAATCCTGCAATCAGGGAATCCAGCAGATCATACAGCACAGTCCGCTGATACAGCGCACCGTCCTCTCCGAAAATATCCGGATAGTACGGCAGAAACAGCGTGACCATGCTCTGCGACTGTGCTTCTGCAATGTCAAAGTTCATGCTTTGCATATAGACCGGCGTGACGTCGCGCCAGTCACAATGGAAATGTCCGAATTCATGTGTCACCGTGATAAAATCATAGAACACATCGCTCAGATAGGTATAGATCAGAGCGGATTGTTCGCCGGGAAGATTGACAGTAAAGCTGCCGTCGTAGCAGTTATTGCCCCTTGCTTCTGTATACAACCGATCGGAAACCAGCTTCGTTACAGACTCGGATATATTTTCCCCGAGCCGCGGCGCATACTTTTTCAATTCAGCGTAAGGATCAATATTGCACTGCCTGTTCCAGATATCGTCTGTGCCGATCTGCTCTTTGAGCGCGTCCCGAAGCGGCACAAATTTCTCGAGAACTGTCTGATAGATTGTAGAGGCTTCCTTTGCGGTATAATCGCGCAAATAGTAGTCAAACAGTGCATCTGATACGTCGTAATCCTTGAGCAGATCCAGATAGATCTTTGCGCAGCGCTTGTTCGTTTCATCCGGATCCATGTCATCATCATAGGCGAGATCATAGTAATCCTGAATCAGACCGGAGTGACTGGAAGCGTCACTGCGTGCGTAGGCGATGACGCGCGTCAGATTATTCAATGTGTAATATGAGAGATTTTCAGAATCTGCGTAGGGCTCGAACAACTCCGGATAAGATGAAGACTGATACCCGTTCGCAAAGAACCACGCTGCGATTTCATCTGCGATGCAGTAATCCTCTGATGTTTCATTGGAGAGCGCAAACAGATCGTCATTGTTCCAGTCGGAATAGTATTCAATTTGCGCGCGCATCTGAATTGAATATGCAGAATCGACTGCGTCCAGAAATTCGTCGATCCGTGTTTGAATCAGTTCGCTTTGTCCGGAATCATTCCAGACCTTGCGGCATTCTTCGGCTTTTGCTTTCAAGGAAGCTGTATCAAACCGCTGATCCTTGTGATCAGATACGGAATTCTCGGTTTCTGCATCATCCGGAAGTGACAGAAGATCGCATCCGGAGAGCGGAATACACAGTACCAGTGCTGCCAGAACGGATATGAAATTTCGATGTCTCATTGACATCCCCTTTCGGATCAGGTATCCTTCATGCGGATCGTCAGGACTGTTACAATCGTGCAGATCAGATGATAGATCAGCAGAATGCCGCCGCTGACCTCGTTGTATGCTCCAAGAATAATGAAAATCAGGACAAAAAGGAAACCAAGGCATGCTGTAACAGCCTGAAGGATCAAACCGAGATTGGCAATCGAACGAATGCGCTTTGCGCCGATGATTGTCTGGATAAAGCCTGCGAGTCTTCCGGCGCAGAGCATGGAGGGCTTTGCTGTCTGGAGCGGTCTTGTTTCTTCGATAAAATCGGCTTCGTAACGCGCAGGAATAATCTTGACATGCTCCTCACGCATACCGAACAGCTTGGAAATCCGGCGCTGAGAAAGCATTGCATCCGTGCTTCTGACAAGCAAAAACAGGTTTTCGCGTTCCAGCTCCTTGAGCCAGTGACGAATGGATTTATTTGCTTCCAGACGGACAATGAACAGTGCCGCAACGCTTCCGGCTATCGAGAGATAGAGTGCATCTTCGCCGTCCTTGACCATGCTGCGAACCTTTGCCGTTGCAGGGATGCCCTCGATGCTGTGTTCAATCATCATGTCGCGGGTTCCGAGCAGCACACGCTTATTCTCGATCCATCCGCTGATGCCCTTGCTCTCATCGTAAACATAGTTTTCCACCGGCAGAAGCAGCGTTTCTTCTGTCAGAATCGCATTGGCGAAAATATCCTTGAGAATACTGCCTGCATGATTTGTCAGGCTTGCTGCATACCGGAGTGCTTCCTCGGTGTGCGCTTCTCCGACAACCTGAATGGACTCGAGCTTCGTCGATCCCTGCGGAAACAGTGCGGTTGCATCGACCATAACGGTATTGACATCAAAGAAGTCATCAACGCTCTGGTAACCGAGCAGCATGCCGCTGTTCCGGATATAATCTCTTGTGCCGGAGAGCATCGGCAGATTGGAGATCAGTGTAATTGCGGTACATGCACATGCAGAGAAGCAAAGCGCAAAGATTGAAGTACCGTAGCAGACAGCGCTGTCTACATGGTCGCGCCGCAGCAGTGCAATACCGACTGCAAACAGACCTGCCAGAAGCGTGATCAGCGGAACAGCGGTCCGGCAGAATTTGTCGGCAACATCCGTGGAGAACGTGTATTTCAGGAAATCCTCCGGATTGTCAACCGGCTGCATCGCAGCAAGAATCGGGAAATCCCCTGTTGTACCGCGCGTCAGGTTTTCGGCGCGCTTCTCATCTTCAACATAGTGGATTGCGTATTTTGGGTTGCCGTCAGTCAGACGCTCAAAATTGTGGAGCGCTCTTGCGGCAATCATTTTTTTACCGATTGCATTGACAACCAGCGAGAACAAACCAATCGAGATATACACGGAGACAACACCGGTACGCAGCATGCCCGGACTCGGC
>JAGKVC010000028.1 GCA_021152595.1 Clostridia bacterium
GCCGCAGGCAGTCAGCAGCATACCGCCGGTGATCAGCAGTATTGCCCCTAAATGTTTCATATCATTCCCTCGTTTCCGGTCGTGATGGGTTTTATCTTTGGTGCTATTCTACCATTCGATTGTGATAATTATATGAAAGATGCATAAAATCATAAAAAGAAAACGCAACAGAACGTATCTGCTGCGTTTTCGCATTGTATAATCAAAGTGTCTTGACGAGCTTTGCAATATACTTCAGAATCTGAATCGCATCATCCGTTGTAAGACCGGTTTTTCCGTCCACATCGGCATTGATCTTGCCCTGCTCCTTGATGACAGCAGTTCTGTCCTCCGCGGCAAAGCGGCAAAGGAGAACTGCATCGGAAACATCGACTCTGCCGTCTACATTGACATCGCCTCTGAGCGCCGGTGCATCGCCCGTGAGCATCAGCACGCCGAAGCAATGCGGATCGGTATAGCCCATGCCGGATTTATCGCCGCTCCAGTTTGTCACGCCTGCGCGCTCGCCGGTGTCATTGTCGTCGTTGATCTGTACATCAAAGCCGATTGTGCCGCCGGATGTATAGGTGACGCCCTGTGCCGGAATCGCCAGCTCCACGATATAGCCGCTCGCGCTCTTGACTGCCGCAGAGGTATAATCGTCAACGCTGTGGTTATCAGAAACGGTCTTGCTGTTGTCGAAACCGACACGGCACTGAATATCATCCTGCTGATATGCGCCTGTCTTCTGGTTGTTGCCGTCCACAAAGACCTCAACGGTATCGCATTCATAGTGGTTCGAGCTGGATGCATGCATGCCGTTCGGATCCGTGACCTCAACAAGCACATAGATATTGTTGTTATCCCAGAGTACGCGCGCGGTACCCTCCGCGTTCACGCCCTTCTTGCCCATCTGGAAATTGTTGATCTCCAGCTTCTCTGCGTTCTTCCAGACATCGTCGATCTCGCCGTCGATCTTCGGCGTGCCGGATGCTGCCTGACCGCAGGTCGGGGCATCCGCAATCGTAATCGTACCGGCGTTATCGGCAGAAAGCGTGCCGTCCATGCTGTTCCAGCAGGTTTCGCCGATTGCAATATCAAAACCGCAGAGCGTGCCGGTTTTCGCATCGGATACCGCAAGGCTGAACTCATAGGTCTCGCCTGCGCTCAGGGATTTCAGCGCCTGCTTCTTACCGTCGAACATGACAGCAAGATCGCCTGCCTTCTTCGCGGTGACGGAAACTACCAGACCTTTTTCGCTGCTGTAAATCGTCTTGAACAAGCCTGCATTGCCGATTGCAGAAGCTGCCTGCATATCGAATGCTGCCTGCTCTTTTTCCTTGATTGCTGCGCTCGAATCGCCGGGATTCACAGAAACCGTGATCGCATCCTTGTTCTGAACAGTCTGGATTGTCTTGGAAGGATCCAGCACCGCATAGAACGAAGGCTTTGCGTGATAATCCTCATCAAACAGCACCGGATATCCGCCGATCCAGCTGGTCGAATCGGTGATGCCCCAGATCACAACAGCGGTGACATTGGTGCCTGCCTTTTTCGCATCGAGAATCGTGTTCATGATATCGCGGTAACGCTGTGCCAGATCGAGCTGCGAAGAGCGGGTATTGCTCTTATTGTTGATATCCAGCTCTGTGACCTGTACCTCAAGACCGAGATCGCCGTACATTTTGAGTGCTTCTGCGTAGCTTTCCTTAGTCGGCGAGCTCATCTGGAGATGCGACTGCATGCCGATGCCGTCGATCAGTTTTTCTTCCTGCAAGCCCTTGACCATTTTGATGATCGCGTCACGCTTTGCAGGCGTATATTCATTGAAGTCATTGTAGAAGAGCTTGGTTCCGGCCGGTGCATACTGCCGTGCATAGCGGAATGCATAGGTGATGTAATCCTCACCGATCGTCTTGATCCACGGAGAATATGCGTCGTTCTCCTCGGTCGAACCGGGCTTGCGGTAGGATCCGTCATCGAGGAATGCCTCATTGACAACGTCCCAGCAGTAGAAGTCAATGTCGGAGTAATCCGCTTTGATTGCAGCGAACACTGCCTTGATATAGTTCTCCATACGCTTGAGCATCGTCTCACGGGATGCCCATTCGCCGCCTGCCTTGTAGCCCTTGCGGAAGAACCAGTCCGGTGTCTGGCTGTGCCATACCAGCGTATGGCCGCGAACCGGCAGCTTGTTTGCTCTCGCATAATCAAACAGCTTTTCTGCGCCCTTGAGCGATACCACGACATCAGTCTCGCTGCCGGATGCAGCAGTCTTGGTCTGATCGAGCAGAGATTCCGGTTTCAGCGCATTGCCGAATGTGAACGAATTGAAATGCTTTTTGACCAGATCCTGTGCAGCTTTCGGTGTCATCTCAGAGACCGTACCTGCACAGCCGAGCTTAAACTGATCCTTATAAGTATCCTTGAGGTTTGCAAGGTCGGATTCGATTTCCGGATCCGCCAGCGCCTTGCATTCCACATCGTCAATATAGAAGTCGATTCTCAGATCCTGATCAGACGGATTGCTCGACCACTTCGGCTGCACATAGAATGCGATATTCGTCGCACCCTCCGGAATCGTATAGCGCGTGGAGATCTGAACCCACTCGCCCTTCGCAGTCATTTCATCGGCAAGATTCATATACTGCATCGTGCCGCCGAGATTATACATCAGATAGCTCTGGAAGGAAGCAGTATCGGTCCAGTTGCCGCCGTCATACGCAACCCAGCAGGAGAATGAATAATATCCGCCCGGCTTGCAGTAGAGCGTGCAGTCAACCGCAGGGCTCATCCAGAGATCGGAGCGGTTGCTGGTATAGAGCGAATAATCGCCGCTGTGTGCCATTTTGTCCGAGACCTTGATATCGCAGGATCTGCCGTACCAGTCCGCAACCTTGCCGTCGTCGAAATCGTAGGAAAAGCCCTCAGCATCGCTTGCCTCATGCTTCTCGCCGGTCGCGGAGCAGTCGTCGATGTAATAGGGCAGGTCGGTATCGCTGCACTGCGTATAAAGCGTAATGCCGGTGCAGTCCGCAGGGAATGTGACATTCGCCTTCAGCTCGCTCCATTCGCCCTTTTCCGCATTGACCTGTCCGACGCTGCCGTAGCGCGTTTCACCGTTCTGGACATATTTGTAGCCAAGCTGGAAGGTCTGTGACGAGTTGCCGGATGCATCGTCATAGTAGAACCACATCGAGCAGGAATAGCTTTCGCCGGCATAGAAATAGCCGACCTTGCTGCATTCCGCGCCCTGCCAGTCCTGTTCACGGTCTGTGATAAACATACTGGATTTTCCGCTGTGTGCCTGATCGGTTGTCAGCGAAACGGTCGCAGCGTCGCCGTGAGACGCCCATCCGCATGAATTGCCGTCCTCGAAATCATCCGAGAACAGCTCGACCGGCTCTGCGCAGACTGTCTGTACCGGCAGTACGGACATTACACTGCACAAAACGGCCGCAGTGCTGATCGCACTGAAGAGTTTCGTTCCTTTCATTCTTTCTTACTCCCCTTAAAACAATATTGCGGTATAAAACAATATTATACCATCTATATCATATCACAGAATCTGCAAAAAGTCAATCAAAATCACGAAACATCGCAAAATTTGCAATTATTGCGGTCAGCCGGCAGTGCCGCCGTAATTACTCCCATTAAGCGAATCAGCGTTTTGCATTCTCTCCCATTGTTTTTTCCTTATAATATGCTATAAGCCGGCATCCGATATGAGATCAGGCAGTGTTATCCATGAATATAGATATCATGTATCCGCTTGAAAAATGGTGAATAATATGCTATAATAAAATGAAAGACAAAGAACGAAGGGAAGTGTCAGCATCATGCCGAATATTCTGCTTGTTGAGGACGACGAACAGCTCGCGCGCACTCTGATCCGGTTTCTGAATGCAGAGGGCTATCAGGTCACACATGCCGCCGGTCAGACGGAAGGACTTGCGCGCTTTTCAGAGCATCCGTTTGACTGCATTCTGCTGGATCTCTCTTTGCAGGACGGAAACGGATTCTCCGTCTGCTCGGCAATCAAATCGCAGTCGGATGTGCCGGTCATTTTCCTGACCGCATCGGCAGATGAAGCCTGCACCGTCGCCGGATTCGAGGTCGGCGCGGATGATTACATCAATAAGCCGTTCCGTCCGCGGGAACTGATCGCACGCATGAAAAATGCAATGCGACGCACACAGCGCGGCAGCCAGACAATCTGCTGCAAAAATCTCACGCTCGATCCATCAAAGGGCACCGTCATGAAGGACGGCACAGAGCTGTTCCTCTCCGCACTGGAATACCGGCTGCTGCTGATTCTGATGACCAATAAAGGGCAGCTCATGACGCGCGACCGCCTGATCGACGAGCTGTGGTCGGTATCAAGCGAGCTGGTCTCGGATAATACGCTCAATGTCTATATGAAGCGCCTGCGCGAAAAGATCGAGGACGATCCGCAGAATCCGCTCATCATCAAGACCGTGCGCGGCATGGGCTACAAGGTCACGGAGCAATGAAGGATTACAGCGGCTTGGAAACCGCCCTGAAAATCGTACTCCTGCTGATCACAGCGGTTCTGTGCGGACTGCTGCATCCGGCGGCTGCGCTGATCGTCCTAGCTGCCGGTCTCATGGCATTTGCACTCCGCGCCTATTTTGCATCTGTGCGAAAGAATCAGATCGAGCGGCTCTGTGATGAGATCAGCAGTATCCTCCACGGTGCCGAGCAGATCACATTTGATACCTATGCCGAAGGCGAGCTTGGCATCCTCGCTTCCGAAATCAGCAAAATGACCGTCCGGCTGCGCGAGCAGAACGCCGCTCTCCGGCAGGAGCGGAGCTTCATGCAGGAATCGCTCGAGGATATCTCCCACCAGCTCCGGACACCGCTGACGGCAATGATCCTGCTCGTGGACATGATGCGAAAGCCGAATCTGAGCCGTGAACAGCAGGCGGAAAATCTCCATGAACTGCAATCCCTGCTCACACGCATGCAGTGGATGATCGAAACGCTGCTCGGTTTCTCTCGTCTGGATGCAGGTGCCGTGACATTCCAGAAAACACGCTTTCCCTGCCGCACACTCATTGCCGAAGCACTTGAGCCGATCTCCGTTGCACTGGAGCTGAAAGATATCGCTGTCAATATTGATATTCCGGCGGATACTGCCCTCAGCGCCGATCTGCCGTACTGTACCGAGGCACTCTGCAATCTGCTGAAAAACTGCATGGAGCATACGCCCGAGGGCGGCAGCATCACAATTCAGGCGGAGTCCAATGCGATCTACACCGGCATCCTGATCACGGATACCGGAAGCGGCATCCGCGAGGAGGATCTGCCACACATTTTCGAGCGCTTCTACCGCGGATCGACATTTTCCAAGGCAGGCTACGGCATCGGGCTTGCCTTTGCGCGCCGCATCATTACCGCACAGGGCGGCAGCATTCAGGTACGCAATGCAGCGCCGCAGGGTGCGCAGTTTGACATCCGCTTCTATCAGTCAGCCGTATAAAGCAAGCTGTGAAATCCTGACGCAGCTTGCTTTTTGCTGTCCTGCGATGTTTGACAAATACAGCCGTTCATGATATAATATAATGATAATTCATGTATGAAAGGCGGATCTCCGCATGGCAATATCATTCGCATCCCCACGCTTATCCGACAGACCGGCTGTCACCGCAGCAGCCGCGTTTTCCGCCGCCAGAGAGAATGACGCATCCTTTGTCAATCTCTATCTGCTGCGCGAAAAATACGGCACAGAGATCGCATTCTGCGGCGATCAGCTTCTCCGCCGATACAGCGCAGGCTTCCGCGCCGGTACATACGGCTTTCCGCTCGGAAACGGCGATCTGCATTCTGCAATCCGACTGCTTTGTGAGGATGCCGCGGCACAGAATCAGCCGCTGCGCCTGACGCTTTTGACCGCGGCGCAATGCGAGCTGCTCCGAACCGCATTTCCGGACTGCTTTACATTTACCCAGGCGGAAAACTATACCGAATATCTGTATCTGCGCGAAAATCTTGCCGAGATGCGCGGCAGCCGCTATCACGGAAAGCGCAATCATATCTCGCAGTTCTGGCGCGCCTGTCCGGATGCGTATATTCAGCCGCTCATTCCGGAAAACGCCGCTTTTGCCCTCGGAATCGCAGATCAATGGCTTGCGGCGCGTTCCGATCCGCAGGATGCGTCCCTGCAATATGAACGAAGCTGTATCGCAGAAGCAGCCGACAATATGGAAGCGCTCGGTCTGACAGGTCTTCTGCTCTATGCAGACGGTCAGCCGGTCGGCATGACGATGGTCTCGGAAATCTCGGCAGGCATCTTTGATGTTCACTTTGAAAAGGTGATTCCGGATCAGCCGCATGCATGGCCGGTCGTTGCAAATGAAATGGCAAAATGCCTGACCTCCGCAGAATATCTGAACCGCGAGGAGGATCTCGGAGAAAACGGCATGCGCACATCCAAGCAGTCATACCGTCCGGATCTGCTGAATGAAAAATTCATCGCGGAATGGCACGGAAAGGAGTCCGATCTATGCTGAGTTCCATTCTCACCGGAGAGACCTGTGCAGCCTGCAAAAACTGCTGTATTTTCGAGGAAAAGAGCGCATGGGAGCTGCCGGCTTTTTCCGTCGGCGCGGCTGCGCGTCTTGCCGATCATCCCGATTACCCCATGACCGAAGAAAACGGCAGATACCGCATCACCCTCCCCTATGATGATACACATGCGGCACAGCCATGTCCGTTTCTCGATCCGGATTCCGGCTGTACGCTGCCGCCGGAGGAAAAGCCCTTTGCATGTTCGCTCTGGCCGGTGCGTGTGATGCGCGATCCGGATACGGATGTACCGCGTCTGGCGCTTTATCAGGGATGTCCCGGTGTTCCTGCGGAGGATCATGCGGCACTGGATGCCCTGCTGGATTCCGGTCTGCGCACGCGCATCTTTGCGGAGGCGGAGACGGATCCCACGCTGATTCTGCCCTATCACCCGAATTATAAGTTCCTCTGATATGGAGCCGCTGACTGAAGTTTTACAAATCATACTGCCGCTGGTGCATTTCCTTTTGGTTTTCACCTGCTTCGGCTGGGCTGTCGGCATCCGGACACGCTGCCGTGAACTGATTGAAAAGCGTCTCGCACAGATTCGTACCAAGCGTGCAATCAAAGAAGCGCTGCGGGCTCCGGCAGCCGATGGAAGCATACATCCGCTGCTCCGCATTCCTGCTGAATGCATTGCTTGGCTGCGGATCAACCGGCTGCGCAGGCTCGGCGGAGACGACCGGATCATCCGGTTCTGGGGCAAAATTACAGATATTGCGCTGCTGCTCTTCCCTGTGGCAGAGCTGATCTGTGCATTCGGAAAACATGTTCCGGTCTGTGCATGGATTGCATCCGGAATCGCAATATCTGAACTGCTGTTCGCACTGTTCCTCGGGATATGCTGCATCCGGAAACCCGCACCGCGAAAACGCTCCCCGTATGAGAAACGGCTGCCTGCCGCTTATTGGCTCCGGTACGGCTACCTGCTCGCAGCAGGTGCCGCACTCTGCTTCGGGATACCGCTGCTGACAGCCGGATTTCTCTTTGCTAATGCGCTGCATCTGCTGCTTGCGCGGTATTTCCGCGCAGACCATTTTTATTGCATGATGCAAAATCTGCATCATCAGCCCATGACACCGCGCCGCCACTCTGAGATTTTCAAAGCAAATGCAAACCGCGAAGCCGTGCTTCCGATCATTCTGTCGCTGATTCTCGGAAGCGGCGCTTTTCTGTTTGCAGTTCTGCACCCGTAAGGAGGTTCTCTTATGCCGACATATCCGCAGCCGGAAGCTGTTTTCCGGTATTTTTCTGAAATCGCATCCATGCCCCACGGCTCGGGACATACCGAACTGATCCGGCAATGGGCGCTCGATACCGCAAAGCGTCTGCATCTCGAAGCATATGCCGATGAAACAGGCAATGTGATCATCCGCAAGGCCGCTTCTGCCGGATACGAAAATCATCCGCGTGTCATTTTGCAGGGACATATGGACATGGTCTGTGCGCAGCTCCCGGACTGCAACAAGAATATGGAAACCGAGGGGCTTGATCTGATCTGGGGCGACGAATATCTCACCGCGGACGGCACAACACTCGGCGGCGACGACGGCATTGCGATCGCCTATGCGTTTGCAATTCTTGAATCGGATTCGATTCCGCATCCGCCGCTCACCGCAGTCTTTACCGTCGATGAGGAAACCGGCATGGACGGCGCAGCCGGTCTCAGCCCCAATGCACTGGAGGGTACCTATCTCATCAATATTGACTCCGAGGATGAGGGCATTTTTACAGTCGGATGCGCAGGCGGTGTCCGTTCGCATCTTTGCTATCCGGTTCACCGTTCTCCTGCAAAAGGCTCGCTTGTTCCCCTTTCGCTCTATGGTCTCACCGGCGGACACTCCGGTACAGAGATCCATAAGCCGCTTCTGAATGCAAATACGCTGATGCTGCATCTGCTGCAATCCGTTCCGCAGACGGTTCGCCTCTGCACATGGGAGGGCGGTATCCGGGATAATGTCATCCCGACAGACTGCAACGCAGAGGTTGTTGTACCGGATGCAGATGCAAAGGCGTTCATTGAGGCCATCAACTGCAAACTGGATCAGATCAAAGCAGAATATCCGCATGAATCCGGTGTCAGTCTGAAAACTAGCATCGCCCCGAACTGTGAACCGCTTGCAGTCGAAAATTCAGAAGCGCTTCTGGATGCACTCGCACTTCTGCCGAACGGCGTACAAAAAATGAATGAACGGCTTGGCATGCCGCAGACCTCACTGAATCTCGGTATCTTCGCACTGACAAAATACGGAGAATCCATGCAGGTCGATGCACTCATCCGCAGCGGAAGCAATGCCGAAAAACGCATGCTCGCTGACAGGCTCCGGCAGCTTGCGGAACAGGCCGGCGGCAGCGTCTCGGAATCCGGCGATTATCCGGCATGGGAATATTTGCCGGATACCGTACTCGAACAAACTGCTGTCAAGGTCTTCTGTGCACTTTACGGCGGTGAACCGAAGATCGAAACGATCCACGCAGGACTGGAATGCGGCATTCTCAATGCCATGGCGCCGCAGCTTCAGTGCATCTCGATCGGACCGGATCTGCTGGATATCCACACGCCGCGCGAGCGTCTTTCGATCGCCTCGGCAGCGAGAACATGGGAGTTCCTGCTGGCGCTCCTGAAAGCCCTTTGATGAACCGGAGGAAGCAATATGCGATTTCTGCACTTAGCCGACCTGCACCTCGGAAAGGTTCTGCACAAGCAGAATCTGCTTGAGGATCAGAAATACATTTTGCAGCAGATTCTGCAAATTTCTGAGGAACATGCAGTGGACGCTGTCCTGATTGCAGGCGACGTCTACCAGCGGAATGCGCCCTCAGCCGAAGCGATGACCGTTTTCAGCGATTTCATCACAGAGCTTGCAAAGCGCAGTCTGCCCTGCTATATCATCAGCGGCAATCACGATTCTGCGGAGCGTGTCGCATATCTTGCACCGCTCGCACAGCTTTCCGGCGTCTATATTTCCGGCGCAGATACGGCAAATATCTACACATTCACGCAGTCCGATGAATTCGGGGAGATTATGCTGCATCTGATGCCGTTCACGACACCGCTTCAGGTGCGGCAGGTATTTCCGGAGCAGGCGGATGAGATACAGAACTATCACGATGCAATCCGCATCCTGATGCAACATCACCCGATTGATCCGCAAAAGCGAAATATCATCCTCGCACACCAGTTCCTGACCGGCGCACAGGTCTGTGATTCCGAGGAGCTGGCAATCGGCGGTCTTGATAACATTTCCGCGGCGCTGTTTGACGACTATGATTATGCTGCACTCGGACATCTCCACGGACCGCAGCAGGTCACCCGTCCGGAAGTGCGCTATGCAGGTTCGCCGCTCAAATATTCGTTCTCAGAGGTGCATCAGCATAAGTCCGTCACAATCGTCGAGCTGCGTGAAAAGGGCGATGTCCGCATCGAAACCGTGCCGCTCACGCCCCTGCGCGAAATGCAGGTTCTCAGCGGCAGCTTTTCCGATTTGATGCAGATGCCGAAATGCGAGGATTATGTCCAGCTCACGGTCACCGATGCAGCACCGCCTGTCAACGCGGCACGCGCACTGCACACAGTCTTCCCGAACTGCCTGCAAACACTGTTCAGCAGTACAGAAGATGCCGAGCCGCTTTTCAACGGCGCAGAAAGCATGCCGGAGAAAACAGATTTTCTCACGCTGTTGCAGGATTTCTATGCTGCCCAGCATGCCGGTGAAGCACTCTCCGATGCACAGGAAATGATCGTCCGTGCTGTACTGGAACAGCTCGATCAGAAAGCAGGTGCGCAATGAAACCGAGAATTCTGACCATGCAGGCATTCGGACCGTATGCGCAGAAAACAGTCGTTGATTTCACAAAGCTCGAACGTGACGGTCTGTTTCTGGTATGCGGTGCAACAGGTGCCGGAAAAACCACAATCTTTGATGCGATCGTCTATGCACTGTTCGGAGAAGCAAGCGGCGGCGCCGAGCGGCGCAGTCCCGACAGCTTCCGTTCGGATTATGCCGCTCCGGAAACGGAAACCTACGCAGAACTCGAATTTGAGCATCGCGGCAATGTCTATACCGTTCGCAGATCGCCGGAATATCTCTGTCCGAAAAAGATCGGAGAGGGCATGAAGCTCAGCAAGCGGACTGCCGCGCTGCATCTGCCGGACGGCAAGGTTCTCGAAAACATCAAGGAAGTCAATCTGAAAATTCAGGAACTGATCGGGCTGACACATGCACAGTTTGCACAGACGGTCATGATCGCACAGGGCGAATTCCGCAAGATCCTGACCGCAAGCTCCGATGTCCGCAAGGCTATCTTCCAGAAGCTCTTTGATACTGTCCGATATGCGGATTTTCAGGATACGCTCAAAACAATGGAATCCGAGGAGAAAGCAAAGATCAGCCGCATCGAGCAGGAAATTCTGCTGACCGTGCGTGATCTGATTCTGCCGGAAAATGCAGATGATTCCGAAATTCTGAACAATCTCCGGACAGAACCGGAATATGCATCAAAGGCAGTCTCACCGCTGAAAGCGATCTGTCAGAAGCAGCGCATCCTGCTTGAAACGCTCAGTGAGGACCGCAAACGCTGCGCGGATGCACTTGAAAAGGTGACAAAAGAAGCCGACCGCGCCAGACAGCAGAACAAGCTCCTCTCTGATCTGACAGCCGCCGAGGCACAGGCGGAAAAGCTCGATGCACAGACAGGTGATATGGAGCTTGCAGAGGAGAAACTCAATCTTGCACGGCATGCAGCGGCTCTGCTCCGTGAATATCACGCCGTTGAAACTGCTGATCAGCAGCTTGAAACCGCGCAGTCGATCCTGAAAAAGCATCTGGAGGCGCTGCCTGCTCTGGAGGATGCAAAACAGAAGGCTGCCGAAGCACTGGAAGCGGCACAGCAATCCGCAGAGAAAATCCCCGCCTTGCAGGAGCAGAAGCAGCACGCGCAGCATGCACTGGATCTTCTGCGAAAAAGCAAAATGCAGCGTGATCAGCACAGGCAGGCTGCTTCTCTGCTCGCATCAAAATCCGAAGCCTACCGCATAGCCGCCGATGCCGAGCGCCTCTGCATGGATGCATACAATGCAGGACAGGCAGGTCTGCTTGCCGAAACACTGCAATCCGGCATGCCCTGTCCGGTCTGCGGTTCGACGGAGCATCCGAATCCGGCTGCACATTCCGATCACACTCCGACAGATGCCGAATTGACAGCAGTCCGCCAGAAGACAAGCGATGCCCTTGCCGCCTTTGCGAAGCAGAAACAGACAGTCGAGGAACGTCAGCAGGCACTTGATGCGCTGCTTGCAGAACTGCGGACAGTCTGCGGTGAGGAAAGCCCGACTGAACAGGCGCTGCTTGATACCGCGGCACAGGCGGATCAGGACATTACTGCACTGAACCGTGCGCTGACACAGGCGCAGTCACGCGCATCCCGGACGGAGCGCGATTTTGCTGCACAGAAAGCGGCAGCAGAGGAATCCGCGTCCAATTACCGGCGCGCAAAAGAGACCGCAGAGCAGCGCCGCGCAGACTATGCAGATGCGCTGACAGGCTCCGTCTTTGCAAATGAAGCCGCCTTCCTCGATGCGGTTATGGCACCGGAAACGCAGATGAAGCTGCAAAATCAGGTGCAGACCTATCTCGAGCGCAAAAATACCCTGCGCGGTCAGCTTGAAAATCTGCATACCCAGTGTACCATCTCCGAACCGCTGCCGCTTGCTGAAATCGAACAGGATATCCGCGAACTGCGTGAAAAGCATACATCGCTTGATCAGGCTTACCGGAACGCAGAACGCATCTGCGAGACGAATGAGAAGGTTCTCGAGCGGCTGAAACCGCTGAGCGATCAGCGAAAAGAGGCAGTCGCCTTTGAAAAACAGCTCCGTGGCCTCTATTTCACGGTCAGCGGACAGCTCACCGGCAAGGCAAAGCTCAGCTTTGAAGCCTATGTCCAGCAATTCTACTTCCGGCATGTTGTCACGGCTGCGAATGAGCGGCTGCGCTTCCTCACGAACAATACCTATTCGCTCCGCTGCCGCAGATCGACGGATCAGAAGCAGGTGCAGACCGGTCTGGATCTCGAAGTCTTTGACAGCGGAACCGGCGCATGGCGCGAGGTCTCATCGCTTTCCGGCGGTGAGTCGTTCCTCGCTTCGCTTGCACTGGCACTCGGTCTTTCGGATGTGGTGCAGGCACAGAGCGGCGGCATTCGGCTCGATGCAATGTTCATTGATGAGGGCTTCGGAACGCTGGATGAAAACCTGCTCTCGCTCGCTATGCAGATGCTCTCCAAGCTCGCGGACGGCTCCCGTCTCATCGGTGTGATCTCGCATGTGGCTGAGCTGCGCGAGGCAATCCCCTCCCAGATTGTCATCAGCAAGACCGAATCCGGCAGCACATTGACCGTCCGGACATAAGATCGCAGATTCCTGTATATTCCGCGGAATTTCAGCAATATACTTGACAAATCCCCGTTCATCATGTAAAATAGTATCAGAATCTTCGATACAGGAGGATATGTATATGGATCAAAATCGCCCGAGAGGCAGAGAAATAAATGTAACGAGCGGCGGCTCCGGCGTTCATCGCCGCGGTGAGGGACTCGGTACAGGTCCCGTCGGCTCGCAGAACGGCTATGCAGGCAAGACAGGCGGCGGCTCCGGCGGCGGCGGAAAACGTGCTGCTGCGGCAGGCGGCGGCGGAACCATCCTGCTGCTGATCGTCGGCTATATGCTGCTGAAGGGATGCAGCTCCGGCGGTGTCGGCAGCATGCTCGGCAACATGACAGGCGGTCTCAGCGATGATATGACCGGTCAGCTCCCCTATCATTCCGAAGAAGTGCAGTCTGATCAGTATATCGCACCGGCAGCCGAAAGCTATGACGATTCCGTTGCTTCCGGCTCGCGTGAAAAATATACAAAGATTCTCGGCGGCGGTCAGGATACCGTCACGATGATGGTGTACCTCTGCGGTACGGACCTCGAATCCAAGAGCGGCATGGCATCCTCGGATCTTCAGGAAATGGCAAATGCAAGATTCGGTGACAATGTCAATGTCATTGTGTATACCGGCGGATGCAAGCAGTGGCAGACCTCCGGCATCAGCAACAGCGTCAACCAGATCTACCGTCTCAAGGACGGCAAAATGGAGCGCCTCGAAGCGGATATGGGCAACAAAGCCATGACCGATCCGAATACGCTCACTGAGTTCATTCAGTACTGCGCAAAGAACTTCCCGGCAAACCGCAATATCCTTGATTTCTGGGATCACGGCGGCGGATCCGTCAGCGGCTACGGCTATGACGAAAAGCTCCGCAACGGCGGTTCGATGGATCTTGCAGGCGTCAGCAAGGCACTCAAGAACGGCGGTGTCAAATTTGATCTTGTCGGCTTCGATGCCTGCCTGATGGCAACCGCGGAAACCGCGCTGATGATGAATAATTACGCGGACTATCTGGTCGCTTCCGAAGAGACGGAGCCCGGCATCGGCTGGTATTATACCGAATGGCTGACAAAGCTCGGCAGCAATACCTCCATGCCGACACTCGAAATCGGCAAGAACATCTGCGATGATTTCACCGCAGCCTGCGCAAAGCGCTGCCCCGGTCAGAAGACCACGCTTTCCGTCATTGACCTTGCCGAATTTGCAAATACCGTTCCGGCAGACCTTTCCGCATTTGCGGATTCCGTCAGCGCAAAGATGGAGAACAAGGAATATCAGGAAGTCTCCAGCGCGCGCAACAACACTAGAGAATTTGCAACGTCCTCAAAGATTGACCAGGTTGACCTTGTCGATCTCGCGCTCAATATGAACACGGCAGAGGGTAAAAAGCTCGCTGAAACGCTCCAGAAGGCGGTCAAGTACAACCGTACATCCACCAATATGACGAATGCACACGGCGTCTCGATCTTCTTCCCGTATAAGCGCACCTCCTATGTGGACAACGCATGCAGCACATACAGCCAGATCCAGATGGATCAGTCCTATATGAAGTGCATCCGGCAGTTTGCAAGCCTTGAGACCAGCGGTCAGATCGCAGCAGGCGGCTCCGGTTCTCCGCTCGGCTCGCTGTTCGGCGGTGCCTCGACCGGTTCCTCCGGCAGCTCCGAAATGATCGGCTCGCTCCTGAGCGGCTTCCTGACCTCGGCGATGTCCGGCGGCAGAAGCATCAACGGTCTGACACAGGACAACATCAAATTCATGGAGGAAACTCCGCTTTCCGAGGCTGATACGCAGGAATACCTCTCGCTCAACTATTTCAATGCAAACAACCTCTACTGGAACGAATCTAACGGTCAGTATCTCCTGACGCTGACCGAGGATCAGTGGAAGCTCGTCAACACGCTCGATAAAAACGTCTTCTATGATGACGGAACCGGCTATGTCGATCTCGGTCTGGACAATGTCTATGACTTCGACGACAACGGCAATCTCATCGCAGATACCGCGCGTGACTGGCTTGCGATCAACGGTCAGGTTGTTGCATATTACCACACCGATACGATTGATACCGGTGATAAGTACACAATCTCCGGTTACATTCCGGTTCTGCTCAACGGCGACCGCGCAAAGCTGCTCGTTGCATTCGATCAGGATAACCCGAAGGGCTATGTCATCGGCGCAGAGACCGATTACCGCAACAACGAAACCAATACCGTCGCAAAGAGCATGACAGAACTCAATGACGGCGATACGCTTGACTTTGTCTGCGATTACTACGACTACGACGGCAACTATCAGGACAGCTATATGATCGGCGAGCAGATGACCGTCAACGGCACGCTGAAGATCAGCAATGTCGATGTCGGCGACGGCGCAGTCAAGATCATGTACCGCTTCACCGATATGTACAATCAGGAATACTGGACCGAAGCGATCATGCAGTAACACCAAAAGCACCCTGCCGCATTGACAGGGTGCTTTCTTTCCGGAAAGGAGCATTATGTTCAAAGGCTTTCTGATCATCCTGCTTGTGATGAGCGCGCTGACATTTCTCGTCTACGGACTGGATAAGCACGCAGCAAAAACAAATTCATGGCGCACACCGGAGCGGCGTCTGCTTGTCTTCGGATTTGTCGGCGGCGCACTGGGCGGTCTGCTCGGCATGTGTATCTTTCATCACAAAACGCGCAAGTTTTATTTCTGGCTCGTGAATCTGCTCGGCATCTCGTGGCAGATTGTCGCGCTCTGGTATCTCGGCACGAAAATGTAAAAAAATCCTCGGAATCCGGTCATGGGATTCCGAGGATTTTTGATCTTTACTTTTTAGGCGGTGCAAGCTCCTCATCGGTGATGAGCTTTGCGATCCACTGCAGGATCTTCAGAACATCGTCGCCGTTGATATTGCTGTCGCCGGTGACATCTGCATTGATCTTGCCCTGTGCATTCAGCTTTGCGGACTTGTCCTCAGAGCCGAATCTTGCAACCAGAACTGCATCGGAAACATCCACAGAGCCGCTCTCATTCGCATCGCCCCACTTCGGCGTTTGCTCATTATTCGGAGCGGAAGTGGTTGTTGTGGTGGTGACAGTCGTTGTCGTAACGGGCGGTTCGGTTGTGGTCTGCGGCTTGTCGATCGGGTGCGAGCCGCTGGAGCCGTTTGCAGGCGGATTCGCACTGATCGAACCGGTACCCTTGGTGCCGTCCGGCTCAATACCGGAGATCAGCTTGCCCTCTTCGTAAACCGGAATATAGGCGGTCTTGGTATTGCCTTCGCTTTCCAGTCCCTTTGCGGAAGGATCGTTGGTGCCGTCCCATCCCTTGCCGTAGTTCGGATAGACCAGCGCCAGCATGATCTCGCACTGGTGACGTCCCTCGGAGATCGGCATAAAAGCTCTGCCGTCCGGGAATGTGATCTCAACATAGTAGATATTGCCGTCATACTTCTGCGGCTTGGAAATCACAGCCGCCTTGACGCCCTCGCCGGAATACATACCGGTCTGATCGCGGTCCACACGCATCTCGATCGAAGTCGGATCCAGACCTGCCTCAACGATCTCGCTGAGATCCATGTAGTAGCGCATGGAGATGTTATCAACGATACGTGCCGGCCATGCGGTATGATTCGTAATCTTCAGGCTGAGCGATGTGCCGCCTGCATCGTGAGAACCCTTAGCCTCGACATAGAATTCGTCCTCGCGCAGCTCCGGCTGCGGGAATGTCGGATCGCTCTTGCCCCCATAGACGGAGATCATCTTACAGAGCATTGCAGTATAGCCTGCATTATAGTCCGTTGCGACCTCATTGTTGATGTAGTTGCCGCGGTCGTCCTCATAGCTGCCGTCCTGATTCGGGCCGCCTGCCAGTGCGCCGTAGAGGATGTGGCGGTTCAGCGTCGGTGTCTTTTCAGCGTTCTTCCACGAGCCGTGTGCGGTTCTGTGGTGAACGCATTTCGGGGAATTCTCGGCATAACCGACAACATAGCACTGCTTGGTCGGATTGTCGCCGAGCGCAAAATTGACCTGCGTCTCATAGAGCTTGACATAGTCCTTGTAGCTGCTGTCATCCTTGAACAGATGATCGCATGCAACCGCACAGGTAAATGCAAATGCATTTGCATGGCGCAGGCAGCCCCAGTTCTGCACATAGATCAGGCCGCCCGGAACGGTCTCTTTGGAATTGAGCCAGTAATCGAGGTGCTTCTTTGCCTGCTCCTTCCATGTTGCATCACCGGTGTTGATCGCATAGAGAATCGTTGCGCCCTGCTGCACATCATCCCAGCAGTGGCACCATGAATATTTCAGCGTGTCACCCTGTCCGAGCTCATGGCCGAGATTCGGGATATAGCTCTTTGCCTGTGTCAGATAGGCATCATCCTTGGTGGCGATATAGAGCCAGTTGCAGAGGAAGAACAGATCATCATAGAACTGTCTGGATTCATAGAAGCCCTGCGCATCGGATTTGTTATAGGTCGCGTCGCTCTTATCCGCATCTGCCATTTTCAGGAAGTTCTTTGCGGTATCCAGATAGCCGTCGAGCGTTTTGCTGTCCACCTTGCCCTGCAATGCGCAGTAGCCGGCAGTCAGTGCAGCGCCCATCTGTGCGGTCACAGCAGAGCAGTCTCTTCCCTCGAGATGACCGCGCTTGCCGTTGCCCTGATCAGCCATGCCGTATTCGAGCAGCTCACAGGGGCCCCACCATGTGTGGTCCTTCTGACCGTTGCCGACCTGATAAATCACCTTATCGCCGAGATCGCAGCGGACAAAATAATCGAGCGCCCATTTGAGGTTATTGACATAGTTTGTCATTTCGCCGCATGCTTCCACCGCATCGCCGTACTCATAGAGTCCCCAGGCGAGCATACATGCGGAATATGCCATCGGCAGATTGAACTTGACATGGTCACCGGCATCGTACCAGCCGCCGTCCACATCATCAATCGGAGAATCGCCGCGCCATTCCACGCGGTTCCATTCCGGCAGCTTGCCTGCCTGCTGGCACTCATAGAAATAGAGTGACATCTGGAGCGCCTTGGCATAATCCAGATTGCTTGCCGCAGTCACCGTTGCTGCCGGTACAAGCTGCAAGGATCCTGCGAGCATGGCTGCCGCTGAAAGGACAGCCGTTACCCGTTTCAGTTTCATAGAAACAATCCCCTCTCGTAAAATTCACGGTCACACGCCGCTATCATATATTATGCCACAAAATACGATGATTGTCAAGGCGTTTTGTTGCGATTTATGCATCCGTCTGTTGCGATTTATGCAACAATCTAACAGGAAATAATCCGGATTAGATATTTACGCGGCGGCAAATATCCTGTATAATAGAATAAAACTATGTCAGGGGGAATCTCTATGAAGCAGAAAAAATGGATCAGCATCCTGACCGCAGGAATGCTCGCAGGCACTTTGCTGACCGCACAGCTTCCGGCTGTCCAAGCAGCAGATTACAGCGCAAAGAAATCGCGCGTCTCCGTGCATGATCCTTCTATCATCAAAGATGAGCAGAGCGGCACCTATTATATCTTCGGTTCGCATATCGAAGCAGCAAAATCGAAGGATCTGCAAAACTGGACATCCTTTGCAAACGGCTATGCGCGCCAGAATAACAAGATCTTCGGGGATCTTTCCGGCAATCTGAAAAAAGCCTTCGCATGGGCAGGCGAAGACCTCGGAGACTGTGTCGGCGGATTTGCTGTCTGGGCACCGGATACCGTCTGGAATCCGGATTTCGTCAACAGCGACGGTTCAAAGGGCGCGTATCTGATGTACTTCTGCACCTCCTCGGATTACCGCACATCGGTCATTGCATTTGCAGCCTCGAAAAATATCGAGGGACCGTATACCTTTGTGGATACGCTGATTTACTCCGGCTTTACCGATACGACCGTCATGGCGACCAGTCCGTCCAAGAACGTCAACCGCAGATACTCCAATACGAATATCCAGCAGCTCATTGACGCAGGACAGGTCACCTTCAACAATCAATGGTTCAATAATCACAACTTCAACAATCAGCTCTTCCCGAACGCGATTGATCCGACAATCTATTTTGATACGGACGGCAGAATGTACATGTGCTACGGCTCATGGTCGGGCGGCATCTTCACGCTGGAAATCGACAGGGCAACCGGCAAATGCATCCACCCGAAAACCTGTCAGACTTCTGACGGCAGAATGATCGACAGTTACTTCGGCACAAAGATTTCCGGCGGCTACGGCAAATCCGGTGAAGGTCCATTCATCGAATACAATGCCGATACCGGCTACTACTACCTCTGGGTAACATACGGCGGTCTGACCTCGACCGGCGGCTATAATATGCGCGTCGGACGCTCCAAATCGCCGCTCGGACCGTTCAAGGATCCCTCCGGCAAGGATATGGTTCTGCCGACAAATCCGAATCTCAATGCGGTCGGACTTAAGGTCATGACGAACTACAAATTCTCGTCGCTTGCGCGTGCCTACATGGCACCGGGACATAACTCCGTCCTGCGCGATGACGACGGGCAGTGGTATCTGGTCAATCACACGCGCTTTGATGACGGCGGAGAATTCCATGAGGTGCGCGTCCACACAATGAACTTCAATGAAGCCGGATGGCCGGTTGTCATGCCGTATGAATACAGCGGTGAAACATGGTCAGACGCGGGATTTGAACCAGCATCACTCGCCGGCACCTATGAATTCATCAATCACGGCACCGGCACTGACGGCAAAATCACAACCGCGCAGAAAATCACGCTCAATGCAAACGGCACAATCTCCGGCGCGGTCACGGGCACATGGCGCGAAAGCGATGACAGCGCCGCCGCAACCTTTACGATCGGAAATGTCAGCTATCAGGGATTTTTCAATCCGCAGTTTGATGAAACCGGCACCGGCAAAAAGGTTATGACCTTCACCGCCGCCGGAAACGATAACCAGTCGATCTGGGGCGTTCAGACCGACACATGGAACGGCACGGAACGTAACAATCTCTTCAATCACATCGGCAGCGGCACGCTTGTCTACGACGAACACGCCGTTGCGGACAGCAGCGGAAGCGTCTATATCGGCGATTCCGGTCTGCTGAGCAATGTTCCCTATACGATCACGAATGTCAACAGCGGCAAGGTGCTGGAATCCGTCCCCGATGATATGACGGACGGCACGGGCATTCAGCAGTGGAGCAAGCGCGGCAATAAATCCGGCGACAAAAATCAGGATTTCCGCCTGACCGCAGTCGGTGACGGCTACTGCAAAATCACCTCGATGGTCAATGAGGATTACTGCGTTACCGTCAAGGGCGATTCTGCGGAGAACGGGCTTGAGATTGATTTCCGCAAATACACCGGCGCAGATAACCAGAAATGGAAGCTGGTCAGATCCGGCAGCTACTTCGGGATTGTTGCAAAATCCGCAGGAGACGCGGCTGGTCTCGATGTCTACGAATGGTCGAAGGACAATGGCGCTGTGATCAAGCAGTGGGAATTCTGGGGCGGCGAATGCCAGCTCTGGAAAATCACCCCGACCTATGCCTCCGTTCCGGCTCGTGCCTATACGATCCGCAATCTCAACAGCGGTCTGTTCATCGGCGCTCAGGGCGGCAATGTACAGCAGGACCGCGCCGAAACCGCATGGAACTTCAAACGAAATGACGACGGTACCGTCACGATTTCCGACGGCGACGGCAGATGCATCACCGCATCCGACAGCACGGACGGCACTGCCCTGACGCTGGAATCCTACACGGGCAAAGACAGCCAGAAATTCTCGGTCTGGTGCAATGCGGACGGCAGCTACGCGCTGCTCTCAAAGCAGACTGAGGAAAAATCCGGATTCGATGTATTCGAGGGCAGCACGGATGCAGGCGCAAAGCTCATCCAGTGGAGTTACCGCGGCAGTGCAGGGCAGAAATTCATTCTTGCACCGGCAGAAGCTCCGCTCCCAGCCGAAACCGAGACCACGACCACCGTAACAACAACCGACACCACGACAACCACGACCGAAACCACCACCGAAGCAGTTACAACAGAACCGGCGAAGCTCCGGCTCGGCGATGTCAACTGCAGCGGTACGGTCGATGTCTCCGATGCAGTGCTGCTCGCGCGGTTCACCGCTGAGGATAAGACCGCAAAAATCTCTGAGCAGGGCATGCGCAATGCAGACTGCAATCAGGACAACAAGCGCAGCTCCGATGATACCCTGATGATCCTTCAGCATGTTGCAAAGCTCATCACGCTTCCCGAGGCAGAATAACAGACAATCCCCCTGCACACGCGATGCAGGGGGATTTTGTTACTCCACGGTATAATAGACCGTATCACCCATTCTGAGCGATGCAACCTCGCTGACTTCAATGAAGCCGTACCAGTCCTCGGGATTGGAACGAATGTCATAATTCAAGTTTTCAGCCTGCGGATCAACCGGAATGCCGAGATTTGCCCATGAGACAGTTTCCCCGTCCCGCGCCTTATCAACGCCTGCGATACCTCCGAATGTGATCTCCTGCTCGGTTCCGTTCTTCCATGTCACCGCCATGTCAAACCAGTCATTGTGCGGAATTTTTCTGCCGTACTGATAGAACTCAAATGCCGAAAGCGTCAGCTCCAGACCGTCCGCAGAACGCATCTGCACGGCATCGACATTCTTTGTCAGATTCACAGGAATCGAGATACCGGCGAACAGTTCTCCGCTGACGTAATCTTCGCCCTCCGGATTTTCAACAACATCGAGAAATGTGCGGTAGGTTGCAGTGGCAAGCTCTTCCTCCGTTACATCCTGCGGCAGGGGGAAATACAGCACTACCCAGCGCTGATTTGCCGCATCCTGCTGCGCACGGCAGTCATCCATTGTATCCGAAAGAATATAGGTATGGATCTCCTGCGCGCCGATGTCAAATTCATTCCGGATCGACTGATAATAGTCATCATCGAAACCCGACCAGTCAAACGGCTGTGTTTTGTCAACCGGTTCCAGCGTCAGCAGCAGCATCACCTGAATGCCGTCACTGAGTACATTTTCAACCGTCACAGAGACAGTTCCGTTATCCGCAGTCACAGGCTCAGGCATCGAGATTTCCGCCATGCGTGCCTCACCGATCGTACCGAACCCGAACTGCACCATCTGCTTGTTGTAATTGAGATATGCGCTGACACCTGCTGTCATGCCGACAACCGCGGCAGCCGCGGCAATCAGTGCCGGAAGCAGCCTGCGGCGCTTTTTCTGCATATGAATCTGCGGTGCAGCCGCCTCCTCGAGATATTTCGCATCGAGATCGTTCATCCATGCAAGCATATCCATGTTTTTCATATCGCATCCTCCTTTTCCAGAAATGCTTTCAGTTTGCGGCGCGTGCGCGTCAGGGACACACGCACCTTGCTCTCACTCATCTGATACGCATCCGCAATCTCACGGCAGGAATTGAGATACCAGTACCGCCGCACAAAAATCACGCGCGCATCCTTCGTGAGCGTTTGCAGAAAGCGCTCCAGTGTTTCGACAAATCTGCGGCGGTCATATTCCGCCTCAACGGTTTCGACGGACGGGATACATCCGGCAAGCTCCTCAAGTACCACGCGAATCTCTCCGCCGCCGCGCTTTAAGCGTTTTTCCGCCTTGAGCCGGTTCAGCGAATGATTGCGCGTCAATGCTGTCAGATAGGCACCGAGACTCTCCGGCTGCTCCGGCGGAATCGCATTCCATGCCAGCAATAATACATCGTTGACGCATTCCTCTGCGTCCTCGGGATTGTGCAGAATCCGCTCGGCAAATCTGCGGCATCGGATGCCGTATTTCTGCTCAGTTTCCGAGATTGCACGCTCGCTTCTGGACGCAAACAGTCTGATCAGTTCCGTATCATCCATCGGAACGCCTCCTTTCTCCGGGATTCCAAGGTACCTTTGTGCTCCCTATCTATCCTGACAACATCTGCACCCGAAATGTTACACCGATACAAAAAAAACGGAGAAAATCTCCTGTCTGAAATTGATCAAAAGCATCATTTCACGCTGATATGAAATGCGCTTATTCGTCCTGCTCATATAGGATAACAAGAAGCCGCTCCTTTTGGTTCATTGAAAGGAGCGGCTTTCTCATGCACACATATTCCATGATCGGGAAACTGAATTTAACTTTTGCTGTTGAACAATTCGGACTTTAGCATATCGGATGCAGGCACTGCCTGCCCCAATTTTAGATTCATCGGAGATACGGCATTTCGTCACCGCTCCTCGCGGAAATACGGCAGGCCGAGATGCGCAGGCGGTTGTGCCTCGCGCTTGCGGCGCATGCTGATCGCAACAAGGAACAGGATCGTCACGACATAGGGCAGCATCTTGAACAGCTCCTGTCCGCTGACATCGAGATCAAGGATATAATTGTGGACGATATAAAGTCCGCCGAACAGGATCGAGCCGAGAATACTGATATTCGGACGCCACACCGCGAAAATAACCAGTGCGATTGCAAGCCAGCCGCGGTCGCCGAAGCCGTCATTCGACCAGACGCCGTTTGCGTAGTCCATGACATAATAGAGGCCGCCGAGACCGGCAATCACGCTGCCGATGCAGGTCGCAAAATACTTATATTTTCCAACATTGATACCGGCCGCATCCGCTGTCGCGGGATTTTCGCCGACTGCGCGCAGATGCAGTCCGACGCGCGTATGCGAGAGGATAAATGACGCAGCCAGCGCAATAATCACCGCCGTATACGCGAGAAAGCTGTGCGAGAGGAAAATCTGCCCGAACCAGCCCAGATCCTTTGCAAAGGGCAGTGAGGTCCGGAAGAAATTGCTCGTTGCGGTCAGGTTGATCGAAGGAATATCACTGCCGGTCAGCTTGGCGAGTGAACCGCCGAAAAAGTTGCCGAAGCCGACGCCGAAGGTCGTCAGCGCAAGACCGGTCACATTCTGATTCGCACGCAGCGTGACGGTCAGGAAGCAGTAAATCAAACCCATGAGCAGAGAACCGATCATCGAGCAAAGCAGCGGAATCAGGATTGCAAGCACCGGATTCAGCGCCGCTGCATTCTGCTCATAGAGGAATGCGCCGATGACACCGCCGATGCCGCCGACATACATAATGCCCGGAATGCCGAGATTCAGATGGCCGGATTTTTCGGTGATGATTTCACCGGTGGAACCGAACAGCAGCGGAATCCCCTGCATGATTGCGCGCTGCAAAAAGCCTGCAAGCATCATTTCGCTGCCTCCTTTTCCTTGAATTTGATCTGATACTGAATGAAGAATTCGCATCCGATGATGAAGAAAATGATAATGCCCGTGATGATATCGGAGAAGGATTCATTCAGCCCGAATGCCGTCGAGATCTCTGTCGCACCTTTCTCAAGAAACACGATCAGGAATGAGGTCAGAATCATATAGATCGGATTAAACTTTGCAAGCCACGTACATCGCAACCGTGATCAGCAGCACGATGATGATATTGAGCAGATACTCGTGACCGCCGAGCGAGGGCAGCCATCCGGCATGCGTTGCGCGGTTGATGACGCCGACCTGTCCCGAACCCTTCGGGACCGACCATTTATATACAAAGAATGAGACAAGCTGAATCGCAATATAGTTCATCATCAATGTAAACAGCGTTTCATTCGTCTGCCAGTGCGCGCGGAAAAATGCAGGGATCAGCGCCCAGACTGCACCTGCCGCCACACTGACAACAATCATAATGAGCAGCAGCAGCGGTGTCGGGATCGCATCGCCGCAGAGAATCATGCAGGCAGCGGAAGCCAGTCCGCCGATCAGCACCTGTCCCTCTGCGCCGATGTTCCAGAAGCGCATCTTGAATGCAGGCGTTACCGCCAGCGAGACACAGAGCAGCATCGCAAGATTCTGCATCATGCCCCACATACGCCGCTGTGTGCCGAATGCGCCGTCAATCATTGTTGCGTAGATCTTCAGCGGATTCTCCTTTGTCAGCAGGAATGCCGCAAGTCCGCTGATCACCAGTGCAAGAAGGATCGCTGCAGCACGGATGCACCACGCTTTCCACCAGACAATGCTGTCACGCTTGGCAATATGAAACAGCGGTTCCTTCGTCGTTTGCGTCTGCGCCATCAGGCATCCCCTCCTTCCGCTGTGGTATGCGCATAGGCATCCGCGGTGTTTTTCGTCATCATGAGACCGATCTCTTCCTTTGTCGCCGTCCGTGCATCCACAATGCCGGAGATACTGCCGGAGCTGATCACCATAATGCGGTCGCAGAGTTCAAGCAGCACATCCAGATCCTCGCCGACAAAAATCACGGCGACACCCTGCTCCTTCTGCTGATTAAGCAGATTGTAGATCGTAAATGATGCATTGATATCCAGTCCGCGGACGGGATACGCCGCCATCAGCACCGTCGGGGATGCGGCAATTTCGCGCCCGACCAGAACCTTCTGCACATTGCCGCCGGAAAGCCGGCGCACGGGCGTATTGGCACTGGGCGTCGCAACCTCCAGATCCTTGATGATCTTCTCCGCCAGCGAACGCGGATTCTTGCGCTCCAGAAAGACGGATTTGCCCTTCTTGTAGCTGCGCAGCATGATGTTATCGACAATATCCATATTGCCGACAAGTCCCATACCGAGGCGATCCTCCGGCACGAAGGAAAGCCGGACGCCGAGTTCACGAATCTCAAGCGGCGTTTTGTCGCGGAGATCGTCGGTCTGATTGGTCTTGGGATTGTGATAGAGAATTTTGCCGTTGACATGCTGCAAGCCTGCAATCGCCTCGAGCAGCTCACGCTGTCCGCTGCCTGCAATGCCTGCGATACCGAGAATCTCACCGGAACGCGCCGTAAAACTGACATGCCGCAAAAGCTCAGCGCCCTCACGGTTTTTGCATGTGATATCCTCGACCGTCAGGCGGTCAACCGGATCCTTCGGCTCGGAACGGTCAATATTGAGCGTGACCTTCTTGCCGACCATCATTTCTGTCAGCCTGCTCTCATCGGTCTCGGCGGTTTTCACCGTGCCGATATACTTTCCCTTGCAAAGCACGGCAACTTCATCCGAAAGCGAAAGCACCTCATGCAGCTTGTGCGTGATTATGATAATCGCCTTGCCGCTGTCACGCATTCTGCGCAGGATCGCAAAGAGCTTCTGTGTCTCCTGCGGCGTCAGAACGGCAGTCGGTTCATCCAGAATCAGGATATCCGCGCCGCGATACAGCACCTTGATGATCTCAACAGTCTGCTTCTCCGAGACGGACATCTCATAGATCTTTTTATCCGGATCCAGATCGAAGCCGTACTGCTCGCTGATCTCGCGGACACGCTTAGCGGCACGTCGCAGACTGAACCTGCCTTCATCCTCCAGTCCCAGAACAATATTTTCAGTCGCAGAAAATACATCCACGAGCTTGAAGTGCTGATGGATCATGCCGATCTGATAGCGGAATGCGTCCTTCGGGGAGCGGATTACGACTTCCCTGCCGTCTACGAAGATCTGCCCCTGATCGGGATAGTAAATACCGGCAATCATGTTCATCAGCGTGGTTTTGCCGCTGCCGTTCTCACCCAGCACCGAGAGAATCTCCCCGTGCCTGACGCTCAGGCTGACATGATCGTTTGCGACGACGCTGCCGAAGCGCTTTGTGATATTTTGCAGCCGGATCGCAGGGACATCGCCTGTCTTTGCGGAAGCCGCGTTCTTGGTTTCGTCCATAGCAAATTCTCCTAACATGCAGAACAAATCA
>JAGKVC010000179.1 GCA_021152595.1 Clostridia bacterium
TTGTATGGAACCGCGCCGGTCGTTTTTCTGATAAAGCACTTGAATGGCTGACCGGATTACCGAAGCAGCCGATCGGAACCGGCTCCGTGATTCTGCTCGCAGCGATCGCCCTCGTGCTGATCATGCGGCGCGCAGCATCGGGCTGGGTGATTGTTCCGGCTGCTGCCGTGATGATCGTCAGCAATCTGGCAATCTCCAATTTGCAGCATCCGCTTTCTACCGCGGTCGGCAGTCTGCTGACAAATCAAACACTGACCGCACTGATCTTCCTGCATGCAGATCCCGACCATGCTCCGCCGCATATCGCCGGCATCGCCTATGGATTTGCAGTCGGATTTCTTTCATTTTTCGCAACGCGCATTCTTTATATCAATGACGCGCCCGTGCTGCTGGCTGTGCTGCTCTCACCGCTGATGATCGCACTGCGCCGCGCACTGACGGTTGATCCTGATACAGCTCCCGCCGAAAGGGGGACTGCATCATGAAAAAAAGCCGCACGCTTCTTCAAAGTGGACTTATCATCGCACCGATTGCCGCGTTTGCAGTTTCATTTCTGCACGGCATGGCATTGAGCATTGCACTTTTGCTGATTGCAATTCCGACTGTACTGATTTCGGCCCTGATTCCGCGCAGGATCCCGTTTGCCGTTCGTATTGTATTGTATTCGGTCATCGGCAGTTTGGTGTATATGCCTGCGGCGGTTCTGACAGCAAATATTGTGCCGCAGATTGCCGGCGGAATTTATATTCCGCTGCTTTGCACGCCGTTATATCTGACGGTTCATCGGGATGACCTCTTTCCGCACGGACATGTTCTTCGCAGCATGATCCGGCATCTGATTCCGGCATGTCTGTTCATCCTTGCCGTCGGCGTTATCCGAGAAATTCTCGGAAGCGGCAGTATCATCGGTCATTCATTGATATCTGCGCCGCCGCTTCCGATCCTGCTGGAACCCTCCGGCGGTCTGATTTTACTGGTGATCGGACTTGCTGCATGTTCCGCAAACAGCAGAAAGGAGGCTACCGATGCAAATCGCCTCTGATTTTGTTCTGCTGTTCGTGCAGAATATTATATTTCAAAATCTGCTTGGGCTGCCGTCCGCCGCAGATACAATTCAAAAAGGAAAAGGCTTGCTCCGGCTCGGTGTACTGACCGTGCTGTTCTGTACAATCGGTTCCGGCGCACTCGCTGTGATCCGGCCGCTGATTCCGAACCGTTATGAAAAGCTGCTGTTTCCGCTCGGCATTGCGCTGATTTGCGGAATTCTTGATCTGCTGCTTGTGCTGATATGCAGATTCTCGAAGCGGCTGAACCGGATCATTATGCCGGTGCTGCATTCCGCAGCATTTTCCTCTGCGGTTCTCGGCGCTGTACTGCTCAGCACAGATTATACGCACGACATCGCGGTAGCGTTCCGGTTCGGATTCCGGACAGGTCTCGGCTATTTTATCGCATGCCTGATGCTGAAAGCTGCTGTACCGCTGCTCTACAGCGACGCAATGCCCAAATCAATCCGCGGCTGGAAGGGGATGCTGCTTTATGCAGCGCTTCTTTCGATGGCTGCGGCATGTCTGTTCCCGTAAACCCCAAACAAGAGAGGAGCGAATCTTCCGTGAAACATAAAAAAAGAGGAAGAAAAATCTATACCTATCAGGCACGGAACCGCCGTGTATTCAGCGACTATCATCCGCTGCGTTCGGCAATCGGCACTGTATTAACGCTGGTGATCGTTGCCGTACTGGGATTTGTCGGATACAATGTGATCGGACCGATTGTCACCCGTCTGCACGAAGAAGAGATCAGTCCGACTGCAACTGCGGAACCCTATTTCACCGAGGAACCGCAGCAGGGGACCGTCCCCGAAGCTGCGATTACACCTGAAACGACCGCAACACAGGCTGTCACGACAACCGCAGAAGAGACAACCGTAACTACAACGACGGAAGCCTATGTCGGCAAATACGGCGCAGATCTCGACGTTGCCTATATGGTATCCGGAGACGCGCTGCAAAATCTCGATACTGTCGAAGATGCTGCCAAAGCATGCAGAGACAAGGGCTACACCTCGATGATTTTACCGCTGAAGCTCGATACAGGCATGCTGCAATACGCATCCTCTGTGGATAAAGCGCTCGCATGCGGTGCGTCGAATGACTCCATGCTGACGCTGCGTGAAATCGTCAACGCTGCAAAGCGCTACGATATTCAGTGCATTGCTGAGATTTACACACTGGAGGATCACACTTTCCCGAACTATTTTATGGAAGGATCCTATGTATTCACAGACGGCACAACGCGCTGGCTCGACGATAAACCGGAGGAAGGCGGCAAACCGTGGCTGAATCCGTTTGATGCCGCAGCAGGGGATTATCTGGCAGGAATTGCCGCTGAGATTCAGAAGAGCGGATTCACGCAAATCATCTGTAAGGGAACCATATTCCCGAGCTTTTACCATTCTGATGCTGAAGTGATCGGCAATCATATCGAGGATCCGGCAAAGCGAAGTGAAGCCCTGATGTCCGTCCTGAACCGGATTTCCGATGTTGCACCGACCGCAGGTCTCTATGCGGATCTCAACGGAATCTCGCAGAATACCGAGGAGGCATTCCGTCCGGCTGAACTGCATATGTCCTCTGTCTATATCAATATTGATCCGTCGGAATTCACGGAAGCGTTTACAGTCAGTGAGCAGCGCTTTGATCCGAACGCGCTTGCATTCCGTGAAAAGATCGAAATGCTTGCAGAAGCATCGAGAATCGCATCCGGATCGCATGTGGTGATTCCATGTCTTTGCGTCAAGGACATGTCTCCGGCAGATATTGATACGGCAGTATCCGTGCTCTCCGAAAACGGATTCAAAACAATCTGCCTGCATGAATAATCCAAATCAAGCCGATCTCCGTCTGGGAGATCGGCTTTGTACAGGAGCAAACATACATTTCAATGTCAAATGATGATGAAAATAAATCTCAAAACGAGAGCAAAATCGTCACAATCTGATAGATTTTGTCTATCTGAAAAAGAAATCGACGAAAAACCTCAGAAATGACTTGCAAAAATGGCGGAAATGTGATATACTATAAAGGAATATCAATGTAAAGCGCTTGGAGGGCTGAATCATGTCAGTAAATATTGCAATCGACGGACCTTCGGGTGCCGGAAAAAGCACACTTGCACGCCGTCTGGCTGCAAAGCTCGGCTTCATTTACGTTGATACCGGCGCGCTCTACCGTGCGCTTGCGCTCAGTATGCTGCGCCGGAATGCTGAAACAGAAGAACAGATTATCGGCAGCCTGAAGGAGCTGGATGTGACGCTTCGGTATGAGGACGGCGAACAGCATGTCTTCGCAAACGGCGAGGATGTGTCCGGTCTGATCCGCACACCGGAGGTTACAATGGCAGCTTCGCGTGTTTCCGCGATTCCTGCGGTGCGCAAATATCTATTTGATTTGCAGCAGGATCTCGCAAAAACGCATTCTGTTGTCATGGACGGCAGAGATATCGGAACCGTCGTCCTGCCGAATGCCGATGTCAAGATCTATCTGACCGCATCCGCGGAAAAGCGTGCTATGCGCCGCTTCCTCGAAATGCAGGAAAAGCATATTGTCGGACAGACATATGAAGAAGTCCTTGCAGATGTGATCCGCCGTGATGAACAGGATATGAACCGTGAGATTGCGCCGCTGAAACAAGCGGAAGATGCGGTTCTTGTGGATACCTCGGATCTTGATCTCGATGAATCTGAGAAGCTGTTGCTGAAAGTATGTAAGGAGAAGCTCGAAACATGAACGGCTTTTACAAATTTGCCATGAGCGTCATGCGCTTCATCATGCCGCTTTGGTATAATATTGACGCGGACGGGCTTGAGTATCTGCCGGAGGAAGGCGGTTATCTGTTTGTCAGTAATCATCGCAGTATGGCAGATCCGATTCTGATCGGCGTACAGAATCCCGAAACACAGTTCTGTTTTCTTGCAAAGCAGGAGCTGTTTTCCGACGGATTCATCGGCTGGCTGCTGAAAAAACTCGGCGCTGTCGCAATCGACCGCGGAACCGGCGATACCGATCCGCTTGAAGAGATCATATTCAGACTGCAAAACGGCGAGAACGCACTGATTTTTCCGGAGGGGACACGTTCAAAGGACGGTTCACTCGGAAAATTCAAAACAGGCGCCGCACTGATTGCCGCACAGACTGACGTTCCGGTCGTACCTGTCGGCATTTATATTGATGATGACGAACTGCATTTCCGCAGTACGATTCATATTCGCTATGGTGAACCGTTCCGGATTCCGCAGACGGATCCGAAAAATCCGTCACCGGCAGTGCTCAAACAGATCCGCAGGGAAATGACGGATCATGTCTCCACGCTGCTCACGACGGATTACGGAATGGGACCAAAGGCAATCGAACAAAAAACGACATCCAGTTCAGATACCGAAGAAACCGCAGAGCCGAAAAAGCAGCAGATTGCGGAAGAAAATCAGGAATCGGAGGGTACAGAAAAGAAAATGAGTAAACAGAATCAGAACGAAAAGAATCACAAGGAGAATCCGGAAGAGGAAAAGGATATCTTCAAGGAAATTGAAGATGAGATCGCAGACGATATCAAGGATGATATCGACGAGGCTGCGGAAAAAGTTGAGGACGCAGCGGAGACTGTCAAAGAAAAAGGCAAGAAGGCTGTCAAGGATACTGCTGATGCAATCGACGAGCTGGATGAAAAGGAAGAAAAGGCTGCGAAAAAGGCCGCTTCTGCTATGAAAGCCGATGCACCGTTCAAAAAGCGCCTCAAGGAAGCTGACGATGAGCTCGACAAGAAGATTTCCGAGGATGAAAAGGAAATCTTTGATGATGATGAAAAAATCACGGAAGACGATGTTCCGGAGACAGTTGACGAACCCGAAGAGAAGTTCTTTGAGGAAGATGATTTTGATGAGGACTTCGATTTTGATGAAAAGCCCGGTCTGTTCGGCGGCTTCTCTCTGAAAAATCCGTTCAAAAAGAAAAAGAGCGTTGCCGACTTCGACGATGACTTCGATGAGGAAATCGACGAGGACAACATCGACAACGATTATGAAGATGATGATTTTGATGATGATGAATATGACGATGAGGCGGTCGGCAGACGGATTGACTACGGTAAGATCGCACTGATTCTTACATTCGTAATCCTCAGCATCTTTGCGATCGACTTTATCGTTCGCCTCTGGAAGGATTATCAGAATACCAAGGGTATGCTCGATCTCCAGAATCAGGCTTCGACCGTTGAGTCCATGGCAGATTCCAGCATCGCTGAGACGGACGTCGCTCCTGCTGAAACCTCAGTCTCGGAAACGCTCGCAACGGAAGTCACTACTACCGAATCGCTTGCAACCGCTGCGACCACGACTACCACAGAAGCATTTGTTGATAACAGAGACACCCAGACTGTCGAAGTTGACAACAATACCGTGCATTCCGGCAGCCTGATCCTGATCGACGGCACGCATGCACAGCTCAATGCTCCGGCACTGGTTCCGTTCTCGAGCTTCCCGTATCAGCATCTGCGTCTCGTCAGCACGGAAATGACCGTTGACGCTTCCCTCGCAACACCGATCACCAACTGGTTCAATGATTTCTTCGCTGCAACCGGTCTCGGTAATGTCATGGTTTACTCGACTACCGGTACACCGGGTTATCCGCCGTACTCTGTTGCAATTCCGGAGCGTACTGCCGGTCTCTCGCTCGATCTCTCGATCCTGAATGAGGCTGCTGCAAGCCACTCTCCGTATACTCCGGACGGCAACTATGCATGGCTGACCGAGCATGCCGCAGATTACGGATTCATCGTCCGTTATCCGGCTGGCAAGGCTGACAAGACCGGTCAGGAAGGCATGACATGGCACTTCCGTTATGTCGGCGCACCGCACGCAAAGTACATGGCTGACAATGATCTCTGCCTTGAGGAATATCTTGAGGAGATCAAGAAGCATACCGTCAGCACCGATCACCTTGAGACAACCGTGAACGGCATCAACTACGAAATGTACTATGTTCCTGCCAGCGATACCGGTGCAACCACGCAGATCAAGTATCCGGTTTCTGCGGACGGTTCTACTCCGCTGATTTCCGGTGATAACGACGGCGGCTTTATTGTCGCAGCCGTGAAGCAGTAATCAATCACGAAAGCCCGGGATTTCGGTCCCGGGCTTTTTATGCGCCTTATATA
>JAGKVC010000029.1 GCA_021152595.1 Clostridia bacterium
ACAGTCACCACCGACACCACAGCTCCGATTGAGCCGACCACGACCACTTCTGAGAACGGTGAGGTTATCACCACCACCACTTCTGAGAACGGTGAGGTTCCGACCACCACCACTTCTGAGAACGGCGAGGTTCCTACCACCACCACTTCTGAGAACGGTGAGGTTCCGACCACGACCACATCTGAGAACGGCGAGGTTCCGACCACGACCACTTCTGAGAACGGCGAGGTTCCGACCACGACCACTTCTGAGAACGGTGAGGTTATCACCACGACCACTTCTGTAAGCGGTACTGTTCCTGTCATCATCGAGACCACGACTGAGACGACTCCTGTTCCGGATCCGGGACACGTTGTATATCAGATCGCAAAGGTCGAAGGTGTGAAGGGCACAACCGTTAAGGTTCCGGTTTACGTCTGGTACGACGAGGGAACAGCAGGCTTTACCATGGAATTTGCAGTTCCGGATGGCTTCAAGATTTCCGGCGTCCAGTACGGCGACGCATACTCCGGTGCAAACGGCGAGTTCAGATGGTCTCCGGATGAGAACGTTCTTGTCTGGGCATCTGCTGACGGCGCAAACCAGAAGGCTGCTGACGGCGCAACGATCGTTACGCTCTTCGTTGACATCCCGAAGGAAGCAAAGTCCAACACCGAGTACCCTGTCACATTCGTGAAGGACAGCGTTTCTGTTTCCGACACGGATCGCAACCTGATCGCACATGAGGAAATCGACGGCTCTATCACCGTCCTCGACGTTGAGCCGAGCGATATCGTCTTCGGTATCGGCGACGCTTCCGGCGAGCCCGGTTCTCAGGTGACTGTCCCGCTGACCGTTCTGTTCGATAAGGGCACCAACGGCTTCGAGATCACGCTTGATGTTCCGGATGGCCTGACCATCGACGACCTCAAGATTGATCCGGATTCTGTCTACGCAAAGAACGGTAGGTTCGAGTGGGATCCGGAAACCAAGACGCTCAAGTGGACCAGCAACGACGGCAAGAATGTCGTTCCGACACCTGGTACCAAGATCGCTGATATCACTGTTGGTATCAACGACAACGCTGATCCGGGTACTGTATTCCAGATCGGCATTACGAACGCAAAGGCTACCAATGAGGCTAACGGCGTTGTGAATCCGTCTGTCGTCAAGGGTAATGTTACGGTTCTCGAGAAGAAGACCGAAACGACCACCACGACAGTCACCACCGACACCACAGCTCCGATTGAGCCGACCACGACCACTTCTGAGAACGGTGAGGTTATCACCACCACCACTTCTGAGAACGGTGAGGTTGGTTATCACCACCACCACTTCTGAGAACGGTGAGGTTATCACCACCACCACTTCTGAGAACGGCGAGGTTATCACCACCACCACTTCTGAGAACGGTGAGATCGTTACCACCACCTCTACTTCCGAGCAGGGCGGTGAGGTTATCACCACCTCTACTTCCGAGCAGGGCGGCGATGTGACCACCACCACTACTTCCGAGAACGGCGGCGATGTGACCACCACCACGAACACTTCGTTCAAGGTTGTTACCTCGATCGCAACTTCCTTCGAGAAGCCGACACGCGTCAACTACTGGTCGCATGATCCGCGCAGCTTCAAGGAAAGCGGCGGCCTCGACGGCCTGAAGTTCATCATCACGATTTATAAGTACTACGTCAATGAGAGAGGTCTCTTCGTTGATGAGAACGGTCTGCCGGTTTCCGGTACTCCGTACGATGAAACTGACGGCATTCCGGAGACCATTAAGCCGATCTCTGAAAAGACTCTTGACGCGACAGCTTACACGCATCCGCAGATCAATGAGGATGGTCCGCTGAAGGTCTGGAAGAATGAGATCATCGCACAGTTCGGTGAGAACTACACTGAAGCAGATGAGCTGAACGCAAAGCATGACAACAAGTATACCATTAAGGCGTTCTACTTCCCGTCTGAGCAGGATGATCCTGACTTCATGCTGAACGGCGGCGAGCCGCTTGAGCTTGGCGACTGGAATATCTACATCGGTGTTAAGGGTGACGTCAACCTTGACAACATCGCTGATGTTGCTGACGCACAGCTCGTTCTGAACTACTACACCTCTAAGGTTGTGGCACATAAGGACATTGATATCATCAATGTGAAGGATCCGGTTGATCCTGAATTTGAAGGTGTTGATCGTCTCTGCTACTACCTCGGCGACGTCAAGTACAAGAACAATGACGGCACGATGGCTGATCCGACATCCCTCGATGTTGAAGATGCTCAGATGATTCTGAACTACTATACACGTAAGTATGTAGCAAAGAAGGCTGAGACCAACTGGGAAGGCGTCGTCGGCTATGACCTGCTTGACTCGTTCTACGGCGGCGTAGAAGAAGGCTAATACCACACGCAAACGGGCAGGGTAACATCTGCCCTGCCCGTTTTTTACAGAGAATAAGGAGTGTTTCGATGAGAACTATCAAAAAAGCGATCGCACTGCTCGGCAGTTTTGCTGCTGCGGCTGCGGTGAGCGCGAGTGCTTTGAGCGTATTTGCATTTGAACCTGTTGATCTTGGGGATCGTGCATCTGAACTGAAGAGCGGACTGAACATCATTGCGGACGAGGTCTATGCGGAGCCCGGCGAGACGGTTCTGTATAATGTTTATATCCAGAACAACACCGGCTACGCAGGAAGCGGTATCGGACTGATCTATGATGAGGCCCTGACACCGGCAATCGTTTCTGCTTCGGACAGACCGGAGCTGACTTACGGCGACGGCTCCTATATGCTTTCCAAAACTGCTGACTACAGTGCTGCGGAACACCGCATCGGCGTTGGTACGATGGGCAATGAGGACTGCACAGCAGACGGCGTGATCTTTACCGCGAAATTCACCGTTCCGGCAGATGCAAAGGAAAATGATGAATTCAAGCTCACACTCGATGTTGATAAGTTCCTGGACTACAAAACCGATAAGGTTGCTTACAGCACCGTTGACGGTTGGATCCGTATTCGTAAGCCGCAGGTGACCACCACCAGCGTGACCACGCCTACGACAACGTCTACCTCCATCACCACGACGACGACTACCACCTCTACGACGGAGTCTGTCACGGTCCCGACCGATATCTCCACGGAATCGGATGTTTCGACAACGTCCAGCACCAAGCCGACGACTGTCACCACGACGATCACGACTGATGTTTCGACGGTGTCCAATACGAAAAAGACCGACCGCGATGATCCGGGCAAGAGTGAACCGACGACGGCAAGCCGTCAGAACGGCGGTACGCAGACGACAAAGTCGCCTGTCACAAGCAGCACGACCAAGACGTCCGCTACAAAAACCGGTGATGCCGGTGTCGGCGTTGCAGCGGCAGCTCTGATGCTTTCCGCAGCAACTGCTGTGACCTGTAAGCGCAAGAAACACTGATCCTGTTCTCACGCAAACACAACGATAAACGGAGAGGCTTCGGCTTCTCCGTTTTTTCTGTTCAACGACAAAAAAGACTTGTGTTTTTTCCGCCGCTGTGGTATAATAAAGTAAGTATTGAATCACGGAGGCGCATATGGCATCAATATGGAATCATCGCATTAGTATTTCTCTGTTCGGCGAGGCGGAAGGCCCGGCGATCGGTGTCGTTCTGGACAATATCCCGCCCGGAGAATATGTCGATATTGAAGAATTAGCGCGGTTTATGACACGCAGAACACGCTCGGTTTTTCTGCCGGATGATCCGAATCATCAGCGGGAACAGCTCGATTTTCCGCAGGTGCTTTCCGGACTCATCAACAACCGCACGACCGGCTCGCCGCTCTGCGCGTTCCTGAACAATCCGCGCGGCATGCAGCAGGTCGATTATCAGGAGCTTTCGCATCTCGCACGTCCCGGACATGCTGACTATACCGGCGCGATGCGCTACCGCGGCTTTGCGGATGTGCGCAGCGGCGGTCATCTCTCGGAGCGCATGACGATTCCGCTTTGCTTTGCAGGTGCCGTCTGCCAGCAGATGCTCGAGCGCCGCGGCATCTATGTCGGTGCGCAGATTACATCCATCCACAATATCAAGGACAAGCCGCTCTCCCCGACGAATGTCACGAGAGAGGAGCTGCTTGCGATCCGGCATCGCAGATTCCCCGTCAATAATCCGACGCAGGGAAAAAAGATGCTCGCGGATATCCAGAACGCCGCGGCAGGCGGCGAGACGCTCGGCGGTACAATCAACTGCTATGCGGTCAATGTGCCTGCCGGTATCGGCTCCCCGATCTTTGAGGGACTCGAGAACTCGATCGCGCAGCTCGTATTCGGAATTCCGGGCGTGCGCGGTCTGGAATTCGGCGACGGCTTCCGGACGGCGAAAATGACCGGCAGCCAGTGCAATGATCCTTTCTTCGTCGATGAACACGGTCATGTTAAGACGCAGACGAATCACCACGGCGGCATCCTCGGCGGTATCTCCTCGGGTATGCCGATCTGCTTCAGCGTTGCAATCAAGCCCACCGCTTCCATCGGCAAGCCGCAGGCAACCGTCGATTATTCCGCTATGACGAACGAAGTGCTGCAAAGCGCGGAGGTCAGTCACCCCTGCCTCGTTCCGGAGGCAGTCCCGAGCATCGAAGCGGCGATGTCCATTGCGCTCGTTTCGCATATGCTCGATTATCCGAATTTCATCTGAAAACAGCAGGGAGGTGCGCCGCATGAAACCGGAAATCCGGCAGGATGATCCGCAGTATGATCTGCCCGGACAGATGGCATTTTTTCCGGATATGGAACCGGATCCGGCGCCGCATATTCTGCTGCAAAGACCGATTCCGCCGCCGGAGCTTTCGCAGCTTGAGAACTGGGAATTCTGCATCATCATGAGTGATGTGCTGATGCGCTTCGAGGGCAGGCTGCCGGAATCATGGCTCTTCGATATCATGGTCGGCGGCAAATATCTGAGCAATTTTCTCTATCATGATGCGCTTGGGACGCTGCTGGAAGCGCATGCCGTCGAGCGGATCAGTGAACAGGGTACCGATATCATCGTGCTGACTGATTCCGGCAGACGCGATGCGAAAAACCTGCGGCTCATGGTGCCGAAGATCTTTCGGGATCAGGTGCATCTGACGGCGCTGCGGTATGTCGCAAGGCAGAAGGCGCTGCGCGATCTCAAAATTACCTATGAGCCGGATGAATACGGCTGCAAGCTCTGCCTCTGCTGCATGGATCACGGGACGGAGATGTTCTTCCTGCGGATCTCCGCGCCCTCGCGCGAAAATGCCGAGGAGCTGAGCGAGCGGATTCTCCGCAATCCGGCGCGCTTTTTCGGCAAAATTATTGATTTGGCAATGACAAACGAGGAAGAACCGTTTGATTTGACAGATAACTGAAAATCGCTTGCCAAACCGCAGAAAGTATGCTATAATAATAAAGCTGATTACTGAAGAAAGGGGTTTCTTGAATGAAACTGATTACCAAAACCGCAGCACGCCTGAGCGCTGCTGCCGCTGCTGTCATGACGCTGAGCGTCAGCGCTTTTGCGGAGGGTGAGGCGACTGCTGCCGCAAACGGTACACAGCAGCAGGTCGGCATGGGCGCAATGCTGCTTCAGCTTGTTCCGTTCGCTGCCGCACTGGTGCTGCTCTATCTGCTCCTGCTCCGTCCGCAGCAGAAGCGCGAAAAGGAAGCACAGGCGATGCGTGAGGCAGTCCGCATCGGTGACGAGGTCTGCACCGCAGGCGGTATCGTCGGCATCGTCCTCAAGGTTGAGGAGGAGACTGTCGTGCTGGAGACCGGCGCAGAGCGCAACCGCATCCGCATCAAGAAATGGGCGATCCATGAGAACATCACCCAGATCGAGGAGAAGAAGAAGGCGGAAAAGGAACGCAAGGCTGCCCGTGCAAACGGCATTGCAACCGCAGCCGCAAATAATGACAGTAAGAAGAAGAAAAATTCTGACGAATAATGAACGGCGCTTTCCGGAAACGGGAGGCGCTTTTTTCAGCATTTTCGCGGATGCTCTTGACAAATCCGAGATAAATGTGTTATGATATAAAAGGTAGATTATGCACTACGGGTTGCATAGAAAACCGCAATTTTTGAGAGGGGGCATTTCGTATGAAATCCAAAAAGCTCGCCGCGATGATGTCCGCGGCAATGCTGGCAGCGACGGCTGTACCGTTTACGTCCGCTGCGCCGGCATCGGCAGCTTCCAAGTATAATTATGCGGAAGCGCTGCAAAAATCCATGTTCTTCTACGAAGTCCAGCAGTCTGGCGTTCTGCCTGAGTGGAACAATGTGCCGTGGAGAGCAGATTCCATGGTCGATGAGAGCGGCAAGGACACGGATAAGGTTCCGGGCGGCTGGTACGACGCGGGCGACCACTTCAAATTCACACTGACGAATGCATATTCCGTTTCCCTGCTTGCATGGGGCTATCTGGAGTATGAGGACGCAATCAAAAAGGCCGGGCTCGACGAGCTCTACAAGAATAATATGAAGTTCGCAATGGACTATGTCCTCGCGTGTGATCTCGGCGGCGGCGAAATGGTCGGAACGATCGGCGACAGCGGCATGGATCACAATACATGGTGCAGCGCTGAGGTCTATCTGCGCAAGCATCACCTGAAGCAGGGCAACTGGACGCGCGAATACGATACGGTCAAGAACTCCACCGTTGCGGCGCTTTCCGCAGCAGCACTGGCACAGGGCTACCTCATCTGGAAGGATGAGAATTACTTGAAGCATGCAAAAGACCTCTTTGAAGGTGCGGACAAGATCCGCAGCGCAAAGGATATCGGCAATATGTCCGGCATGTATAATACCTCGACATGGCTTGACGACTGCATGTATGCTGCCTGCTGGCTCTATAAGGCGACCGGCGATCAATCCTATCTGGACAAGATCGAGAAGGATTATGTTCCGAACTTCCCGCAGGAGAATCAGTCCACCGACTGGAAATACACATGGGGACTTGCGTGGGACGATACCACACAGGCTGCTGCGCTGCTCTATGCGCAGATCACAAACAAGGAAGAGTGGATCAAGCACATTGACAAGCACATCCGCTACTGGATGGCGACCGGCGACAGCGACCTCAAGCCGTTCGAGGGCAATATTACAAAGGACGGTCTTTCGCATCTGACAAACTGGGGCTGCCTGCGTCATGCCTGCAATACCGCATGGCTGACAAAGCTCGCCTGCGATACCGTACTCAAGGACGGCGGCAATGCCGATAAGTATAACAAGTGGGCTGATTCGCAGGTCAATTACTGCTTCGGCGACAATGCCCTGAAGCTCTCCTATGTGCTCGGTATGGGCGACAAGAATCCGGTTGCAATTCACCACAGAACGGCATCCGGTATCCACGATGACCACTGGAATGAACTCGGTAAGGCTTCCGGCGGCGCTGAGGGCTGGCAGACGGAATATGCACATACACTTTACGGCGCGCTGATCGGCGGCCCGAAGAGCGACGGTTCCTACGATATGTCGCAGATCGGTGTTGCGAATTACGAGCAGACCGAGGTTGCGGTTGACTACAACGCAGGCTATACCGCCGTGCTCTGTGCAATGCTCGACGAGAACGGCGGAACACCGCTCGCAGATTTCCCGCCGCAGGAAGAGCCGAAGTGGGCAGAATGGGAAGTCGCTGCTGTGATCAACGGCACTCCGGGCACCAGCTATACCGAAATCAAAATGTGGGCGATGAACCACACCGCATGGCCGACCAGAGTCCAGAAGGACGTTGAGGTTCGCTATTACTTCGACATCTCTGAGGTGCTTGAAAACGGTCTCACGATCGATGATGTTACCGTCGAGGGCAAATCCCAGCAGTACAGCGCAGGCGAACAGGGATATGCAACTGTGACCGGTCCGCATCTCTACAAGGGCAATATCTACTACGCTTCGATCAAGTTCGAGGACGGCAGAGCGATCATGCCGACCGGACAGTCCGAGCACCGCGATGAGGTGCAGTTCCGCATCTCCATTCCGGATGCTGTGAACGGTCAGTCCACCAAGGGCGCCTGGGATCCGTCGAACGATCCGTCCTACAAGGGCATCGAGGATGCAACCGACCTGAAGAAGGCGGATTCGATCAACGAGAACTTCGTCATGTTCGCAAACGGCGCACAGGTCTGGGGCGTTCAGCCGGACGGCACCAAGGGCGATTCCCGTGCAGACCTCGGCGAAATTGCAGTGCCGCAGGTGAGCGATGGCCCTGTTGATAAGCCTGAGACCACCACGACGACGACTGTCACCACTGAGCCGGAGCCGACAGCATCGTTTCGCTACGGCGACGCCAACTGCGATAAGAAAGTGGATGTTTCCGATGCTGTTCTGCTTGCTCGCTTCCTCGCTGAGGATAAGACGGCGAAGGTCTCTACGCAGGGACAGAAAAACGCAGACTGCGACGGTGTGACCGGTCTGACTTCGGATGATACTACCCGCATTCTGATGTACATTGCAAAGCTGGTCACTGAGGATCAGATGGGCAAGAAGATCTGATCGGACGATCGGACAGCAAATTTAATCATAAAAGCCGTGAAATCAAAGCAAAAGCTGCGATTTCACGGCTTTTTGCATACAGAGCGGCGCACCGTATCCTGCATACAGTGCGCCGGTATTCCAAAGCGAAGAACACGCTGCCCCCTGAACGAAAAGCGCTTCTGAGGGCAGCGCGCAGGGCATACTGCCACTTTCCGTTCGTCGGAGTGCGGCTCAGCCGCTTGACAGTATTATATGCGGTTTTCCCGAAAATGCAACTGGAAAGATTTGTATGATGCGGTATCTCCGATGGATTTGTAATGGGGGCACGCAGGGCGTGCTGCCGATATGCGAAAGTCCGAATGATTCAGAACAAGAAATGAAGCGCTGTGTTCCGATCGAGGAAACAGAATAGAATGAAAGCCGCTAAATCAACGAATTTGCGTCGATTTAACGGCTTGTTTATATCCGGTATAAAAAACGGGAGTCCAGAGGGATAATATCCCTCTGGTGGGAGTTTGAGGGCAAAGCCCTCATTATTGATCCGTCGGAGACACCTTATTTTCTCCGTCAGCGCCGATGTTAGCGAGAACCTTTTTCTCGTTATAGCGCAGGAATACGATGCCGCCGAGCAGACACAGCACAACTGCGAGCCCTGCCGTCAGACGGTAGCCGAGCCCGTAGCCTGCTTCGCCCTTCGGGGTATCTCTGCCGATCACGGCGATACTTGTGAACAGCAGCATTGCCGCAGACTGCCCGAGCTTGAACGCAAAGGTACGCGCCGCATAGAACATGCCCTGCCGGCTTTCACCGGTCGCCTTCTGATCCTCCTCGGAGATATCCGCGACAACAGCCTGCGGCAGGATGCCGAGAATCGCCATCGGGATTGCTGCGAGCGCCGCGATAATCACGCCGTATACCAGCGGCGGAACCGGCGTTTTGCCCGCAAAGGCTGTCACGAGAAATGCAAGCGAGAAAAATCCGAACGCAAATGCAATCAGCTTCTTTTTGCCGATTTTTTTCGAGATAATATTGACGAACGGATAGCAGACGAGGCTCAGCACGGTCATCACCGCGAACAGCGGAAATGTCATGGAATCCTCCAGCCCCATCAGTACCGTAATGTAAAACGGCAGACCGGTCTGGAAGAGCGTCAGTCCGATCCAGTAGAGAATATCGGAGCAGACGAAAATGCGGAAATCCTTGTTTTTGAATGTTGCGATCAGGGAGCTGAATGCGGATGCCTTGCTCGGCGTGGTGTCGGCATAGGTCTGTTCATCAATGAGAAACGCCGGAATCAGCATGCAGATCACAGCGATCACGGCGAGAATGCCGATCGTGATGCGGTAGCTGCCTGCATAGCCTGCCGCGCCCGTGAACAGTCCTGCGATATTCGGCACGAGATAGGCGATTGCCGTACCGAAGAAATAGGTCACGGAGATAAACGTCGAAAGATTGATGCGTGCATTCTGCGTCCTGCCAAGCTCCGGAATGAGCGCGTTATAGGGTGTGCAGTAGCAAGTCATGCAGAAATAGAAGAGCATCGCGCAGAGGAACAGACAGACCGTATTCACGGCGCTTTCCCCTTTGACGGGCGAACAGAACATCAGAACGGTCACAAGTCCGAACGGGATCGCCGCATACCGCATGAACGGGATGCGTCTGCCGAGGCGGTGCCTGCATCCGTCGGATTTTCCGGCAATCAGCGGATCGGTGACAGCATCAAAGATTCTGCCGATTGCGGTAATCAGTCCGATAATCGTCAGCCCGAGGAATGTGCCCTGCGGAATGAATGTGAGCTGTCCCTTTGCAAGCTCCTCTCCGCTGGGCTGGAAGAAATAGACAAGCCAGTTTGCGATGATGCCGGACAGGATCGACCATCCGAGCTGACCGACCGCAAAGATCCACAATGTCTTATTCGTGGCGATTTTCTTCTCCGTCATTTGTGTTCTCCTTCCTGAGATAGCTGACCGCCATCGCGGCGAGCATTTCCAGTTCGGCTCTGCCGTTGCCGAAGTCATCAGAGGGGAGCAGTTCACCGCAGAGCATTTTCTTGCAAAGCGAGAGCATGGAGTGACCGAATGTCAGGTAGAACAGCTTGAAGTCGATATTGTCGCGGACAGTGCCGTCGGCCGTACCGGCAAGATAAGCTGATTCCATATAGGGGTAGAAATTGATGATCGAGCGCTCATATTCAAAAAGCGCTGCCTTGGGAACATTTTCGTGCTGGAGCATGAGGTCGAATTCTCCGACGAGCCGCATCAGATCCCTGTGCGTATCAAACAGCACCAGATACATGTGCATCAGGTCAGAGAGCCGCTTGATGCCGCTCTGCCGCAGGAACACTTCCGATTCAAAGACGTGTTCATACATGCCGCGCAGCGCGTTCCAGAGATGTGTCATTGCCGCAATGGTGATCATAGTTTTCGTGCCGAAGTAGCGGTAGAGTGTTGCAACGCCGACGCCGCAGGCATCCGCGATGTCGGTCATCTTGACAGCTTCGATTCCGTTCCGGAGAAACATCTCGGCGCTGATCTCAACCGCACGCTCGATCCGCTTGGATTTGAGACTTTCCTGCGAATGTTGATTTTCCACTTGACAAACCTCCTATTTTGTGATAGACTATATATCAAATGTGATAGTATGGCTATCATACTATATTGATAGTCTAGCATATTATTTTGCATTTGTCAAGTAGGGGGGCGGCAAAAAAATGGAGAAGTCCAGGCGCATTTTCGGCAACGAAATGTCTGAGCGCAGCTACCGGAAAGCACTCCGGACAAAGGAGAAATTCGCGCGCAAATACGGCGATGACGGCGACCGGATTTATCATCTGCGCACCGAGCCTGCTCCTGCAATCGGCGGTCTGCTCGGCGTGCAGAATCTCGTGCTGAGCGAGGAAACCGGCGTTTCTTTCGATGAAAAAAGCGTCGTGATCGGCAATATCCGCATGGGTTTCGGACATTACCGCATCTCGATGGCTATGGCTTCCGCGGCGCGTGCGCTGGGCTGTCAGCCCTATTGGTTTGATCTGCATTCCTTTCAGCAGGCAGCCTGCGGCAAGATCATCGGCGAGCAGAATCAGCTCTATTCGCTCGGCTCACGGCTTTCGCAGCAGGTTCCGCCCTTTAATAAGCTCGTCTGGGAGCCGCTCAACAGCGAGGGTTTCCGCCGCCTGAGTTATAATTGCTCCGATCAGAAAACCGCTGAGCTGATGACCGGCGTTTACTCCGATCTCCCGAAGGATATCCCCTTTATTGCAACGCATGTCTGGCCCTCGCAGGCGGCAATTCATGCGGGACTGACACATGTGGTCAATGCGGTGCCGGATAACTGGCCGATGGCGCTGCATCTTTCCGAGGGCGCTGTACATACGGTGCAGACACCCTCCGCCTATCTCGGATACCGGGCGCTGCGCGGCATGGACAGCGCGCGTTCGCTGTATCCCATGCCGAAAAATGCAGTCGTCTATACGGGGCATTATGTCGATCATGAGCTGGTCAGCAATATTGAAGCGGATTGCGCAAAACGCATTTCGCGGATGCGAAGCGGTGCGCCGAAGCGCTGGCTGATGTCTGTCGGCGGTGCAGGTGCGCAGAAGGAGATTTTTGTCACGATCATCCGGCGGCTGATTCCGGCAATCAAAAAGGAGAAAGCTGCGCTCTTTGTCAATGTCGGCGACCATGCAAATGTCTGGCAGGAGCTTCTGCGTGCAATTCCCGAGATGCAGCCTCTGCTGCACAGGCACTTCGATGATTTCGATGAGACTGTGCGGTTCTGCGAGGAGGCATATGACGGTGCCGTGACGGGGATTCATGCATTCTGCCATAAGGATATTTTTGCGGCGGTTTATTCGACGAATCTGCTGATGCGCGTTTCGGATGTTCTGATTACAAAGCCGAGTGAGCTGTCGTTCTATCCGGTTCCCAAGCTGATGATCCACCGCGTCGGCGGACATGAGGCATGGGGCGCGATCCGTTCCGCGGAGCTGGGCGACGGCACCTATGAATGCAGCACGCCCTCTGAGACCGCTGCGATGCTCGTGCTGCTGCAAAAGAACGGCGATATCATCGAGCAGATGTGCGGACATATTCAGGCGGCTAAGCAGGCAGGCATCTATGACGGCGCCTACCGTGCGGTCGAGCTTGCGCTCCATAGAAATGTATCTCCGATGGATTTGTAATGGGGGCTGCTCGCCCCCAAACCCCTCGCTGGGGATATTATCCCCAGACCCCATTTTTATGTGTGGATAATAGTAAGCCGCTCCAATTGGCGCTGATTGGAGCGGCTTTCGTTTTGGGCGTACAGCATATCGAAAGTTTTGGTCGAGCTTTTTCACCGCGCCGTGCGCGGCTCCGTATTGCGCTGCCGGAGCGCCAATATAAAAGTTTTGATCAAACTTTTTCAAAAGTTTGCGGGGTCGAGGGGCAGAGCCCTCGTCGCTCGTCGCAACGAGCGAAACTCCCCTGGCGTTCAAGAGCTCGAGGGCTTGGGCACCTGCGATAGAGGTGCCCATTCTGAAATAGCATCCGCGAAGCGGATTCCTATTTTTATTTATAATCTTCCCGTTTCGCCAACCCTTTCTGCTATTCCCCTCTTGCACTTTTCGGCGTGATGTGCTATAATATAAGTTGGCGATTTGTTTCAGGTCGCTGCAAAGAAATAGAATGCAGAACAACAAGAAAAAGGATGATTCAAATGCAATTTATCGACCAGCTCAAGGCGGAGGTCCGGATCCACGGCGATATGGAGACCGATTTCCGCAGCCGCCGCTATCATCAGGCGCGCAATCTTGCGGCGAAGTACATCGACATCATCGAGGAGCAGGCGCGGATCTCTGCACGAAGCGGAGATTATGAGCGCCTGGACGGTCATGCGCTGATCAGCGGATTCTGCGCACTGAACGAAAAGGATTTCGATCATCCCTTTGCGGTCAGTGTGAAGAAAAAACGCTTTATGCACCATAAGCAGGAGACGGTTTCGCTCAATACGGAAAATGAGCTGTTTGATGCATTCCTTTCCGCATTTAAGCAGCTCTGCGAGCAGGAGCATATCACCTGCCACCCGTTTCAGGTGCAGATCCTCGATAAAGACGGCAAGCTCTGCTATCATACGCTGCCTGTCACGCTGCGCAAGCCGAAAAAAGAGAAGATTCAGGCTTTCGGCTTCCCGTATCAGATTGAATTCTGAAAGGAGTGTGTGTGATGGATATGCAGTATGCAATGAAGCCGGAGCAGGACGCCGGTTTTGCCGCGGCACTCCGGCAGGATGCAGATGCCCACGCGAGCAAGCAGATCAATCTGCAAAGCATCCACTTCCAGCAGGGGCGCGAGATCGCGGAAACCTATGTCAATATGATGAAAAGCTATGCGCGGCTCGATGCGCAGTCCGGCAGATATGAGCGCGACGGCAGCGCAATGGTCGTCAGCGGATTCTGCCGCATTGAGGAGCCGCATTTTGATAAGCCGCTGCTCAATCGTGAGCGCAAACAGAGCTTCTGGACCGCGCAGTGGCACGAGACCTATTCGCTCTGCAAGCCGCGCAGCGACCTGTTTGACGCATTTTGTACCAGCTTTGCGGAATTCTGCAAGGCTGAGCATATCGAAATCGGGACGCTCTGTGCGCTCGTCCGGACAAAATCCGGAACGCTGGAGCAGCGCCCCTTCCCCGTGGAGACCGTGCTTCCGGAATATCTGGAGGCGATCGGCTTCCCCTATCAGATCCGCTTCTGATCCCCTGCCCTGCGCAGTGAATCAAGTTATGGAGGTTATCAATGTCAGCCCGGTTTACTCCCGAAATGAAAAAAACGCATACGATCCTTGTTCCGGATATGCTTCCGATCCATTTTCAGCTTTTGATCAGCATTCTCAAGCCCTACGGCTATAACTGTGAGCTTTTGCAGACTGCAAGCCGCGCAGTCGTCGATGAGGGACTCAAGAATGTGCATAATGACACCTGCTATCCGGCGCTGCTTGTTATCGGGCAGTTTATGGAGGCGCTGAAATCGGGACGCTATAATCCCGACCGGACAGCCCTGCTGATCACGCAGACCGGCGGCGGATGCCGTGCCTCGAATTATATCCACCTGCTGCGAAAGGCGCTGACAGAGCAGTTTCCGCAGGTGCCGGTCATTTCGCTGAACTTCTCGGGACTGGAAAAGGATCCGAAATCCGGCTGGCAGATGACGCCCGCGATCTTCCTGAAATTTCTCTATGCGGTGCTGTACGGCGATCTGCTGATGCTCGTCGCAAACCAGTGCCGTCCCTATGAGCTGCAAAAGGGCGCGACGGACAAGGTGCTGAAAAAATGGCAGAAGAAGCTGGAAAAGTCATTCCGCTCTAAGGAGTTCCTGCATACCAAAACGCTCTATAACCGCATTCTCGACGATTTTGCGGCGATTCCGCGGACGGCGCGCAACAAGGTCCGTGTCGGTATCGTCGGCGAGATCTACGTCAAATATTCTCCGCTTGCGAACAATCATCTCGAGGATTATCTGCTCTCGGAAAACTGTGAGCCGGTGATCCCGTCGCTGCTGGAATTTGTCATGTACTGCGCAATCAGCACGGCAGTGGACGGCAAGCTCTATCACTTCTTCGATAAAAAGGTGCTGTATAACGGCATCGGCTACAAGGCGATCTATGCACTGCAAAAGCAGCAGATCAACGCGGTGAAAAAGCACGGCGTTTTCGATCCGCCGCATGACTTTGAGCATCTGCGCGCCCGTGCGGATCAGTATATCAATCAGGGCGTCAGCATGGGCGAGGGCTGGCTGATTACCGCGGAAATGGCGGCGCTTGTCGAATCCGGCACAGAGAATATCATCTGCACGCAGCCCTTTGGCTGTCTGCCGAATCACATTGTCGCAAAGGGCATGATGCGCGTCATTAAGAATGCCTATCCGGAGGCGAATATCACCGCGATCGACTATGATCCGGGTGCGACGCGCGTCAATCAGGAAAACCGCGTCAAGCTGATGCTTGCGAACGCAAAGAAGCCGGAATAACGCAGCGCAGAGCGCAGGGGAGCGTGAGAACATGCAGCGCACGGCAGCCATACCGAGACCGAAAACATCCAAAACGCGGAAGATGTACATTTTCCAGCTTGTCATCCGCTGCGTGGTGCTTGCGGCTTGTATTCTGATTGTGATATTTGATCCGCAGCAGACGGAGATTCTGGAGGGCTGGAATTTCTTTCGGAAGCCCTCGCCGTTTCATCTGCTCTGGCTCGCATGGATGCTGGATATGCTCTGGCAGCTTGTGCCGGTGAAGAAGCGCCTTGTGATCGCGCTCGGCTCGCAAAAGCATTTCAGCTTCCGCTTTCAGCCGATCAAGGAGGCGTTCAGCACACAGGCACTCCGGCGGCATATTATCGAGACGACAAAGGCTGCCTACAAGGTCTTTGCAATCTGGGCGGTGATCGTTACAGCGGTCTCGCTGCTGCGTGCATTCGATGTGCTGAACGATACCGCATTGTTCATGATCACAATGGTGTTTTATGTCTGTGATCTGATCTGTGTGCTGATCTGGTGCCCGTTCCGGCTGATCGTCAAGGCGAAATGCTGCACGACCTGCCGCATCTTCAACTGGGATCACCTGATGATGTTCTCCCCGATGCTGATGGTCAGCGGATTCTATTCGCGGACGCTGGTGCTGATGGCATTTGCGGACTGGCTGCTCTGGGAGCTGTGCATCATGATGTATCCGGAGCGCTTCTGGGAAAATTCCAATGCCGCCCTGCGATGTACGAACTGTACAGATAAACTCTGTACACAGTATTGCGGAAAACGAACCGAATAAAAAACAGCCGCTTCAAACAGCTTGATTCGCTGAATGAAGCGGCTTTGTATATCGGGTTACGGGGCGACCGGTATGACAGTTTCGCCGATGCGGACGGCTGTGACGTCTGTCAGGTCAACCGGTATATTGAAGATGAGCGAGGAACGTGTGACAGAATCGTAGCCGCCGTCATTCCGCAAGCTGACGCTGCTGTTGTTCCGGTTGCCCTCCAAAGGCAGCTCTGTGCCGTCAGCATAAATCACTGCGTATACGGCTTCTGCTTCTTCGATACGGTCATCTGTCCCGAGGATCAGCGGATTTTTCGCGCTGTATGCGTCATAGGAGCGTCCGGTTTTCCGGAGCGAAAGCTGCATCGGCGTGAGACAAAGCTCCGTGAATTCGATTTTGTTCCGGTCCTCCGGCAGAATGACGCTGCATTCCCGCTCGATGCCCTTCTGCACGGTGATATCCGCGAGGGAGACCGTGCCGATGGGATACCCTTCGCCGATTTCCGGCAGCATCATATAATCCGCTTCTGTTCCGTCTGCGTTTCTGTTTATCACGGAAACCTGCGTCGAGGTATATTCGAGCGCTTTGTCTGAGAGGTCGGTGCCGGGATCCATCAGCGAGACACGGACACCGTGCCAGATGCCGTTTTCATCCTGTACCAGTTCGTCGCTAGTGCCGACCGGCGAGAAGCTGCCTGCCGTATCTTCCTTGATGACACTTGCGGACAGACCGCCGAATACCACGACCTCTGCATAATCCGCTGTCTGCTCTCTGACGGATTCATCGAGCGCGATCTCATAGAGCGTATAGACTGCGTTCTGATCCGCAATGACGCCCTGTACGGTGAGCGTATAGCCCTCGCACTGATAGCTTTCCCCGATGCCAAGCCCCATGCCGGAGAAATCATAGCTGATTTCGGTGCCGGTCCTGTCGCTGAAATATTTGCGGAACAGCGCCGCATAGTCCCAATCGCTGACGGCGCCTGCTGTCACGGTGCCGCAGAGAATCACGGCTGCTGCGGCGGCAAGCCCGATGCGGAATCCGCGGTTTGTTCTGCGTGCCGGATGCTGTGCGTTATATTGTGCCTGTATTTGGCGAGCTTTCGTGCGGATCTCGGCTTCGTCGGCTGCAATCTTCCGCATCGCGTTCTGATAAGCTGTCTTCTTCATCCTGCAAAACCTCCTTTAACTGTTTGCGTGCCCTTGTCAGCCACGAGCTGACGGTATTGCTGCTTTTGTGCAGGATCGCGGCGATCTCACGGATCGAATATTCCTCGAAATAAAAGAGATAAATCACATTCCGGTATTCGGGACGCAGCGCGCCGACTGCCGCAAGGACAGCCCGTGTGTCATCGTCCGCGATGCCGCCGTCCGCCGCCGGAAGATGATTTTCCGTCAGCCCGGTGAGCGCGAGACAGCGCTGATGCCGCGCGGATTTGAGATAATCAAGGCAGCGGTTGACGGTTGACCGGATGAGAAACGCCTTTGCATGCTCGGGGTTCCGGAATTTTCTGCCGGATTCCAGCAGCTTCAGAAAGGTCTCCTGCACGATGTCCTCCGCCTCGGGGCGGCTGCCGGTGTGCTGAATCGCAATCCGGAGCATGGTGTTGTAATTTGCAGTCATGATGTCCTCAAAGCTGAGTATCTCCAAGCGGAGTCACCTCCTGTCAGTTGAATTCATTGCGCAATGCAGCGCGTGTTCACCGCGCTTCACTTATAAAACGATTGAGCAGCCCGTTTTCGTGCAGGCGCGCAGTAAAAATGTATCTCCGATGGATTTGTAATGGGGGCTGCTCGCCACACTGCGCTATGAGTTTGCAAAGCAAAATCACCCAAACCCCTCGCTGGGGTCATTGACCCGAGACCCCATGTTTATGTGTGAATTGAAGTGAGCCGCTCCGGTTACGTATTGCGCTGCCGGAGCGCCAATATAAAAGTTTTGATCAAACTTTTTCAAAAGTTTGCGGGTCAAGGGCAGAGCCCTTGTCGCTCTCCGCAGAGAGCGAAATCTCTTAGCGTAGTAAGAGCTCGGGGGTTTGGGCGCCTGCGATAGAGACGCCCATTTATAAATAGCATCCGCGCAGCGGATACCTCTTTTTACGTTTTGCGGTATCTCCGATGGATGTATAATGGGGGCTTACAGTGTTGCTGTGCAAACTGTGCCCCCATTCTATTCCGCCGGAGGCACTTGATTCGGCGCTCACCTAGTAAATAATGACAAAATTCGCAAAATTTGAGTTGTACAGCGCAAGAAATGATAAAATACAACTTGGATGCATTGACTTTCCGTCTTTGTTATGCTACAATAAAATAGAAAGATTCCGTTTTGCGCGGATTGGGGAGGGTTTATTATATGAATATCGCAGTTGCGCAGTCCGGCGGACCGACCTGTGCCATCAATGCGTCGCTTGTCGGCGTATTCAAGGAGTCGCTGAAGGAGCCTGCAATCGACGCCATTTTCGGCTCGGTCAACGGCATTGAGGGCATGATCGAGAACCACCTGATTGACCTGAAAACCATGATTTTCACAAATGAGGATATGGAACTGCTCCGGCAGACACCCTCGACCGTGCTCGGCTCCTGCCGCTATAAGCTGCCGGACTGGCACGAGGACGAAGGCGTCTACAAGCGCATTCTCCGGACATTGCAGCAGCGGCAGATCGGCGCATTTTTCTATATCGGCGGCAATGATTCGATGGATACCGTCCAGAAGCTCTCCGCCTATTTTGCCGAGCATGAGATCGACATCAAGGTGATCGGCATTCCGAAGACGATTGACAATGACCTCTGCGTCACCGACCACACGCCGGGATTCGGCTCTGCGGCAAAATATGTCGCCACAACCATGCAGGAGATCATCCGCGACAGCTCAGTTTACAGTATCCCGTCCGTGACGATCGCAGAGATCATGGGCAGACACGCAGGCTGGCTGACGGCATCGAGTGCGGTGCTGCACGGTTTGGGCGAAGCTGCGCCGCATCTGATCTATGTACCTGAGGCGGAATTCTCGCTCGAAAAGTTCATGAAGGATGTCCGGCAGGAAATGGCAAAGCACAAGGCTGTGATCGTCGCCGTCTCCGAGGGCATTGAGGTTCCCGAGGGCGTGCAGTCCGGCGTTGTGGATAACTTCGGGCATAAGTACCTTTCGGGCATCGGCAGCTATCTGGAGCGTGCTGTCCGTGAGGAGATCGGCTGCAAGGTTCGCTCGATTGAGCTGAATGTCATGCAGCGCTGTTCCTCGCATCTTTGCTCGCGTACCGATATCGACGAATCCGAAGCAATCGGCTCGGCAGGTGTTCGCTGCGCACTCAGCGGCGAGACCGGCAAGGTCATGGTATTCCGCCGCCTGAACGACATGCCGTATACCGTCACGATCGAGACCGCCGACGCGAAGGAGATCGCAAACCGCGAGAAGGCACTGCCGCGTGAATACATCAACGCCGCAGGCAACAATATCACCGATCAGGCGCTCAGCTACTTCATGCCGCTGATTCAGGGTGAGCTTGTGATTCAGATGAACCACGGCGTACCGGCGCACTTCACGATTCAGGAATCTCTGCTGAAGTAATGCTCACATAAAATAAAAATGCCGCTGAAACACAGCATTTACGCTTGTTTCAGCGGCTTTGTTCTGCCTGCTGTTACGCCTCGGAATCGGGACGCGATTCATGCTTTTTGATCCATGACGGGATCTCGGTGCCGTTTGCAATGCGCTTGAGATTCGGCACATGCTTGATGATGATAATGACCGCCATAACGGCAAAGACGCCGGTTTCAAGCAGGTCGCCGGTATAGAAATACCAGAAGACCGGCAGCGCAACGGCGCAGGTCATGGTCGCCAGCGCGATATATTTGGTCGTGATGAGCAGCACCGCGAGAATTCCGATGCAGACGAAGAAGAATTGCCAGTTCAGTGCGAGATTCAGCCCGAGCAGCGAGGCAAAGCCCTTTCCGCCGCGGAACTGCATCCAGAACGGGAACATATGCCCGAGAATGACGGACACACCGGTCACGACAGGCAGATGTGCGCATTCCTCCGGATAGGAAATCACATGCAGCAGCAGGAAGACCGGCACGAACGCCTTGAAAATATCCACCAGTGCGGAGCAGACCGCCGCACCCTTGCCCATTGTCAGCAGCGCATTGGAAGCGCCTGCGTTTCCGGAGCCTTTTGTGCGGATATCGAAGCCCTTGCAGCGGGCAATGATCGCCGCCGTGTTAATATTACCGAGCAGATACCCGATGAGGATTCCGCCGAGATACCAGAGAGCAGTTTTCATCTGTTGATTGACACCTCACATGTTCCGCCCGTCTGGATCATCCGCGTGGGATTGGCTGCGAAATGCTGCGCCTTTGCGCTCAGGATTGCGATATCAAAATCGGAATCAATGAGCGTGATATCGGCATCGCCTTCAAAGCTGCCGATGTCCAGTGCGTGATTGCCTTCCAGACGAACTGTTGCTCTGCATTGCCGCAGGCTGATTTCCGGCGCGGAATCACCCGAGCCGATGCCGATCGCATTCTGACCGGTAAACGCCGCATTGACGGTCGAATCGCGCAGCGTGATATTGCCGCCGCCGGTTTCCGAGCCGATGCCGCAGACGAATGTACCGGAGCCGGTGATCGTCAGACTTGCCGTATTGCAGAGTATTTCGGGGGCACCTTCCATGCTGCCGATTGCAACGCTGCTTGCCATTCGGAGCGAGAAATCCGCTTCGCAGCCGGAAACGCTGATCACGGCATTGCCCTCATGCGTTCCGATTCCGATGCCGTTTTTGCCGGTCATCTCAAAGAAGAGCCGTGTGCCCGTAACGGTGATCTTCTGTCCCTTGCCGTAGCCGGAGCCGATGCCGACGCATTGTCCGGCGTTGGAGAGGATGGTCAGGATGCCGGCGAGATCAATATTGATCTCACCGCAGGCGAGATCGGGATCATTTCCGATTGCAAACGCCTTGGAGTTATCCGCACGGATGCTGAGGTTTCCGTTTCCTGTCAGATGCAGGGAGCTGGATTCCGGTACGAGAATGCCGCCGTTATCCATGCGGTTGTCACCCTGAAATTCGATTGTGACATTGGATTTCTTGCCGAGCATAATCGCCGGTGCGACGATCTGCTGCGGCAGATTGAAGTGAACATCGCGCAGGATGATGTGACAGTCGGTATCATCCTTAATTTTGATATGCACGCCGCTTGTCTCATGAAAATCACCGATGATCTCAAGGAACGGCTGCGCGACGAAAAGATCTGTATAGTGTTCCGCATCGAGCTGGGGCAGATGCACCATATCCTCGCCTTCGCTGAGCATATAGGTCTTCTGCATGATCTGCTTTTCGGCGCTCGCGCTGAATTTTGCGATCATCGCCTCAATGCGTTCGGGGATCGTGGGGACAGGGCGCTCATTCGGAACAGAGGTGAAATTGCCCTGAATCAGGTCTGCGCCGAACCGGATAACTGCACGCAGCTCCTCAGCGGTTTCGACGCCCTCTGCCAGCGCCATAAATCCGTTTGCATGTGCAAACTCGATAATGTTTGTGACAAAATGCTGCTTTTTCGGCTCCTCGTGGATGCTGGAGATCAGGCTTCTGTCGATCTTGACATAATTCGGGGAGTACCGCAGCAGATTCGAGATATTGGAATAGCCGGTGCCGTAATCGTCAACAGCGATTGCCATATGATTGCGGGCGCAGCGCGCCTGAATCATGCTCAGCTCCTCGCCCTCGGTCTCCGCCTGCTCCGTGAATTCCACAACGAGCAGCGGCAGGATATCGCTGTACTGCTCCCTGAGCTTGAGGAAATCCGTCTCATTGAGGAAATGTCCGGGGATGCTGTTGACAAAGACACGCTTATCCGCGAAGACTTCACGGTTTGCCGCAATATATTTGAGAACATTGTTATAGGTCAGCCATTCGACCTCATAGAGTCTGCCTGCCTGTGTTGCGTAGGTCAGGAGCGTCAGCGGCGCGATCTTCATGCCGCCGGAGGTTCGCATCAGCGCCTCATAGGCGAAGATCTGACCGGTTTTTGCATTGACGATCGGCTGGAAATAATAGGAGAGAAGATTCTCATTGAGAATGCGCTCCATCTGAGCCGCTTCCGCATCGGTAAGCGAAGGCTTATCTACCGGTTCGCTGCCGCTTGCACGCTGTGCATCCTTGATTGTGACCGCTTCGGTGAGCATGGACTCAAGTGAGAGCGTGCTGCTGATATCCGCGCTGACTCTGCCGACCGAGATCTCCATTGTGTAGCTCTTGCCGGAGACCTGATTATAGCTGTTCATGCGCTTTTTGAGGACACTGATCAGCGCCTCGGAGGTATTGAGCTGGTGATCGGATTCAAAGAACGCGATCATGAATTCATCGCCGCCGATGCGCGCAGCCGTGACATCGCTGTCTACGCTGTCGGTAATCGCATTGGCGAGGCTGAGCAGTGCCTGATCGCCCTCTGCCCTGCCGAAGATACTGTTGATCTGCCGCAGCCGGTTCAGCCCGATTACGATCATGACAAGGCGTTCGCCCGTATGCTTTTCGTTGTGGAGCCTCTCCGAGAGCGATTTGATCGCGCCGTGCAGATTGAGCATGCCGGTCAGCGAATCGCGCACACGCGCCGCGACAAGCCGCTCATTCATGGTTTGCAGTCTTGAGGTCGCAAGGCAGGAGCCGATCACATTGCCGGCTGTGTGGATGAACTTCGGGAGCTTGAAGGCTTCCTCTTCGACATCGTCGCCGTAATAGGCGTAGTAGCCGTAGACCTCATTCTGCATATAGATTGAACTGAAAAAGACCGCTTTGCCTGCGCCGAGGATATCCGAAAGCACAGGAATCAGCGACGCGCGCGGAATGATCGAGAACTGCTTTTCCTTGCGCTTGTGCATGACGGCGCTCATCAGCTCCGTCGAATCTGCAAACTGCCGGAGACTGTTCTCCGTGAGATCGACGCTGAGCGAATCGCGCAGACAGAGATATGAATTTTCCGGAATGCATCCGGAGATAACATCGAGATAATCAATGACAGTGGGCTGCTGTCGTTCGAGCATGGCACCGAGCAGCCAGTGCTCCTCGGATTCCTGCCGCAGACAGGTTTGCAGCTTGGCATAGAGATCATGAACCGCCTGATTCTGGTCACGCTGTTCCGTGACATAGCAGCCGCAGGATTCGGAGATCCGCAGCAGCGGCTTGATCTCGGTATCAAGGCTGACGTTTTCGCCGTCGAGAATCAGCTCGGCGGTATCAAAAAATGCCGCACAGAGCCGGTCATAATCCTTGATGCAGGTGGTCAGGCGCGGGCTGTGGAAGCGCTCCTTGATGATGCCGTCGGAGCCTGTGACGATCACATCCTCCGGCACGCGCAGACCGTGGCTGTTCAGCACGGCGCAGGCAGCGATTGCCATTTCGTCATTGACGCAGACGATCGCATCGGGTGTATCGTGTGCAAGGAAGCGCTCTGTGGCTTCCTTCGCCGGATCCTCCCAGTAATTGCCGTAGCCGACGCGCTCCTCCTCAAAGGGGATACTATATTTTCGCAGCGCTTCGCTGTACGCCATGACCATGCATTCCGAGCCGTAGTTGCCGCGGATGCCGGTCAGCAGATCGACGCGCTTGCACTGATGCTCCCCGAAAACATGGTCGAGCAGCGCACTGAACGCCTGATTGGAATACGAAAAGACGGAAGGCACGCCCTCCATTTTGCCGTCATAGGAGAGAATCGGGATCCGGTGTTCCTTTGCGATGGCCGCAATGGTATTGGTGACGATCCGGTTTGCGATTGCTTCGCTCATAATGACGATCATATCGACAATCTGGAACGGAATCAGGTCATAGACACTGTAGCAGCTCTGCTCATGCAGGCTGTTCGGGTTCTGATCCAGACTGGAATTGAACACAAGAACGGCATAGCCGCGGCGATGTGCCTCGTCCACAAACTGTGTGACGCTTTCAAGCACTTCCGGATTGTGAATCCGGGAGGTACAGAGCGCGAAAACCAAACGGTCGTTCAGCATCGAATCCCTCCTTTCCGCAGACGTTTTCTGTCGAATACGTATACTTTTAATTATAATCATTGTAGCACACTTCCTGTATTTTGTCAATGGGAAGCATACAAAAACCGACGTTCGATTTTTGGCATGTGTACGTAAAAAACAGGCGGTGTTCGTCAAATTGCACGGAAACGGCGCTTGAATTTTGTTCATAATTCGTTCATTTGCGTTCACAAATTATCCACAAATCATTGACTTTTGAAATAAAGTGTGCTACAATAATAATAGGGTAGAAGCATCTTTTGACGGATCGTCCGGTTTTACGGCGCATTCCGCGGTGCTTTCTGAACAGGAGACTGCTTGTTCTGCGCATATGAAACATGCAGAGTGAGCGCCTTTTATCGCATATCCAGATCAAAACCGCAAAACAATCGGCATCCTTTCTTCATAACAAACCGGAATCGAAACAGAATGCACCGTATCCGCGGATACGGCAGGCGAGAGGGGGTTCGCGCTGCAAGGCGCAAGGCAGGATGAATTACTACGTAGATATGCATGCCAATCTGCTGCCGGGAATGGCAGATCTGAACGGGCATGAATTAACAGCATCAGAATCGGCGGCGCGGCTCGCGGAATTCCGAGACAGCAACATGAAGATGATTGTAGCCGCCCCGTATTTTCAGCCGGAAAAGCAGCAGCCGCAGGATTTTCTGGCTGAGCGCGACGCAAAGCTCGAAGCACTGAGCGAGGCAGCGCAGCCGATCCGGATTGTCGGCGGTGCGGTGCTGCCGTTTTCGTATTGCAGCGAGTATCCGCGCGACCTAAAGCCGTTTGCGCTCGGCGATTCTGATTTTATACTGGTCGATCTGCCGCAGGAGCCGCTGACGGAGGCACTCTGCGAGGAGATCTCCCGTCTGCGGATCGTCAGCGGACTGTGTCCGGTCGCCGCAGATATTGACCGCAGCTTTGAGATTCTCTCCCCCGAGGAGCTGATCGCACTGCGCAAGGCAGGGATTCTGCTGCAAATCTCGGTAGACGGCATTCTGCGTCAGGATTACCGCAAGCTGTCGCTGTATCTGCTTGCCAATCAGCATGCACATTTCCTTGCGACGGGTGCGCGTGAGCCGGATGAGCCGCTGCGCTTTGTCGAGGCGATGCGGATTATCCAGCGCAGCCTGCCTGCCCAGCTTTACCGCCGGATCAAGAACAATGCCGGTATGCTGCTCTCAAATGCAGAGCCCTCGGCGTTCCTTGAATAACATGCAAAACGCTCTGATAAGAAAGATTCTCATATAGCAGTTTTAAGCCATAGTATTTCTGATGTAAGGTCAGAAGTACTATGGCGTTTCTATTGACAGAACAGAGATGATGTGCTA
>JAGKVC010000180.1 GCA_021152595.1 Clostridia bacterium
TGTCATCGCGCATATCGGGCAGGATCCCGAAAAGCCCGTGCTGATGCTCTGCGCCCACCTCGATCAGGTCGGCTTTCTCGTCACCGATATCACACCGGACGGCTTTCTCCGGATCGGCTCAGTCGGCGGCATTGACCACCGCCTGCTGCTCGGTCAGCCCGTCACGGTCATCGGCAAAGAGACGCTCTCCGGCGTGATCTCGATTCTGCCGCCGCATCTCACAAAGGGCGAGCAGGCAGTTCCGGAGGATGCGCAGCTCTGTGTCGATCTCGGCTTTGCTTCCGCAGAGGCACTGCGCGGCAAGGTCTCGCGCGGCGACGCGGTCTATTATGCGACGACCTGCAAGCCGCTTCTCGGCACGCGCATGACCGGCTCCGCCCTCGACGACCGCTGCGGCGCGGCATGCCTGATCCTCGCAGCGGAGCAGATCAGCCGGATGCACGATCTGCCCTGCAATGTGACATTCGCCTTCGTCGGACAGGAGGAGCGCAGCGGTCACCGCGGCGCAAAGCTCGCCGGATTTGCGGAGACACCGGATTACGCAATCGCCGTCGATGTGACCTTCGGGCTTGCACACGGCGAGGATCCGCAGGAGACATTTCCGCTCGGCGGCGGTCCTGCGATCGGCATTTCCGCGGTACTCGATCCGGCACTCTCCGAGGCGCTGACCGATACCGCAAAGGAACTGAAAATCCCCTATCAGCTTGAAATTATGCCCGAATCGACCGGTACGGATGCCGATGCGCTCGCGCTCGCACCGAACGGCGCACGGGCAGGCACGGTCTCGATTCCGCTGCGTTATATGCACACGCCGGTCGAGGTCATTGATTTCCGCGATGTCGAACTGAGCGCACAGCTCCTCGCGGCGTATGCAGGGAGGTGCGGCAGAGCATGAACCGGAATGAACTCAAAACCCTCTGCGGTCTCTGCGGCACATCCGGCAGAGAACACGCAGTCCGCGATTATATTCTCAGCGAACTGAGCAGATGCAGCCTGCCGGAGGACGCCGTCAGGGTTGACCGCCTCGGCAATGTCCTTGTGCATAAAAAGGGCGCATCTGCTGCAAAAAGAAAGGTGCTTTACTCCGCGCATATGGACGAAGTCGCGCTGATGATCACGTATATTCACGAGGACGGCACGCTCGCCTTTGACATGGTCGGCGGCATCAATGCTGCGGCGGTGATCGGACGGCAGGTGCAGGTCGGAGAACACCGGATCAACGGCGTGATCGGCTGCAAGCCGGTTCATCTGCTCTCGAAGGATGCGCGGACAAAGCCTGCGGACATGCACAGCCTGTACTGTGATATCGGCACCGCATCCAAAGCGGAGACCGAAGCGCTCATCCGCCCGGGTGATATCATCTATTTCTGCGGAGATGCGCAGGATTTCGGCGATGATTCGCTGATGGGCAAAGCGATCGACGACCGGCTCGGCTGTCTGATCCTGCTCGATATGATCCGCAGCGATCTCCCCTATGATACCGATTTTTCGTTTGTTGTACAGGAGGAGGTCGGGCTGCGCGGCGCAGGCGCTGCGGCTGCACAGATTGATCCGGAGATCGCAGTGATCTTTGAGGCGACGACCGCCGCGGATATCGCAGGCTCCGTCGGTGCCGACCGCTGCTGTGAGCTTGGAAAGGGCGCGGTGATCTCCTTCGTAGACGGCAGAACGATCTACGACAAGGCGCTCTATGATCTCGCGGTCAATCTCTGCGAACAGAACGGCATCGCATGGCAGACCAAGACGAAAATCGCAGGCGGCAATGATGCCGGTGCGATCCAGTCCGCCGGAAACGGTGCGAGAGTGCTTGCCGTCAGTGTGCCGTGCCGCTATCTGCACGCGCCGTATTCCGTGATCCGGCATGCAGACGCAGAATGCTGTGAAAAGCTCGCATCTGCATTGATTTCCGCATTACAGGAGGCACCGCTTTGATTACCGAACTGAAACGTCAGACCGAAATCGACCGGCGCTCGCTTGCCGTCTGTCATTACGGGCGCAAGATCCTCTGCAATCTGGTCGCATACGGCACAAAATACAGCTTTTGCAGATTTTTCCGCATCCGCTCGCATGACAAGACCGCGTGGATGATGCTCCAGAACAGCACGCTGCTCATCAGCACGCAGGCGGATTTCTCGAACGATGCCGAGGCGCATGAGGAGCTGACGGTTTTCATCCGGATGCACCAGCCGTTCCGCGTGGAGGGCGCGCAGTCGCTCCTCTCCGGACTGAAGCTGACGGGCTATCAGACGCTTCACCGCTCTGTCTTCCGGCTGGAACCGGGCGGCATCTCGCCGCTCTTTGATCCGGAGCAGGTCAACCGCGCCCCGAAGCTCGACGATGTCTATGAGATCCTCGCGGAGGGCTTCCCGAATCTCATCGCCTATGATCTCTGGCTGACCGACACCTCGCATATGGTGCGGCGCGGACTGCGGCAGTGCTTCACATATTTTAATGTCACCGCGGCAACCGCGATCTACGATTACGGCGATCAGGTATTGATCGGGCAGGTTGCGACAAAGGTCGCCGCGCGCGGCAAGGGCTATGCACGCGACTTTCTGCACTGGATCGCAAATGATCTCGAGGCACGCGGCAAGACCGGCATCCTCTATGCGCTGGATATCCGCAAGAGCTTCTATGAGGAGATCGGCTTCACGCTGCTGGAATCGGAATTCGTCTGGGAACGTCTCCACGACGCAGAGCCGGACGGCGGCAAGGGTGTCCTCTGATCGCATAATGCGGACATTTGGTGTAAAAATATAAGGGAGTAGAAAGAATATGCATTCGGTTTTAGAGTTTGACACGCGGCTGCTCGCGGCGGCAAAGGCTGCCGAGGACGCCGCAAAACCGCAGTTTGCGGAGATCGACGACATCTCCCAGCACGGCAGCGCAAAGGTGCTGGCTGCATTTCAGCGGAACAAGGTCTCTGCCGCCTGCTTCGCCGGTGCAAACGGCTACGGCTATGACGATGTCGGGCGCGATACGCTCGATCAGGTCTGGGCGGATGTGTTTCATACGGAGGATGCGCTCGTGCGGCATCATTTCGTCTCCGGCACCCATGCGCTTTCGACGGCGCTGTTCGGCGTTCTGCGCACCGGCGATCAAATGGTCTCCGTCACCGGCAGCCCCTATGATACGCTCGAGGAGGTCATCGGCATCCGCGGAAAGGGCAACGGCTCGCTCGCGGATTACGGCATCACCTACGGACAGGTCGATCTGAAAGCGGACGGCACACCGGATTATGACGCGATCCCCGAGGCGGTCAGAGGCGCAAAGGTCGTCTATTTGCAGCGTTCGCGCGGCTATTCGCTGCGTCCGGCGCTGACGGTCAGCGATATCCGCAGAATCGTCGAGCTTGCACGGACAACGAATCCGGACGCGATCGTCATGGTCGATAACTGCTACGGCGAATTCGTCGAATATGACGAGCCGACCGATGCAGGCGCCGATCTGATCATCGGCTCGCTGATCAAGAATCCCGGCGGCGGCATCGCGGAGACCGGCGGCTATATCGCAGGCAAGGCAGCGCTCGTTGAGCAGTGCGCCTACCGCCTGACATGCGTCGGCATGGGCAAGGAGGTCGGCTGCTCACTGAATCAGTGCCGTTCGATGTATCTCGGACTTTTCATGGCGCCCGAGGTCGTCGCAAATGCTCGCAAAACCGGCGCTTTTGCAGCCTCGCTGTTCCGCTCGCTCGGCTTTGAGTGTCTCCCTGCCGCAGGACAGACCGCCGGTGATATCATCACGGTACTGGCACTGCGCTCCCCTGCCGCAATGGAAGCATTCTGCGCAGGCATACAGGCAGGCTCTCCGGTCGATTCCTATGTCACGCCGGAAGCGTGGGACATGCCCGGCTATGAGAGCAAGGTCATCATGGCAGCCGGTACGTTCACCGGCGGCGCTTCGATCGAGCTTTCCGCAGACGGTCCGATGCGCGATCCCTTTGCGGTCTATTTGCAGGGCGGCATCACCTACGGCAGCGGCAAGCTCGGCATCCTGACGGCGGCACAGTCCATGCTGGACCGCGGTCTCATCAAATTCTGAACCTCATTACAGAAAGGAAGTTTTGATAATGGCAGATCAAGATAGAACCGGCGAGCTCTCGATCAATAACTACTTCGATGAAGGTCTTGCGGACGGCACCGAGCCGAACAATCCCTTTGAGGTTCTGGAACCGGAGGAGCCGAAGAAAAAGAAAAAGACCGTCAGCAAACGCAGACAGCCCAAGCGCAAGCGCATCCTCGTGGTGCTGTGCGTGCTGGCTGTGCTGATTCTCGCGCTCGTGATCTTTATCTTTGTGCAGCGCCGCCGCAATGACGGTCAGCGCTATGCGAGAAAATTCTCGGAGAACATCGGCAAGCAGATCACCTCTGCGCAGAAGGCGGCAGGCATTACCCCGAAGCAGCGCTCCGATTATGCGACGCTCAACAGCCTCTATTCCTCGTATCAGGGCATCGCGGAGAGCAGCAGAAGCTGCCGGATTCAGGGCGTCAAGATGCCGGAATGGGCAATCTTCCTCAATACCGATGCCGAGGAGCTGACGAACGTCACCTACTATAACTACAATCTGCTGGAGAAAAATGTCTTCGGCACGGAGCGCAAGGCGTATATCGACCACCAGCCGATCCAGCGCGGATCCTCGGTCGAAGCCGTCGAACAGACGCTTGATCTCGTCCCCTACCGCATCCAGTATTTGCAGGGAAAGACCGAGCTGCGCGAATACCGCTACTGCTACAAGGACGGCGATTCAGGCGAGATCGTCTCCTATGTCATCACCGCACTTTGGGACGAAAACGGCGTATTAACTGATATTTCCCAGACCAAACGAAACTATATCGGCACGCTGCTGGCAAGTCCGGAGGCGTAAGGATTATTCATCTGAAATCCGCGTAAACAACCTGTCCTGTTTTGTCGAAACCGCCGAAAAACATTACAAAAATGCTACAATTTGAAAGCAAATCGGTGCAATCATCAGAAAATCATTGACAGAACGCCGGATTCCTGATAAAATGTAAACTGGATTGTCAGAATAGTTTTCCTGCGCAGGACATTCTTATGTTCACTGAAGGATGCGCAGGGTTGGGAAGGAGTTTATGCAATGAGCGATCTCAAGCTCTGCTTTGGCTGCATGGAGCCGATGGGCAGTGACGAGACGGTCTGCCCGCGCTGCGGATTTGATCCGCACGGCACCTGTCTCTCCAATTACCTCAAGCCCGGAACCGTGCTGCATGAGCGCTTTCTGGTCGGAAAAATGCTCGCTGCGAACGGCGAGGGCGTCACCTATATCGGATATGATTCCTCGGTAGACTGCAAGGTCCTGATCCGCGAGTATTTTCCGGAGCGTCTTTGCAGCCGCGTACCGAACAGCACGGCGATCAATGTAAATTATGAACATCTTGCGCAGTATAAAGCACTCATGGCGGAATATACCGAGCTGAACAAGGCGCTCGCGCGTCTGCGGAATCTCAGCCACCTGAATCCGGCGCTCGATATGTTCGCGGAGAACAATACCACCTACGCTGTCTATGAATATCTCGAGGGCAGCACGCTCCTCGATTACCTCAAGGAGAATGCCGGCGAGCTGAGCTGGAATACCGTCCGCCGGATCTTTCCGCCGCTCTTTACAACGCTCAGTCTGCTGCACAATGCAGGCGTTCTGCACCGCGGTCTCAGTCCGGAAACGATCTTCGTCACCGATAAGGGCGAGATCAAGCTGACGGGCTTCTGCATCTCCGCGGTCCGCACAAACGATACCGAGCTGGATGCCGAGCTCTTTGACGGCTACGCAGCACCCGAGCAGTATTTCGCAGACCGGCAGCAGGGTACATGGACCGATGTCTACGGCATCTGCGCCGTACTCTACCGCATCCTCACCGGATGCAGGGCGACCGATGCGATGTCGCGGCAGGATTATGACATTCTTGTTCCGCCGAATGAGCTGAATCCGAAGATTCCGGAGAATGTCTCCGAGGGCATCATGAAAGGTCTGCTGCTCGACGGCAATACCAGAGTGCGGACGATCACCGATCTTGTCACGCTGCTCTTTGATACCGAGCCGATTCCGGAGCCGGAGCCGCAGGATGCACAGGCATTCCGTGATCCCCTTCCGGCATCGAAGGCTTCCACTGCCGTATTCCATCCGCAGAC
>JAGKVC010000181.1 GCA_021152595.1 Clostridia bacterium
TAATGTCGAGTACATCATCACCACTCAGACCGTTGCAGAAGTCGGAAAGCTCCCTTGTGAGCTTCAGCTCTCACAGGACGGCAAAGTGATATTCTCACCTAACTTTACACTTCTTGTGTATAAAAATCTTTCGGTAGACAACGAAGTGGAAAGCTCGGACGAATTTACTGCGCTGCAAGCCGCTATCAGCAGGGCGGAAAGCCTTACTGACGGCACCACTTTCACCCCGTCTGTTTCTGAGGACGGTGTTTTAAGCTGGACAAACGACGGAGGCAAAGCCAATCCCGAACCCGTCAATATAAAGGGCGAGGATGGAGCGTTCCGCATAAACGTGACTTCCAGCAACGGCAAATATTCAGCAGATAAGACGTTTGATGAAATCAAGGCGGCGTATGACGCGGGGCAGCAGCCTTATGTTGTAGAAACAGGCGGTACTTTAGATTTAGTATACACGCTTGCATATTTTTCTGTGCCGAACGGGACAGGACAAGATTTTGTAGACTTTGAGCGCTATCTCGTAGGGGACGGCATCTTAGAAACCGAAACGCTAAGGATATACTCCTATACTCTTGAGAGCGGAAGCAACATCGAGCAACGGATTTCCGCGCTTAATGTTCCGAACGGCACTACATACGTCAAGGTCAACTCGACAGACGATGTAATAACTACAGTCAACGGCGAGACATACGCCGACATACAGGCGCTGATAAATGCCGGTAAGCCGGTTGTTGTCCGTTATAATGATGTTTTGGATTTTTATTACTTTGAGACATTCGGGTTTTCCGATTCATCGGGCATACATAAGCGATTGAATTTCCGCTGTGACATGGGCAGCATCGTATACACCCTTGCGCTCAGAGACGATAACACTTGGGCTTTCTCGGAGACCAGTTTGCAGCCAAGCTCTATCACTGACACTGGCGGCCATTTCACCACGGACACCGTAGAGGGCGCTTTGCAGGAGATCGGCGCGGAGCTGGCGGGTGTTAACGTGCTGTTGGGAAGCGGGATACAGATAAGCTTCACCATTGACGACGAAACATTCAGCGCTGTTTCCGGTGCGACATGGATAGAGTGGTTAGGGGGATATTCTCGTGTTGTTTCCGAAACCAGCGGACTCACGCTATCCACTGTTGCTGATGGTCCCGTAGTTGCTGACGAAGCTGGCGTGTATGCGGTTTCGCTCGACGGCAGTTTTGTGTATGGCAGAGACACGATAATATCCGGCGCGACCTACACCATAATCAATTATGGCGGTTAATACGAGGGAGGCAACGCTATGAGCATAAAAACTAAAATGCAGTCGCTGATAGACGCGGCGAATGACAAAACCGGCAAGGGCGAGGATCGCAAATCGAAGAAGAAGGAGCGCCGGAAAGAGCTGAAATATCTTGACAGCTATTGCACGAACCTCAGCAAGCGTGCCGAGGAGGGCAAAATGGACGGCGTCATCGGCAGAGATACCGAGATTGCGCGCGTGATTCAGATTCTCTCGCGCCGCCAGAAGAACAATCCCTGCCTGATCGGTGAACCGGGCGTCGGCAAGACGGCAGTCGCGGAGGGTATCGCACTGCGCATCGCATCCGGCGATGTACCGTTCCACCTCAAGGATAAGAAGATTTATCTGCTTGATATGACCGCGCTGGTCGCCGGAACGCAGTTCCGCGGACAGTTCGAGAGCCGTGTCAAGGGGCTTGTCGAGGAGGTCAAGGAGCAGGGGAATATCATCCTGTTCATCGACGAGGTACACAGCCTTGTCGGCGCAGGCGATTCCGAGGGCTCGATGAACGCCGCGAATATCTTAAAGCCGACGCTTTCCAGAGGCGAGGTGCAGGTGATCGGCGCAACGACATTCACGGAATACCGCAAATATATCGAAAAGGACGGCGCATTGGAACGCCGCTTCCAGCCGGTCAAGGTTGATGAGCCGACGATCGAGGATACCGTCGAGATCCTCAAGGGCGTCGCAAAATATTACGAGGAATTCCACCGCGTACACATTTCACCGGCAATGCTGCGGCTCTGTGCGGTGCTTTCCGAGCGCTATATCACGGACCGTTTCCTGCCGGACAAGGCGATTGACCTGCTGGACGAGAGCTGTGCGTATGTCAGCATCCGGCATCCGGAGCTGACGGAGCTTGACCGTCTGACAACGGAGATTGCGGAGAAGCAGGAGCAGATCGACGATATTGAAAGCGACCAGAATCCCGATTATCAGAAGCTCGCAGAGTACAAGGGCGAGATGATTCACCTGAAATCGCGCTATGACGAGCTGACAGAGCATCCTGTCGAGGTCAATGTCGAGGCAGGCGATCTCGCGCATGTCATCGAGATCTGGACCGGCATTCCGGCAAACAAGATCGAGGAGACCGAATATGCGAAGCTGCGCGATCTTGAGGCGCATCTGAAAGAGCATATCATCGGACAGGATGAGGCGATTGCAGCGCTCGCAAAGGCGATCAAGCGCAGCCGCGTCCAGATGTCCGCGCGCCGCAGACCGGCATCGTTCATCTTTGTCGGACCGACGGGCGTCGGAAAGACGGAGCTTGTCAAGGTGCTTTCCAACGAGATGTTTGATTCGACCGATCCGCTGATCCGCCTCGATATGACCGAGTACATGGAAAAGCACGCAGTTTCGCGCATGATCGGCTCGCCTCCGGGCTATGTCGGCTATGATGAAGCAGGTCAGCTCACCGAGAAGGTGCGCCGCAGACCGTATTCCGTGATCCTCTTTGATGAGATCGAAAAGGCACATCCGGACGTGATGAATCTGCTTCTGCAAATTCTCGACGAGGGCAAGATCGACGATGCACAGGGCAGAACGGTCAATTTTGAGAATACGATCATCATTATGACGTCGAATGCAGGCAGCACGGATAAATCCACGGGAGTCGGCTTCAACCGCACCGAGGAGGAGATCTCGAAGGAGAAGGCGATGAAGGGACTCAAGGATTTCCTGCGTCCGGAATTCGTCGGCAGAATCGACGAGATCATCGTGTTCAATCCGCTGACGATTGAGAATTATATCCGCATTGCCGACTTGATGCTCAAGGAGACGGCAGCGGCGCTGTCGGAGCGCGGCATTCTGCTGGATTGGGACGATGCAGCGCTGAAGATTGTCGCAGAGAAGTCGCACGGTCAGCGTTACGGTGCGCGTGATATCCGCCGCACGCTGCGTGATGAGATTGAGGATCCGATTGCTTCGAGGATCGTCGATGCTGATACACCGCTGCACATGGTTCACATCCACGGCACGGAAGAATGCATCAAGCTCGAGTCAGAGTGATAGAGGTGTCTCCGACGGATTTGGAATGGGGACTCTGTCCCCAAGCCCTTGCCAAAGGGATGATCCCTTTGGAATCCCGTTTTTATGTATGATTAGAATGAAGCCGCTCCTATTGCGTAAATGGGAGCGGCTTTTCTTAGGATACACAAAATATCAAAAGTTTGCGATGAGTCCAGAGGCGAGGAGCCTCTGGTCGCCCACGGTTTGCTTGCAAACCATTGCGCAGAGAGCGAAACTCCCCCGCCGAAGGAGCTCCGCAAGGGTGAATCCGATAAAACGATCCGGTGGATCGTTTTTCGGAGAGGGGCGCCCTGCGATAGAGGGCGCCCCTAAGTGAATTGCAAAGCAATTCACAGATCGTCACGAATGTGTCTCCGACGGATTTGGAATGGTGGCTCTCCGCGCTGCGCTGTGTCGAGTTTGCTGCGCAAACATCGAGCCCCAAACCCTGCCAAAGGGATACTATCCCTTTGGAATCCCATTTTTGTGTATAATTTGTATGAATCCGCTCCTATTGGGGGAAATGGGAGCGGATTCGCATTTTCGCATTTACCGCAGAAAAAAAGCAGATGCAGGATTTCTCCCGCATCTGCTTTTGAATGGTTCAACAGAGAACTGAATCAGACACAGCCCTGAGCCTTCATAGCCTCAGCGACCTTCAGGAAGCCAGCGATATTCGCACCTGCAACGAGGTCATCACCGAGACCGTACTCGTTTGCAGCGCTGATGCTTGCCTTGAAGATGTTTGCCATGATGCCCTTCAGCTTTGCATCGACTTCTTCAGCAGTCCAGCTGAGACGCTCGCTGTTCTGAGACATTTCGAGACCGGAAACAGCAACACCGCCGGCGTTGACAGCCTTGGACGGAGCGACGATCACGCCTGCTTCCTTCAGCAGAGCGATTGCCTCGTTCGTGGTCGGCATGTTAGCGACCTCAACGTAGTACTTGACACCGTTTGCGATGATCTTCTTTGCTTCCTCAACGCCGACTTCGTTCTGGGTAGCGCACGGCATGAGGATGTCAGCCTTAACGCCCCACGGCTTCTCGCCCTTGAAGAACTTAGCAGACGGGAACTTGTCAGCATAGTCCTCAGCGCGGTTGCGGCAGGAAGCTCTCATCTCGAGCAGGTAATCAACCTTCTCATCGGTGGAAATGCCGTCCGGATCATAGATGTAGCCGTCCGGACCGGAAATGGTAACAACCTTACCGCCGAGCTCGTTGACCTTCTTGATGGTACCCCAGGCGACATTACCGAAGCCGGAAACAGCAAAGGTCTTGCCCTTGATCTCATCCTTGAAGTAGTCGAGCATGTTCTGGACATAGTAGACAGCGCCGTAGCCGGTAGCCTCCGGACGGATCAGAGAACCGCCGTAGGGGATGCCCTTACCGGTGAGAACGCCGGTAAACTCGTTCTGGATTCTCTTATACTGACCGAACAGATAGCCGATCTCACGGCCGCCGACACCGATATCACCAGCCGGAACGTCGAGGTTCGGACCGATGTGACGGTAAAGCTCAGTCATGAAGCTCTGGCAGAAACGCATAACCTCAGCGTCAGACTTACCCTGCGGATCGAAGTCAGAACCGCCCTTGCCGCCGCCCATGGGGAGGGAGGTCAGGGAGTTCTTGAAGGTCTGCTCGAAGCCGAGGAACTTGATGATGCCGATGTAGACGTTCTTAGCAAAGCGGAGGCCGCCCTTGTACGGTCCGATCGCAGAGTTGAACTGGACGCGGAAGCCGCGGTTGACCTGCTGCTTGCCGTTGTCGTCGATCCACGGCACACGGAAGATGATCTGGCGCTCCGGCTCGACCATTCTCTCGATGACACCGGCCTCAACGAGGTCAGGTCTCTTCTCGACAACAGGCTCGAGGGTGCTGAGCACTTCAGCAACAGTCTGGAGGAATTCCGGCTCGTTCGGGTTGCGCTTTTCAACCTGCTCGTAGACGGATTTGAGGTAAGCATTCTTCAGTTCCATAACACAAATCTCCTTACAAAAAGTTCAGGGACGTTCGTTAGTCCACTTCATAATTATACTCTATTTTGCATGATTTGGAAATGTTTTATTATATCCTATCTGAATCCGAAAAAACAGCGGAATATTGCGGATTTATCCTGTATTTTAATAATTAACTGTCATATTATCACATCATAATATATGAACATATTGTGAACATCGTTAAAAACAAGACGAACTGTATTTCTCTGCGGTACAACTGCAAACCTGTCTCGGTCAATCGGAGGGGGACTGTTCAAATATGCACAAGACCTGATGCATTGTCTTCGGGACGACGAATTCACGCGGAAAATCGACATAATAATATTGCGAACACCGCAAGATGCTCCGGAAAGATTTGGCGATTTGTGCTTAAATCCGCTCTTTACGCTTTAATTGTTATCAAAACCGCCGAAAATGAAGTGAACTGATTGACAAATCCTTGTAAAACATGTATACTATATATAGTTTTCACCAACAAATTGGAGTGGAGGAACAGTGAATTTGGTTCACTGCCGCTCGGATTTGCTTATGGTAACCTCTTTCCTTCATACAGGATGGCCGCAACGCCATCCCGTTTTTTTTGCCTGTTGAGAGGTGAAGCGAGAGTGAGGGGAGAATCTGAGAAAGCCGCTCGGGCAGTTTTGGAGCTGCACGGGCGGCTTTTTTATATGGAGAATGATGGTTTATGCAAATTTTATGATGCTTTGCGCAAACTTTGTGAAAAGTTGCACACAAACGTACAACTTTCGGGTGTTTTGGTACCCCTTAGTAGAAGGGCATATTAAATTAGAAATTAGAAATGAGAAATTAGAAATGAAGGTGTCCGCTTCGCGGACAGATTTATAGATATTCATAAGAG
>JAGKVC010000182.1 GCA_021152595.1 Clostridia bacterium
GTATTTTGCAGCGGTGCCGCCGTTGACATAGATCTGCCGGATCTGTGCTGTCTCAAAAATCGGCGTCAGGTCATTCGGGACAACATTCCGGATGCTGCTGTCCGAGCTGCCGGTGATCTCGCAGGACGCGATCACATCCCAGAGCGCGATATGATTTCGCAGCAGAAACGCGCGCTTTTCTTCGATCGTGACAGGTACTTCCGCGCCGAATACGGCTGCTGTCACGCGCCAGAAGCGGTTTTGCGGATGCCCGTAGAAGAATTGCTGCTCGCGCGATTTCACCGAGGGAAAGCTCCCGAGAATCAGGATTTCGGACTGTGCATCATAGAGCGGCGGAAACGGATGCTGAATTGCTGACATTGTACCACGACCTTTCCACCATATGATAGCACAAATCCGGAGAAATTGCAACTCAGCCGAGGGGGATTACTGTTTCGGTAACTTCCTTGGTCTCCCTGTCTTCCTTTGCAAACCGGATCGCAGCGACCTGTGAAATATCAATCGGATACCGGACCAGCGCTTTGGCACCGGAGATCAGGTCCGGAACAAAACGCGCATCATCTCCGCCTCCGCCGTATATTACCATATTATCGAGCGAATGCGGAACGTGATTGACGGATGATAATATCGTTCCGTCTTTCATCATAATCTGCGGAATCGTATTGCTGATAGCAGAAAAGTTTTCAGCAGTCTTCTGCATACCGTCTGTTTGGAGATAAACGCCGAACGGTGTGACAGATACATCGCCGAACTGCGTATACTGCCGCTTTTGCATATGCTCATTGCAGGAAAGAGGAAACGCAAACTGAGGAGTAAAAACTATACGATTCGGATTCTCATTCTTGCTATAGACGTAATCCCCTGTTTCACCCTCCGTGAAATCAAAGTATTCATCGCGCAGTTCAATACTTTGCAGAATGAGCGTACGCTCTCTGTCCTGCGGATCACAATATCTGCTATCCCTGAAAGTGATTTCTGCGCGATATTGATTCGGTTGTCCGGACGGTGTCAGTGTTGAGCCGTCAAATGAGCAACAACGGGGATCTTCAATACCGTTTTCAATGACTGTCTGCTCCGAAACGCCCAGATAGGGATATTTCCAGTCAAAGCCATCCGGCACAGTCAGCGTCATAAAGGCAATGCCGGCTATTCCATCTGTTGCAAAGCTGTCCAGCGTCAGCGTAAAGCCATCTGTTTCCGTACTGACTGCTGTCTCCTGTAATATCTCACGTACAGCATCCATATTTGCGTCAAGCTGCTCTATTGGAAGCGGTGTCATAAATTCGTAGGTATCCCGCCAGTCCGGACGGTCGGCAAATGACTGCATCACGGGGATCACGGTGCAGACCGTCAGCAGCACAACCGAGCAGACAAGCGCAATCCGGAACCGCCGCCGCAGTTTGGGCTGCGGCTTCATGCTGCAAAGCACCTGCTTTGTGCATCTGCGGATATCCCGTTTTTTTGCAGCGGAACACGGTCCCAGTTCTGCAAGATAATCATAAAAAGCGTTCATTCAGCATCCTCCTTCAGGATTTTGCGCAGGCGCTGCTTGGAGCGATACAGGATGTTGTCGATCTTTTTGACCGGCATCCCGAAACGCTTGGCAAGCGCCGCCATAGATTCCAGATAATAATACTTCCGGACGAAAATCTCGCGGTCAGGCTCCCTGAGCTGCATCACCGCATTCTGGAGTGCCTCGGCATCGGCTCTGCGGTCAAGCTCTGCGATGAAATCCGCATCCGCTTGTTCCGGCAGCGCATCCAGACGCTGCGCATCGGTGCGGTTCTTCCGCAGGACCGAGAGCGCACGGTTTCTTGCGATCATACAGAGATAGGCGCGCAGATGCGCGGGATTTTGCAGCGCATCGAGTGTCTGCCAGAGCCGCAGAAAGCTCTCGTTGATGCATTCCTCGGCATCCTGCGGCGCATGCGGCAGAATCCCTTTGCAGATCGAAGCAACGAGCGCGTAATACTGCGCGATGCACTGCCGCATGCCGCGCTCCGGATCGGTTTGCAGCAGCCCATACAGTTCACTGTCCTCCAAAGCATTCCCTCCCTTCGGGTTTCTGAAAGCGCTTTCATATGATAAGACGCTGATGTTTGCCGGATTCCTCACATGCATCGGATTTTGAGACGTATGTGCATACAGAATTATGCCCCTGAGCGGTGCGGTCGTTCAGGGGCAATGCGATGATTTGGAAATTTCTGATTTGCAATATGTTCTCTGATTTCCAGAACAGAGAGCGGTTTCCCGTTTTCATCCACCCAGTAATGATTGTTTGTAATATCCAGCATAACCCATTGATTCCGTTTTGTATCCCAGACTTCATTTACAACATGACAGTCATGATCGTACACGGAGTTCGGGTTGATCCAGACCTTACGGGAATATATGCCAAGAGCCAGGCACATCTCATTCAGGATCTGCGCTTTGGCACGGCAGTTGATTCCGCGGTTGCTGTTGTTCAGACTGTATGCCAGCAATTCCAGCGCATTTGATTCACTGTTATTTTGATAATCAGATTTGTGCGTCAATCTGCCGGAAAATTCGTTCATCAATGCTTTTGCTTTTTCAAATTCGGATCCGTTTCCGGCAATGCTTTCAAGACTGTAAGCGGCGAGCAGCTCCGGATATTCCGGATTTTCAAAATCATAGGTGATCCTGCAATCCGCACCATGCTGAAACTCCATTGCTTCCTTGATGATTCCGGCTTCCATGTGATAGATCTCCTGCGGTTCCTGAAGATAGGATACAGATGGGATCCAACCGCCGCAGCCGGACAGAATACAGATCAGAAAACCTGCCGTCAGCAGAACCAGAACAAGCAGGATTATAAATACAATTTTCATCTTTTTGCTCATTTTGATTTCCTTTGTATCGTTCGGTTTGTGTCAGCAGCAATGCCATACAACGTCAATAGAAATGCCATAGTATTTCTGACCGTACAGGCAGAAATACTATGGCTTAAAACTTCTGTATTGACGCCGTACATGGCATCTGCGCACCAGCTCAGCCTTCGGTCTGGCGCTTGCGTTTGCGGTATTCTGTCGGAGTGATGCCGACGATCTTCTTGAACTGATGCATAAAGTGGACATAATTGCTGTAGCCGCTCTGATCTGCAATATATGCGATGCTGTAGTCCGTACTTGAAAGCAGACGCTTGGAAAGCTCGATCCGGCTGTTAATGACATCCTGCGTGAAGCTGATGCCGAAGCAGCGCGTATAGAGCTTCTGGAAGTATCCGCGGCTCAGGATCAGATCGCGGCACATCGAATCAATGCTCCAGTCCTCCTGCGGATTGCTGTAAATACGCTCGCGCAGGTTGACGAATTCGCGGTAATAGGGCGAGGCTTTCTCGTTCTGCCGCGTCGCGCGGCTCTCCTCGATGCGCGCCGTGACCATCGCGGTGATCTCCTCAAGCGTGGTGTTCGGGGTGATGTAATCGCAGAAATAGCCGAAGCTCGCGGAGAGCTTATAGGGTTTCAGGGAGCTTTGATTGTAATGCTCAAGATAGCCTGAAATCGCATACATCATGCGCTGGCAGGCATCCTCCTCATAATCCTGATAGCCGATGATCGAGAACTCCGCATCCTCAATGCGCGCACAGCGTTCGTAGGTCGTGCAGCTGTTGTTCATTGCGTTTGCAAGCACGGTGACGGCGCTGTCGCCCTCGGAATGACCGTATGTCTCATTGACCTGCCGCAGCGAATCGAAGCTCGCATAGAGCAGGAGAAATCTGCGGTGCTCATTTTTCGCTGCTTCAAAGCATTCACGCGAGAACTTGCGGTAGCCTTCATAGTTATAAAGACCGGTCAGCGAATCGCGGATCGAGGAAAGATAAATGCGGTTGTTGAAGCGCTTGAGATAGGTCTGCATGCGGACAAATTCCAGCGCAATATTGACCGCCGATACCCATTCGCAATAGACCTGATCGTAGGTATCCAGACGCGAGCCGAAGCTCAGCGCCGAGATGCCGAATACGCGGTCATTGTGATGCAGCGGCGAGAAGAAATAGCATGCGGGCTTATCACGCTCCTCATGCAGGCGCGGCAGCATCTTGGTCGTCTGGAACGGCTTTGTGACCACACCGCCGCCCGGCTCATCAAAGAGCTTGAGCAGCATATGCTTCGGATAGCCCTCTCTGCGGTATTCAGACGGGTTTTCCAGCGCACCGCCGCCCTCCCAGTCCTCACAGAGACAGAGGAAATATTCCTGTACATCGCGGATCAGGTAGACATGCTCGCGGACGACCTCCATGCACTCATCAAGCGTCTGTTTGCTGGTCAGTCTGCTGCTCATATTGCTTGTCCGGAACATTGTGCGGAAGCTCTCCTGTGTTTCCTCAACGCGGATCTGGTGCTTGAGATAATCCACATCCACGCCGCAGGAACAGCTCTGACCGGTAATGACCTCGATTTTTTCGGCTTCCGTCAGCTCACAGCTTTCGCCGGTCATCATCTGATAGAGCCTTGCAACACCCTGTACGCCGAGCAGGAAGTTCTTGCGGACATAGCTGGTCAGCGGAATCATGCTGCGCGTTTCGTTCAGGGATGCGTCATATCCGGTGATCATGACATCCTCCGGAATCCGGATGCCGTTGCCGATCAGCGCGTGACACAGCGCCATTGCCATCGGATCGTTGCCGCAGACGATTCCCTGCGGCAGATCGCGCGTGCCGTCTAAGAATTCCTGCGCGAGCGCTCTTGCCGAATCATGCCAGTAATCGCCGTAGAGGATCATGTCCTCACGGAAGGGCAGATGTGCCGCTTCCAGTGCATCCCGGAAGCCGAGCGCGCGCTGCTCTGCGGTATAATGCCCTTTGAAGCCGGTCAGGCAGAGCAGATCTGTCAGTCCGTGCTTCTGGATCAGATGCGAGGTGATCGCAGCAAAGCCGCTGCGGTCGTCCATCATCAGATACGGGAACGGGCTGGTGTCATCATCCAGCACGAGTACGGGAATCTTCTGTTCGAGCAGCAGTGCATCAAGGATCTGCTTTTCCTCCTCGCAGTGGATCGAATCGCGCAGATACAGGATGCCGTCAAAAGACGGAAGGTGCATATAATAGAAGAGATTGTACTCTGCTTTTTGGTAGGGTGTCATTTCCCGATTGTTTGTAATGCATGAAAAGACTGCGATGTCCATGTCGAGCGCGTAGCCCTGTGCGGTGATGCCCTTGATCAGCCGGCGCTGCATGAGCTGCTCGGTCTCGCAGACGATCACCCCGATCAGTAATCTTTTTCTCATAGAATCCGCCCCTCTCAGAATTCTAAGTTACAATTCATCAATAGTATAGCACAAAAAGTCAGTTGTGTCAAGGGGAAAGCCAAAATCTGCGTAAAAGAGTGTTCCAAATCGCGCAGTTGCGTAAGTTGCAAAAAAACAGCCCGACCGGTATATCCACATACCGGTCGGGTGAAAGGTAATATTTTTACGAATCAGACCATTGCCTTTTTAATTGCGGCAAGCAGCTCGTCATAGGTCTCGTATGCCGGGAACTGCGGATAATCCTTTTTGATCTGCTCAGTCGAGCGGAACAGGAAGCCTGCCTTGCTTGCCTCGATCATGCCGAGATCATTGAAGCTGTCGCCGCTTGCGATCGTATCAAAGCCGATCGACTGAAGCGCCTTGACGGTCGTCAGCTTGGATTTTTCGCAGCGCATCCTGAAGCCGGTGATGGTGCCGTCCTCGGCGACCTCGAGCGAATTGCAGAAAATCGTCGGCCAGCCGAGCTTTTTCATCAGCGGCGTTGCAAACTGCGAGAAGGTATCGCTGATAATGATGACCTGGCAGATGGAACGCAGCTCGTCGAGAAATGCCTTTGCGCCTTCCATCGGTTCGATCTTTGCGATGGTCTCCTGAATCTCCTTGAGGCCGAGACCGTGCTCCTTGAGAATCGCAAGGCGATACTTCATCAGTTTATCATAATCCGGCTCGTCACGCGTGGTCTTTCTGAGCTCCGGGATGCCGCTTGCCTCAGCAAACGCAATCCAGATCTCCGGCACGAGGACGCCTTCCAGATCCAAGCAGGTAATATACATAGTGCATTCTCCTTTATACGATAGCATTTGTG
>JAGKVC010000030.1 GCA_021152595.1 Clostridia bacterium
CGCTTGAGGATATCTCGGATGATGTCACTGAGACTGTCGAGGAAACTGTAACCGAAGTAGCTGACGAGATTCCGGCAGTTGAACCTGCGCTTGATTCGCTTGAGGATATCGCGGATGAAGTCACTGAGACTGTCGAGGAAACTGTAACCGAAGCGGCTGACGAGATTCCGTCCGTCGAACCTGCGCTTGATACGCTCGAGGATGTTGCGGATGAAGTTGCTGAGACTGTTGAGGAGACTGCCACCGAAGCGGCTGACGAGATTCCGTCCGTTGAGCCTGTGCTTGATTCACTCGAGGATATCGCGGATAAGACGATTGAAACCGTCGAGGAGACTGTCACCGAAGCGGCTGACGAGATTCCGGCAGTTGCGCCTGCACTTAATTCGCTCGAAGATATTGCGGATGAAGTCACTGAGACTGTCGAGGAGACCGTCACCGAAGCAGCTGACGAGGTTCCGTCCGTTGAGCCTGTGCTTGATACGCTCGAGGATATTGCGGATGAAGTGAATGAGACTGTCTCCGAAGCTGCTGACGCGATTCCGTCCGTCGAGCCTGCACTTGATACGCTCGAGGATATCTCGGATGATGTCACTGAGACTGTCGAGGAAACTGTAACCGAAGTAGCTGACGAGATTCCGGCAGTTGAACGACGAGATTCCGGCAGTTGAGCCTGCGCTTGATACGCTTGAGGATATCGCGGATGAAGTGACTGAAACAGTCGAAGAGACTGTTACCGAAGCAGTTGACGAGACTCCGGCAGTTGCGCCTGCGCTTGATTCGCTTGAGAATATCGCGGATGAAGTGACTGAAACAGTCGAAGAGACTGTAACCGAAGCAGCTGACGAGATTCCGACCGTCGAGCCTGCACTTGATACGATCGAGGATATTGCGGATAAGGCGATTGAAACCGTCGAGGAGACTGTTACCGAAGCGGTTGATGAGATTCCTGATATTGCTTCGCTTGCTGATTCGATGCTGACGGAAGCGCATGCGGAGTCCTTTGCGGAACCGGAAGCGCCTGTTGAGACAACACAGAAACCGGAGCTGCTGCCGCTTGAAGGTATGGCACCGCTTGGCGAGGATTCGCTGCCGGTGCTGTCCGCCTTTGACGATGATTTCCAGTCCGCACCGCGTGTATCTGCATGGCGCAGACATAACTTCGACGCGGCTGCTCTGTCTGCACTGGGCGTGCTTTCAGATCCGGGTGATCCGAAGCCGGCCGCGCCGTCTGTATCTGCTCCTGTATCCGCACCGGCGGCTGCAAAGCCTGCTGCCGATATTCCGAAGGACGGCAAATTCACCGCAAAGGAACGGAATAAGTGCTATCACGGTGAACCTGTACTGGAAATTCCGGCAGGCTACCTTGAGATCCGTGCCGGTGCCTGTGCAGGTCTGGAGAATATGGAATCTGCGATTCTGCCGAACACGATCGTCAAGATCGGAAGCGGCGCGTTCTCCGATTCGACCGCTCTGAAAAATGTCACGATTCCGCTTTCTGTCAAGGAAATCGCCTCGGATGCATTCGAGGGCTGCGATGAGCTTGAGGCTGTCACCATGCCGCGTGAGCTGGAATGGCTGGCAGGTGAGCTGTTTGGCGAAAATGTTGCGATCACATGGCTGGAGGAGCAGAAAGAAGAAGCTGCTTCTGTGGATGTCGGTGACGGCAGATTTACCAGACATGTCCGCCGGGAAATCTATCACGGTGAGCCGGTTCTGACGATTCCGGAGGGCTTTACCGAGATTCGCCCGGGTGCCTGCGCCGGTCTTGATTCGATCACAGAGGTGCGGTTCCCGACTACGCTCCGGAAGATCTGCTCCGGTGCCTTCTCTGAATGCACGTCACTGCATGTGCTGGATATTCCGGCAAGCGTGACTGTTCTGGAAGAAGATGCTTTCGAGGACTGCGATGCGCTCAGCATGGTCGCTGTGCCTTCGCATCTTGCAAAGGAGGCTAAGGCGTGCTTCCCGAATGTGGACCTCGCAATTCTTGATTGATTTTCAGTATAAGCGCCGCGAAACATGTGCTGTTTCGCGGCGTTTTCCATTGAAATCTTATAAAAACCTGAATAATTGGAAAAAGTGATGCTTCCCTCTTGTATTTTTTTTCGCTTTGTGCTATAATATAATATGACTTTTAAGAAAGGGGTGCCCAATATGATCGTGATTGAAAACCATATTGGCAGTATTCGCGTGACTAAGACATATCTCTACTCTCTGATAGAGCATACGGTCACGAACTGCTTTGGTGTTGCCGACTTAAATGATTCCTCTCCGATCGAAACTCTGAAAACGAAACTGTTTCCGAGTGATATTCGACGCGGAATCCGTCTGCGCACACGGCAGAATCAACTCGTAGTCGATTTGCATATTGTGACCGGACTCGGCGCAAACATGACAGCGATCACCGACAGCATCCGCAATAAGGTGCGCTATGCGATCGAACAGGCAACCGGATTTCAACCGGCTGCGATCAATGTATATATTGACGGCATTCGCGCCTGAGAATTGGAGGAGCAAGTTTTGATTAGCGGTAAACAACTGAAAGCAGCGATCATTCATGCTGCGATTCTGATTACAAACCAGAGACGCTCTGTGGATGAGCTGAATGTATATCCGGTGCCGGACGGTGATACCGGAACCAACATGTCCATGACCATCAGTGCTGCAAAGCGCGAGCTGGAGCTGCTCTCCGACGATGCGACGGTTTCTGAGGTTGCCGATGTGACTGCATCCTCGATGCTGCGCGGCGCAAGAGGCAACTCCGGTGTTATTACATCTTTGCTGTTCCGCGGCTTTTCCAAGGGGCTTGCCGGATTGACCACAGCAGAAAATGCGGATTTTGCGAATGCATTGGAGCTTGGTGTTGCAGGTGCATATAAGGCTGTTATGAAGCCGACTGAGGGCACGATTCTGACAGTTTCCCGTATGGCTGCAAACAAGGCACAGGAGCTTGCCAAGGCGGATCTTGACACGATTACCTTCTGGCAGGGAATTCTTGATGAGGCTAATGCTGTTCTCAAGCAGACAACCGAAATGCTGCCGGCGCTGAAGAAGGCAAATGTTGTCGATGCAGGCGGACAGGGTTTCTGCATTATCATCGGCGGTATGCTGGATTCATTCCGCGGCGCGGAGCTTCCGGAAGAAGCAACAGAGACCAAGGCTGCTGCACCGGATCCGAAGATTGATTTCAATGCAGCAGTTGCGCAGTATGATGAGGAGATCAATTTCACATACTGCACAGAATATATCATCGAAAAGAATGATGCATCCGTTGACGGCGCAAAGCTGCGCGCATATCTCGAAACAATCGGCGACTGCGTTGTGGTTGTTGAGGATGACGAGATCATCAAGGTGCATGTCCATACGGATGCGCCTGGCATGGCACTGACCAAGGCGCTCGAATTCGGTCACTTTATCAACGAGCCGAAGCCGAAGATTGAGAACATGCGCATTCAGCATGAGGGCAAGGTCAAAGAGGCTCGGATTGTCAAGCAGCAGGAGGTTGTTCCGGTTGAACCGACCAAGGAATTCGGCTTTGTGGCGGTCGCAGCAGGCGGCGGTCTTGAGCGGACTTTCCTCGATCTCGGCGTCGATCAGGTCGTCAAGGGCGGTCAGACCATGAATCCCTCGACGGACGATATTCTGAAGGCAATTCATGCAACACCGGCTAAGACGGTTTTCGTCCTGCCGAATAACAAGAACATCATTATGGCAGCGGAGCAGGCAATCAATCTTGCGAACCGCAATGTCATTGTTCTTCAGACCAGAACGATTCCGCAGGGTATCGCAGCGATGCTTGCCTATGATGAATCTGCCGATGCAAATGAGAACCGCACGCAGATGACCAAGGCTTTTGAGCGCGTTTCTTCCGGCTCTGTGACCTTTGCAGCGCGTGATTCCGAGCTCGACGGTCAGAAGATCAAGAAGAACGAAGTGCTTGCACTCGATAACGGCAAGCTTGCATTCACCGAGAAGGATGTCAACAAAGCTGCCTATAAGCTGACCAAGAAAATGGTCAAGGGCGATTCCAGCTATGTCACTGTGATCTACGGCGCGGATGTGACCGAGGATAAGGCACAGATGCTCTACGATCAACTGAGCATGAAGTTCAAGGATAAGATCGAGATCACACTGCTCCACGGCGGACAGCCTGTTTACTACTATCTGATTTCAGTTGAATGATTACGGAAAGGACGGGAAACCGTCCTTTTCTGTTATATGGAGATCAATATGGAAAAACGTCAGTATCACAAGGAAATGGAGCAGGAGATCGCTTCAATCCCTGAGGGGATAGTTCCGAAGCTGCTTCTGCATAGCTGCTGCGGACCGTGCAGTACGGCAGTTCTGGAACAGCTGATTCCGTATTTTGAGATTGTGCTGTTCTATTATAATCCGAATATTGCACCGGAATCCGAATTCGACCGGAGACTTGCGACGCAGAAGCAGCTCCTTGAAAGACTGGAGCATCCGTATCCGATTACGCTGCTTGCGCCGCCCTATGACGATGCGCCGTTCTGGGAAGCAGTCAGGGGCGTGGAGAATACGCCGGAAATGGGGGAGCGCTGTGAACGATGTATTGCCCAGCGCATGCGTGAGGCAGCGGCTGCGGCGAAGGAACAGCACTGCGATTTCTTTACCACCACCCTGACGGTCAGTCCGCATAAGAACGCGCCATATATCAATGCGTGCGGCGAGGAGATTGCCGCGGAGATGTCCGTCCGCTATCTGCCGTCGGATTTCAAAAAGCGCGGCGGCTATGCTCGTTCGGTCGCGCTTTCTGCGGAATATGAACTCTACCGGCAGGACTACTGCGGCTGTCCGATGTCTCTCCGTGAAGCAGAGGAACGCCGAGCGGCACGCGAATTGAAATCAAAAACAACGTAAATACGTGACTCAACCAGCGGTTCCTGTACTTTTTCAGCGGCCTGTGCTACAATTTGAGCAAGGACGGCGAGAGACGCCGCCCTGATCAAACGAAAGGAATTGACGAAAATGGATCAGATTCAGATCGGAAAATTTATTGCAGCCTGCCGCAAGGAGAAAGGCATGACACAGGCACAGCTTGCGGAGAAAATGGGTGTCTCCGACCGTGCTGTTTCCAAATGGGAAACCGGTAAAAACATGCCGGACTGTGCGATCATGCTGGATCTCTGTTCTGAACTGGGTATCTCCGTCAATGACCTGCTGAACGGAAGGAGAATCGCTATGGAGAATTATAAGGAAATTGCGGAAAAGACCATGCTCGAAATGCGCGAGTCAAAGGAACAGAATGACAGAATGCTGCTGCAAACGGAAGTTCTGATGTGCAGCGTGTCGGTTGCTCTTATGCTGACGCTCATCGTCCTTGCGGCTTATCTGGAAATACCTGACTGGCTTCGGGGGTTATTGATTGCCGTCAGTTTCCTGCAGCTGATGCCGTGTATCTTTGTTGCATTGAAAATTGAGCAGAAGGCGGGGTATTATAAGTGCAGGAAGTGCGGTGAGACATGGGTACCGAATTATTCGCAGGTATTTTTTGCGCCGCATGTCGGCAGAAGCAGAAAAATGACCTGTCCGCACTGCGGTAAACACTGCTATCATAAGAAAATTTTGACAAAAGACGAATAATTCCGTTGAAACTTCATAAAATCGTTATTTTTTTCACAATCTTGGTATTTTGCCCTTGACAAGTGACCGTAAAATATAGTATACTATATGCAGGATTGATACTGTGGAATTTTTGTAAGGTCAGCAGACAATCTATCCGAATATGATTTTATGGAGGCTATTACAATGAGCAGAGTTTACAATTTCAGCGCAGGCCCGGCTGTTCTGCCGGAGGAAGTCCTGAAGGAAGCCGCAGACGAAATGATGGATTACCGCGGCACAGGCATGTCCGTTATGGAGATGTCCCACCGTTCCAAGGCATATGATCAGATCATCAAGGAAGCAGAGCAGGATCTCCGCGACCTGATGAATATTCCGGATAACTACAAGGTCATCTTCCTGCAGGGCGGCGCATCGCTCGTCTTTGCTGAGGTTCCGATGAACCTGATGAAGAACGGCAAGGCTGCTTACATCATCACCGGTCAGTGGGCAAAGAAGGCCGCTCAGGAAGCTGAGAAGTACGGTGAGGTTGTCCGCGTTGCATCCTCTGCTGATAAGACCTTCTCCTACATTCCGGATTGCTCCGATCTCGATATCCCGGAAGATGCTGACTATGTTTATATTTGCGAGAATAACACCATTTACGGCACAAAGTTCTGGCAGCTCCCGAACACCAAGGGCAAGATCCTTGTCTCTGATGTTTCGTCCTGCTTCCTCTCTGAGCCGATCGACGTTTCCAAGTACGGCGTTGTCTACGGCGGCGTTCAGAAGAATGTCGGCCCTGCCGGTGTGCAGATTGTTATCGTCCGTGAGGATCTGATCGCTGACGGTCCTGCATTCAAGCAGACTCCGACCATGTGCGACTGGAAGATTCAGGCTGAGAACGATTCCCTCTACAACACACCTCCTTGCTACGGCATCTATATCTGCGGCAAGGTCTTCAAGTGGATCAAGAAGATGGGCGGTCTCGAGGGCATGAAGGCTCACAACGAGAAGAAGGCAAAGATCCTCTACGATTTCCTCGATCAGAGCAAGCTCTTCAAGGGTACTGTTGAGAAGAAGGATCGCTCCCTGATGAATGTTCCGTTCATCACCGGCGATGAGGAGCTCGACAAGAAGTTTGTCGCTGAGGCAAAGGCAGCAGGCTTCGAGAACCTCAAGGGTCACAGAACTGTCGGCGGTATGCGTGCTTCCATCTACAATGCAATGCCGATCGAAGGCGTTGAGAAGCTCGTTGAGTTCATGAAGAAGTTTGAAGCTGAAAACGCATAATGCTTTTTCTGCTGCTTATTCTGCTTGCCGGCATCGGATCGCTTGTATACGGGATTTATGAACAGAAAAATGTATACAGCAATCCGCATTTTGCCGAAGCAGATGTGGTCGGACATAATAATGTGCGGTCAACCAATCTGGCTCTCACTGCGATGAACGCCGCAGTCGGCATTGTTCATCCGGTTGTCGGCATTGAACTGGAAAACGGTATCCGTAAGGTTATTCCGCTCCATAATCAGGTTTCCAGAAAACTGCTTGAGCAGTTTCCTGAGCTGGATATCGGCGGCAAGGTTTCTGTTACCTATTTCGGAGAAGATCCGAAGGAGGCGTTTTTGACAGGACATCCGCTTGCACAGACGCCCATGACTTGCAGCCCGGTTTTGCTGATCAGCATTGTGATCTGGGTGTGCGTGATTGGTATGACCGTTCTGTATTTCTGTATCAGATAATAACGATGAAAGGAAGATTTCCAATGTATCAGATTCAGACACTGAATAAAATTTCTCCTGTCGGACTCGCTGAACTCGGCGAGAACTATCAGGTCGCAGATACTGTTGAGAATCCGGATGCGATTCTCGTCCGCTCCGCTGTCATGCACGGGATGGAGTTCGGCAGCAATCTGCTCGCAATCGCAAGAGCTGGTGCAGGCGTGAACAACATTCCGCTTGACAGAGCTGCTGAGAACGGCATTGTCGTTTTCAATACGCCGGGCGCAAATGCAAACGGTGTAAAGGAGCTGGCTCTCGCTGGCATGCTGCTTGCTTCCCGTGATATCGTCGGCGGTATCAACTGGGTTCAGACCGTGAAGGATGATGAAAACGTCGCAAAGCTGGTTGAAAAAGGCAAGTCCAAGTTCGCCGGCACTGAGATCAAGGGCAAGAAGCTCGGTATCATCGGTCTGGGCGCAATCGGCGGTCCGCTCGGCAACGCTGCAATTCACCTCGGCATGGAAGTCTACGGCTGCGATCCGTATATCTCTGTTGAGGCTGCATGGAATCTGTCCCGTGCGATCCACCACGTAAAGACGCGTGAAGAGATCTTCAAGACCTGCGATATCATCAGCGTGCATACGCCGCTCGTGAAGAATGCGGATCCGAATATCGCAACTGAGAAGATGATCAATGCTGATACCATCGCAATGATGAAGGACGGCGTGATCATTCTGAACTTTGCCCGTGACCTTCTGGTTGATGATGAGGCAATGGAAGCTGCTCTGAAGTCCGGCAAGGTTCGCAAGTATGTCACTGACTTCCCGAACGCAAAGACCGCAGGTATGGAAGGCGTTATCGCAATCCCGCACCTCGGCGCTTCTACTGAAGAGGCTGAGGACAACTGCGCTGCTATGGCTGCAAAGGAACTCGTTGACTACATCGAGAACGGCAACATCAAGAACAGTGTCAACTTCCCGAATGCTGAGATGAACGCAGTCGGCAAGAAGATCTGCATCCTGCACAAGAATATTCCGGCAGTCATTGCTTCCCTGACCAAGACGATCAGCGAGGCAGGCGGCAACATCGAGAACATGGTCAATGCAAGCCGCAAGGATTATGCATACACCATGATCGACGTGACCGGCGCAGATGCTGCTGCAATCGCAGACACTATGAAGGCAATTGAGGGTGTTATCCGTATCCGTGTGATCGGCTGATTTCTTCAGAATATGTAAAACAAACAGCACACGCAAAAATCGCGTGTGCTGTTCTTTTTAGTGACTGCGCTTGTTCTGTTCGCTTTTCTGATTCTGCTGCTGTGCCTGACGCTCAGCATCATTCTGTGCATGAGACTGTTCCTCGGAGGACGGAACCTGTCCGTTCCGCCAGAGCGGTGCATTCTGATCTTTCATATCATTCACCTGATTCCGCATCGGATGCAGACCGGAACGGAGCGGAATGCCGTTTCCGGACTGTGCGGCGACTGCTCGCCTTCGATCTATATGATTGACTGAAATGTGATGATTATACACTCATTTTGAGATTTCCTGAAATGATTTCACGGTTCTTGACAAGGCTGTTGCTGTGATGTATTCCTTCACCGGAGTATGACAGCACGGCTGTCATTTCAGAGGACGGAAATTCTGTTTGGATCGTGCTTGATTCTGAGCTGCCGTTTGGAGACACTATTCCGCTTGACATGACTTATCCTGTTATTCGGAAATACAGCAGCGGAGAATTGCAATACAGTGTATCACTGAACGATATATACAGTTCTGCGGAGTCGCTGTTCTGCTGGGCAGAAGAAGATACAAGTTTTTATTATTACTGGTGCAAACTGGACAGCGTCACGCCAGAGACACTCATATTCAAAGATTATATGACCGAAAAGGATGTTTATATTGATCGTCAGACTGGTAAAGTAACAGGTCTTGAACAAGAAGTACCCAATCAACCCGAAGAACAGACTTCTCATGTTTGGACATTCGTGATCGCAGCGATTATTCTGATTACAGCAATCATTTTGCTGACCTTCGTACTCATACGAAAGAAACATTAGAAAAACAATTCATAACTGAAACAGCGGCGAAGAATCATCTCCGCCGCTGTTTTTATGCTTGACCTTGCGTGAATAGTGCTTTTTATCCGTTTCCGCGATGCGCGTTACGGGGGACATTGTCCATGTGCCGCGCCTTTTTCGGTCGTATTCACGCTTCTGCTTCTTGCTCATTTTCTCATAGGGTACAAATTCTTTCATTCTTCATCACCTGCTTTGAAGTTGTAGATCGGGCGGATGATTTCATTGATCTCGACCGTATCGCCGATACAGCTTGTGATCGCTTCCATCGGTTTGTATGCCATCGGGCATTCATCCAGCGTACCGCTGCTGACAGATGTGGTAAAGATGCCGGACATCTGCTTTTTGAACTCGGAGACCGTAAACGAGAATTTCGCTTCTGCGCGTGACATCAATCGTCCGGCACCGTGGGGTGCGGACTGATTCCAGTCATCATTTCCTTTACCGGTGCAGATCAGGCTTCCGTCACGCATATTCATCGGAATCAGCAGTTTTTCACCGCGCCGTGCGGATACTGCGCCTTTTCGCAGAATCATATGCTCGGTGTCGATATAATTGTGGATCGTTGTGAACTGCTCTGCGACATGCAGTCCCATCCCGCGGATGATCTCATCCATCATCGCCTTGCGGTTGAGCATGGCGAATTCCTGTGTCAGCTTCATATCGTGGATATACTGTTCAAAGAGCTCTCCGAAGGTATATGCAAGCTGCTTCGGGACATTTGTGCGCTTTGCAGCATGCAGCTTTTTCAGTTCTTTCTGGATCTGCTTTTCTTTACCCTGTGCTTTCAGGGTGGCGATCAGTGTCTGCACTTCATTGTCAGATGCACGGTTGAGCTGATGGTATGCTTCTTCCTGATAATATCTTGCAACCTCAACGCCCAGATGCCGTGATCCGGAATGAATCACAATATAAATGCTGCCGTCCTCGCCCTGATCCGCTTCGATAAAGTGGTTGCCGCCGCCGAGTGTTCCGATGCTTTGCAGCAGTCTTCGGACATGGATTTTTTCGGCACAATAGAGCTGTTCACGCACGAATGATTCTGCGAACCGGTGCGGTGTCTCCCGAACGGCAAAACCGGACGGAATGCAGCGGTAGATCAGCTTATCGAGCTTTTGCAGTTCGATATGTGTCTCTTTGAGTCTGACGGTCTCCATACCGCAGCCGATATCCACGCCGACAAGATTGGGGATCGCGGTATCCGTGACTGTCATGGTTGTGCCGATTGTGCAGCCTGCTCCTGCGTGAACATCGGGCATAATGCGGATTTTTGCACCTTCGCTCACAGGCTGATTGCAAAGCGTCATGATTTGTGAAACAGCGCTCTCCTCTGCGATTTCTGCTAAAATCTTTGCAGATGCGTATTTTCCTTGAATTTCAAACATTGTATTTCCTTTCCGGAGCGCCCGTAAAAAAAGCACCTCTGCAAATGCAGAGATGCTCTGTTCTGACAAAATCGCGCGATTAGTCAATGCAAACGGGCAAACTCCATGTGCAGTCTAAATGATGATATTGTATTGTACTTTTCGGGTAACGCATGGTGTTCACCTGCCTTTCTTAGATTTGAGACTATTATAGAAGCTTTGCGGAGATTTGTCAAGTGCATTTACCGATTTGTAATTATTTTGTAGCAGACTCTCTGTTTGAAATAATCAAATGGATGTGCAGATATTCATTATTTTTTCGTATATACAAAAATTTATGCAGAAATATGTAACCTTGCTCCTGTTTTTGCGGTCATATTATATGAAGGCAGTTTTCTGCCGGCATGCCGATATAAAATGACCAAAGGAGGATACTATGAAAAAAATATTGATCGCAGCGAGTGTTGTAAGCATGTTCATGAAAGGAACGCTTTTGTGCGGAATCACAGCCGCAGCAGAGCGAATTCCGCCTGATGCACCGGTGCCGGACTGGGTACCGACGGATTTCTACAGCGCACTGGAATTCAGCAACAAATACGGTGCTACACATATTGCAGATGACCGGATTTGCATTCTGGAAAAACAGCAGACAGATGAGAAATATACTTATTCTGAGGATTTGACCGCGACCGGTGACTGGGAAAATAATTACGGCGTTTACCGCGATGTTATCTTTGATTCGATTCCGAAGCCGGAGAAACCGGAGGAGAGCTCAAAGGAGTATTTTGAATATGAGCGCCAGATGCGCGAGCTGGAGTTCCTGCGGTTCGATGAAGAAAAAAATGCCTACATTACGCCGTTTAAGTTTCATATGACTGTCTATGAATTGCAGCGTGATACAACCCTGACGGTCGAGAAGCATGTGAAATACGGTGAAAAAGATTTCGGCACTACAACCTATACATTTGCCTGCGACAAGGACGACAACCTGACCGAAACCGATATCAACAACTGGCTGCCGGATTGCGTAGACGAGTATGCCGCGTTCAAAAAGGAGCGTGCCGGCATCACGCTGATGGATAATCTGATCATCTACTGTGGAGATCTTGGTACCGGCACCGGTGAGAAATTTGAGATCACCCAGAGCGGAACTGCGCGTCTGGAGCTGATTGCTTCAAGAAATCTGTATCCGGAAACGCTGCTCCCCATGGCAGGCGGTTCCACGAATATGATTCGGGTTTACCGCGCACTGAACAACGGCCTTGTCAAGCTCACCGCAGCGACCTATCTGGGCTACACGGATGATCCCGAAAAGCAGCACAGAGAGGAGACAACGGAGTATTTCGCCGCAGCTTCCCCTGAGGAGATCATCACGATTGATCCGGGGCAGTTTCGGGAACCTGTCCCCTATGACTGCAATGCGGATGATGAATTTACGATCGCGGATGTTGTCATGCTGCAAAAGTATCTGCTCGGCACCGGTGAAATCTATATCTGGACAAACGCGGATATCGACGAAAATAACATCCTCAACGCTGTCGATCTCAGCCTGATGAAGCAGGCACTTCTGAAGGTGTATGCACAGAAACCGGAATCCGAACCGGTTGTCACGCTCAAAGCCGAGGATGACGCAAACTGGTATTACTGCCCAGAGAATAATAGTATCGAAGTGCCGTATCATTTCTATCTCACGATTCCGGAGGGCATGGTACCGGCGACTGCTGTATTTTCACCCACGCTTTATAATGCGGATACCAATGAGACGATTAAGATTGACAAATTTGAAAGCGCAGGAACACCTGGTAAATTCAAGCTGACCGTCACGATGGAGCTTTCTGAATCCGGGATCCGGCACTATTATGTCACGGTTCCCGGCGTAGATGCGAAAGACGGATCGAATAAAACCTACAAATCCAATGTTGTGGAATGGCAGGTCAATCTGAGCCGTGAGGTTCCTGTTCCGCCTGCTGCCTGATTACATCATATTGCTTTTATCATAAAGAGAATAGAACGAGAGAAAGCGTCGGATCAGTCGGATCCGGCGCTTTCAACATGTATGTACAAACCGATACAGTGAAACGGCGCAAATACGGACAGAATCTTTGTTTTATCCAGTTTTTTGCTGAAAATTCCCCTTTCTTTTTTGCAAAAAGTATGCTATAATATATAAAAAGAATACTGAAAAGTGAATTTTCGGATGCTTTTTGTAATGTGAAAGGGTGGAAACTATGAAACCAAAGAAAAGTTGTACGGTCATGACGGCTGTTGTCATGGCGGCTGCAATGCTGCCGGCAGTTCCGTCTGCGACCGCATCAGCCGCATACGGCTCCGGACAGAATGTTGCGGAATCGCTCGACCGCGGTATTTCAGCGATCAATACCGGTTCCGGCATGCTCGTGAGCTGGCGCTTCCTTGCCGACGACAGTGACAGAGCAGAGTTTCAGCTTTACCGCGATGACACGCTGATCTATACAAGTGAAGCAGGCATGGCGACAAGCTATCTGGATAAGGGCGGCAATGCGTCCTCGAAATACCGTGTGGATACCGTTGTCGGCGGCAAGGTTGTCGGTTCCGATCTCTGCACAATGACCTCGAATCAATCTTATTTTGACATTGCGCTTGATATTCCGCGCGGCGGCACAACCCCTGACGGCGTGGCATATACATACGAAGCGAATGACTGCTCTGTCGGCGACGTGGACGGAGACGGCATCTATGAGATTTTCCTGAAATGGAATCCGACAAACGCAAAGGATAATTCCCAGTCCGGTTATACGGGAAATGTTTATATTGACTGCTACCGTCTGACCGGTGAAAAACTCTGGCGAATTGATCTTGGACGTAATATCCGTGCCGGTGCGCACTATACGCAGTTCCTTGTTGCGGATTTTGATAATGACGGCAAGTGCGAAATGACCTGTAAGACCGCGGACGGCACGGTCGATGCAAAGGGCAAGATCGTCGGTGATGCATCGAAGGATTACCGCAACTCCGGCGGTTATATCCTCTCCGGTCCGGAGTACTATTCGCTCTTTGACGGCGCGACCGGCGCATTGCTCGATACCGTCAGCTATGAGCATCCGCGCGGCACAGTATCCAAATCTACATGGGGTGACGATTACGGCAACCGCTGTGACCGTTTCCTCGGCTGTGTTGCATATCTGGACGGTGTTCATCCCAGTGCTGTATCATTCCGCGGATACTATACCCGTATGACAGCAGTCGCTTATGATGTGGTCAACAAGAAACTTGTCAAGCGCTGGGCGTATGATTCCGGTTTTGCACAGACCAATTACACCGGCTGGGGCAACGGTAATCACAACTGCATGCCTGCCGATGTTGACGGCGACGGTAAGGATGAGATCCTTGTCGGTGCTGTTGCGTTTGATGATAACGGTAAGGTGCTGTGGTCTACAAACCTCGGTCACGGCGACGCGATGCACCTGAGTGATTTTCTGCCGGATCATCCCGGACAGGAATTCTGGGTGTGCCATGAGCATGAGCCGTGGGGCGTTTCGCTGATTGATGCCGCAACCGGTAAGATCCTGATTCATGAAGATCGCCGCAAGGATACCGGAAGATGCTGTGCAGGCAATGTCTGGGCAGGTAATCCGGGCGGTGAGTTCTGGGGTTCCTTATCCGAGGCAGTCTTTAACGGTGCCGGTCAGTCAGTTGCGATGGATTGCCCGTCGATGAACTTCCTGATCTGGTGGGACGGCGATCTGGAGCGTGAGCTTCTGGATAATGTCGGAATCACAAAAGTCAATCAGGCAGGCAAAATCGTGTCGCTGTTTGAGGCTGCGGGCTGTGCATCCTGCAACGGCACAAAGGCAACGCCGAACCTCTCTGCTGATATCTTCGGAGACTGGCGTGAAGAGCTGATCCTGCATACAACGGACAGCAAGTATCTCCGCATTTTCTGCACGCCGTATGAAACCGAGTACCGCATTACGACGCTGATGCACGATATGCAGTACAGAATGCAGGTTGCATCCGAGCAGAACTGCTACAATCAGCCGCCGCATCCGAGTTTCTATCTCGGATCTGATCAGCCGCTTCCGGATCGTCCGGCTCTGACGATCAACGGTCAGCTGACCGGTTCCAGTGATCCGGCAGTCATGGACACAACAAAGGCCTATTATCTGCGCAACGCGAACAGCAATCTCTGCCTCAGTACATCAGACGGAAACGCGGTTCAGGCTTCAGCAAGCATGGATGCCAACTCGATCTGGCATTTTGTGAAGGCCAGCGATACCGGCTATCAGCTCGTCAATGCAGCCGGGGAGATTCTTGCAGTCAGTGCTGACGGCAGCAATGTGACTGTTGATCCCTCGAGCAGCAAAGAGGCGCAGGAAATGGTGATCTGGCGCACCAACGGCGGATTCCTGATTCGTCCGGCAGCGCTTGAAAATGAAGCATTTGTCGAGGTCGGTGGTGCATCGACCGATAACGGCGCGAACGTCCAGACATGGGAACGCAACGGTCATAAGTGCCAGACATGGGTGCTTGAAACGGTTGCATATCATCCGGCAGCTCCGGACTTCATCCAGGGCGATGTGGACGGAAACCGTGTTGTCAACGCAGCAGATTTCTCACTGCTGAAGCAGGAGATTCTGAAGCCCGCACGCTCCAGAGTTGAAAAGCGTCCGGCAGATCTCAACGGTGATGCGGAAGTGACCATCGCGGATGCTGTTGCAATGCAGAAATATCTGCTCAATGGTGAGCTTTATGCCGGCGGATTCTATTATGCGATCGACGCAGGTTTCTCGCAGGGCATTGAGGAATCGACCAACGCTGGATTCAAGGATGCTGCTTATCTGAATCTGGATAATGTATCCGGCAGCTTTGTGGAATTCCGCGTATATGCGACAAAATCCGGCAGCTATTCCTGCACGGTCCGTACTGCAAACGGCAGCACTGCTAACAGAATTATGAAAATTGCGGTCAACGGCGGCGCCGCGCAGGCTGTGGATTTCAATTCAACAGGCGCATGGACAACATGGGAGGATACCAAACTGACACTGCCGCTGAAAGCCGGTATGAATACGATTCGTCTGACATCCGATACAGATCAGGGCGGTCCGAATATTGATTATCTTGCGGTTACACCTGCATAATACAAAAAGCCTGTATACGCTGTGTATGCAGGCTTTTTACTTGACAAATATTCCTGTTGCATGTATAATATTGACAGGAGGGATATTATGAAAACAGAGATTATTCGGATTGGAACACCCAGCCGCGGTGATGTGAAGTATATGGGCGGAAAATTTCCCATGCGCGTTCTGGTGCTCGAAGGAACACCGGAAGAGGTTGCTGCTGCTTCTGAACTGCGCTATGCAAAGCTCAATGAATGCGCCGCAGAATTGCAGGATTTCTTTGTGAGCTGTTTCAGTATGCGCATGCTCGATGAACGCTTTGCTGAGGAGCATGTGACGTCGCTCAAGGAGCTGCTGTTAAAACAGGTGCAGTTTCGGAATTACTATCTGCTTTCTTTGACTTCTGCACGGAAGATTCTGGAGGCAGCGGAACAGGATATTATTTGAAACAGAACGAGCCGTCAAAAGTGGCGGCTCGTTTTCTATTATTTTGCATCCTGATGAAGTCTGTGCTTGATCCCGCGAAGGATCTGCTTTCTTGCTGCTTCTGCTGTTTCGACCGGAACCGGGGCAGTGTCTGCCAGCGGATACGGAATCCCGAGCGCTTCATATTTCTGTTTTCCGAAATCGTGATAGGGCAGGACGTCAAGTCCTTTCAGTGACTGTAGTCCGCCGATGAATTCGCCGAGCCGGAATTGCTCATCCGGATCATCTGTCCATTCGGGTACGATCACATGCCGGATCCAGATTGATACCTTTTTTTTGCTGAGATATTCAGCAAACGCCAGAATATTCACATTGGAATGACCGGTCAGAAGCCGGTGCCTTTCATCGTCAATATGCTTGATGTCGAGCATAACAAGATCTGTGACAGAAAGCAGCTTGTCATATCGTTCAGGATGGTTCCGATCAAAGCAGATGCCGGATGTATCAAGACAAGTGTGAATACCGGCTGCCTTTGCCTGTGAAAACAGTTCTGTGAGAAAGGGGAGCTGCATCATCGGTTCGCCGCCGGTTGCCGTGATGCCGCCGTGATGATAAAATTCAGAATTACGCTGATATTGCGTGATCAATTCCTCCGGCGTGAACTGTTGATTCGATGCTGTATCCCACGTATCCGGATTGTGACAGTAGAGACATCGCATCGGGCAGCCCTGAAAGAAGATGACAAACCGGATGCCGGGACCGTCCACGGTACCGAAGCTCTCGGTTGAATGAATATTGCCGTACATAAAATACCTCTTGCAGCAAAGCCCACGCCGGATCGGTGTGGGCTTTTGTGATTCAGATTTTTTCGTGGAATGTACGCGAAATGATATCGTCCTGCTGTTCCTTTGTCAGCTTGATGAAGTTGACCGCATAACCGGAGACGCGAACGGTAAGCTGCGGATATTTCTCCGGATGTGCCTGCGCATCCAGCAGTGTTTCGCGCGTAAATACGTTGACATTGAGGTGATGACCGCCCTTTTCAACATAGCCGTCAAGCAGTTCTACGAGGTTATCAATCTGCTGTTCATTTGCCATGGGAATACTCCTTTCAGAATTCAGCTTCATCCGTCGGCGTATCTGCTTCCGGATCTTCATCGTTCAAATCAAAATTCGGGACAGCGCAGGCTCCCTTCGGACCGCATTCTGTGCTGTTAACCGTCTGAACACGGGTTTTGTCTCCGATGGTCAGGTTGATATGCTGCGTGCCGTTTTCGATCAGCTCATCGAGCATTGCGACCAGCGCATCTGCGTCGGGCTGCGGCTCATTCGGTCTCATCTTCGGACTCCTTCCGCAATGCATCGAGGTCAAGGTCACCGGAGAAGATTTTGGTATTCTTTCCGAGTGCATCCGGAATAATCGAGAACGTATTAGAGATTCCGTCCTGTGCATGGCGGAACGGCAGCTTGGAAACAGAGGTCAGCGATGCGACTGCACCGTGCGTATCTCTGCCGTGCATCGGGTTTGCGCCCGGTGCGAGCGGAACACCGTGTTTTCTGCCGTCCGGTGTGTTGCCGGTCTTTTTGCCGTAAACAACATTGGAGGTGATTGTCAGAATGCTCATGGTCGGGATGCTGTCACGGTAGGTGTGATGCTTCCGGATCTTATCCATGAATGTCTTGACAATGCTGACAGCGATCTGGTCAACGCGGTCGTCGTCATTGCCGTATTTCGGGAAATCACCCTCGACTTCATAATCGACGACAATGCCGTTTTCATCGCGGATACACTTGACCTTCGCATACTTGATCGCGCTGAGCGAATCCGCTACGACGGAGAGACCTGCAATGCCGGTTGCAAAATAACGCTTGACATCTCTGTCGTGGAGTGCCATTTGCAGCTTCTCGTAGCAGTATTTATCATGCATATAGTGGATGATGTTCAGGGTGTTGACATAAAGTCCGGCGAGCCATTCCATCATCTGATCATACTTGTCCATGACATCGTCATAATCAAGATAATCACCGGTGACAGGGCGGTATTTCGGTCCGACCTGTACCTTCATAACCTCATCGACGCCGCCGTTAATTGCATAGAGCAGGCATTTTGCAAGGTTTGCTCTTGCGCCGAAGAACTGCATTTCCTTACCGACGACCATTGAGGAGACGCAGCAGGCGATCGCGTAGTCGTCGCCGTGTGTAACACGCATCAGATCGTCATTTTCATATTGGATCGACGAGGATTTGATCGACATTTCAGCGCAGAAGCGCTTGAAGTTCATCGGCAGCTTTTTCGACCAGAGAACCGTCATATTCGGCTCCGGAGCTGTGCCGAGATTATTCAGTGTATTGAGGTAGCGGAATGAGTTTTTGGTGACCATGTGCTGACCGTCTACGGATACACCGCCGATTGACTCCGTAACCCATGTCGGATCGCCGGAGAAGAGCGCATTATATTCCGGTGTACGCGCAAATTTGACCATACGGAGCTTCATAATAAAGTGGTCAATCAGCTCCTGCGCCTCTGATTCGGTAATGATACCGCGTTCAAGATCGCGCTGGATATAAATATCAAGGAATGTCGAGGTTCTGCCGAGGCTCATGGCTGCGCCGTTCTGTTCCTTGACGGCGGCAAGATAGCCGAAATAGAGCCACTGGACTGCTTCCTGTGCATTCTTTGCCGGACGGGAAATATCAAAGCCATAGATTCTGCCGAGCTCCTTGAGTTCGCCGAGCGCACGGATCTGTTCAGAAAGCTCCTCACGCAGACGGATGTTCTTGGATGTCATACGGACAAAATGCGTTGCCTTCTGATGCTCCTTGTCCTCGATCAGAAGATCAATGCCATAGAGCGCGACTCTGCGGTAGTCACCGATGATTCTGCCTCTGCCGTATGCATCGGGCAGACCGGTCAGAATCGCGGATTTTCTTGCAAGGCGCATTTCCGGTGTGTATGCATCGAATACGCCCTGATTGTGTGTTTTTCTGTATTTTGTGAAGATTTCAACGACCTCGGGATCCACCTCATAGCCGTATTCTCTGCACGCATTCTGCGCCATACGAATACCGCCGAACGGCTGAAGGGAGCGCTTGAACGGCTTGTCCGTCTGGAGACCGACAATCTTTTCGAGATCCTGATTCAGGTAGCCCGGACCGTGGGAGGTGATGGTTGAAATGATCTTGGTATCCATGTCAAGGACACCGCCTGCCTCACGCTCCTGTCTGGAAAGCTCCATGACCTGAGCCCAGAGCGTTTTGGTTGCTTCTGTCGGACCTTCAAGAAACGATGCATCGCCGTCGTAAGGTGTAATGTTCTTCTGGATGAAGTCTCTGACATTGATGGAGGTATTACTCCATTTTCCGGGTTTGAATCCTTCCCACTCCGGTGCGAATTCATTGAACATTGAAAATCATCCTTTCTCATCGTGCGTATGCAAAGCAGCGCTGATATCAAACATTCTTCCATCAAAATATTATACCATATTTGCTCTGAAAATGCAACCGGATTTCACGAAATATGATTTTTGTATAGCAAACTCTGAGAATGTGTCAGTAATCTCCGGTATATTTGACGAACATCCGCGGCTGTTACAATATGCTTACAGTACGGATACAATCTGCCGAAAGGGCTTGCGCCGTAACCGGACATGTGATATGATGATACCAGAAGAGAGTGAGGTGACATCCGGTGCATGAACTGAATCTGAGGCAAAGGTTTTCGCTGCTGATCTGCGGTTTTGTGGCTGCGGCTTTCGGCGGATGGATTTATGAGGAGATCTGTGTCTGGCTGATATATCATCATATTTATAATCGCGGCATGCTGCACCTGACAATCTGTCCGATTTACGGATTCGGCGCATGGGGATTGTATCTGCTGCTGCGAAGAATCAAAAACAGCGGCTTGTATTTTCTGCTCAGTGTGATAATTGCGAGCGTGTTTGAATTTGGCTGTTCCTATCTGCTGGAATATCTTTTTCACCGCAGCTTCTGGACTTATGAGGGATGGCCGTTCTCTGTGCAAAACCGGATCTCTTTGATCAGCAGTATGATATTCGGTTTGCTCTCGGTTGTGTTTGCAAAGCTGATTCTGCCGCGTCTGCGCAGCCGGATCAGCAAAGGCAATCAGTATCTTTGGTTTATCATCAGCCTGTCAGCGCTTGCTGTCATATTGGGGGATTTCATCCTTGTATTGCGCGGGAAATGACAGCAAAGCGAAATGCCTGCGGCAGATTTGGCCGCAGGCATTTTTATGTATCATTTCAGGGCTGATGCTGATTATTTTGCAGAATTGCCGAATACTGCCTGAAATGCGCGATAATTCTTGCTGCTTTCAGAGCCGTAGACTGCAAAGCAGACGGTATCGAAATACATCATAAGATCATCCTGCGCAAGTGCGCGGCGAAAACAATCTGCGACCAGATCCGGATCGTTTCCGAATGCGCCGCAGCCCCATGCGCCAAGCACAAGATTCCGGTATCCGTATTGTACAGCAGTTCTCAGAATGATCGCAGAGCGGCGGAGAAATGTCTCCTCCAGCGTTTTTTTCGAGGCAAATACTGCAGCGCCGCGGCGATTGGGCGCAGGCGCAGTGATAACAGCGGCAGTAAACGGTTCTTTGAGCAGCTCGCAGTGATGATCGCGGAAGACGCAGACTTCCTGAGAGAGCAGCATGTAGTCGGATTCTGTCGCGCTGAGATGCGTGTTGTTATAACGGTACATTTCAGATGCTGCCGCAGAGGTAATCGACGCATAGAGTGTGCTGCACCGGCATAGCGCCTCTTCCTGCGCATTTGCACCGAGCATAAAGCCGCCGCCTGCGTGATGCGCATTTGCAAAATTGAGCACCAGTGCATTTCCGATCCGCTGCGCTGCTGCGAAGGTGTCCTCGGTTGTGACCTCGATACTGCAAGCGGTGTCGCGCTGCTCTGCTGTGAGCGGTTCCTCAAGCAGATTTTTCGCAGAATCCGGCGTGATCACAGTAACAGAATCATAATCAGCTTTCGGGAGCTGCACGGTATCCTCACCGATTCTATATTCGCCCAGTCCGGTGATTTTAATTGTCTCATGAGCGATTGCGATATTATTCATACGATCCTCCTTTTTTGGCAAAATCACCGATGCAGAGACACCGGTGATTTTGCTGTTATTTCTTTTTCAGTTTTGCGTCGATTTTCAGTGCAGCCGGTCTGATTACAAGATACGTAATCAGCGCTGTGACAAAGTAATCGGCAATCAGGATCAGAATACGCAGGAGCGTGGCATGCACGACCTTACGCAGAAGCAGATAAATCCCGATAAAAATCACAAGAAAGCAGATCAGTTGAATCAGCGCAACGGGCTTGCTCATGTTCTGCGCTTCTTCGGGCAGTTTGGGCATATTGACTTTCATAAGCGCCTCCTCAGAAGATCTGTGTTTTCAGCCATTCAGACCATGTCACATAATATTTTGCGTAGGGGTGCGTATTGTCGCTGGTGTATTCACTGCCGAGGCAGCCTTCCGCATCATCAAACTGCGGATTGACGTCAAGATAGAAGATTGTTTTGTTATCAGCCTTTGCCGCAAGCAGCGCGTTAAAGCTGTTGATTTTTGTATTGTTGACAACTGCATCGCTGTAATGACGGGCTGCGGAGACATGCAGATTTGCCATCAGGATGATTTTCACGCCGGGCTGTGCAGCCTTGATCCGGGCGATAATATTGTCCATATTCTGCATGGTCTTTGTGAAATCCATACCGATCTCATTGATGCCGAGCATGATATAGACTTTGCCGTATTTCTTGGCATTCAGCACATATTCAAAGCTCTGATTCAGCGTGCCTTCGACTTCACTGAGCGCGGTGTCAATCTGATAGGTACTCAGTCCGACGGTTGCAAAATAGGTTGCGCCTTCGATCGGACCATAGGATGCAATACCGACTGTGCGGGAATCACCGATGAACAGCGCGTCATTGAAGTAACCGGCAGGCGCAGCAGCCGAATCATTTTGCGCTGCTTCTGTTTCAGGCGGTTCTGTTTCCGCAGTGGTTGCTTCCGTGACGGTCATTGTCGTGACCGCAGCAGTGACGGCGCTTTCGGTCGGTGCGACAGTATCCGGATTATGCGAGACTACATAGTCCGGCGGAATCAGGGAGAAACCGCTTGCATAAGTCGTGGTTGTTGTAGTAGACGTTGTAGTCTCGGTAGTGGTCGTACCGGTTGTTGTGACAGAAATGCTTTGATCCGATGTCAGTGCAACCTCCGCTGTGATATCAGCCGGATCGTTTACTTGCGCAGCCGGTGCTTTGTCGCCGGATTTCCAGATGAAGATTTTACCGGTAATCAAAAATAAAACAGTGAAGATGAGAGCGAGGACAGATCTGCGCGATTGTGTTTGATTCATAAGAATTTGTCCTCCTTTCTCAGAACCGGAAGTACAGGAACGGATCGTTCATACCCATGTAAATACAGTAGCAGGATGCGCCGAGAATTACGGCAAGCTCCGGAACCCAGAAAAACTGATTGAAAACCGGTCTGTTCTTTTTCGGCATTCTTGTGTAGAGCATTTCACGCAGGATGATCGGGATAATAAACAGCAGCCAAAGCCACTTATGGAAGATCACAGATACCAGAATGATCACTGCTGTCTCAAGCAGCCAGAAGAACTGCGCAAGATTGTTCTTGTGACGGTTCTTCATCATCTTGTAGATATTTTCCGGCAGAGCGGTACAGAAAATCAAACCGATGATGAGCCATTTTCCGTATGTGCCGAAGTATTTGACATAGTCCTTAGCCATGAGTGCAGGGCCGCCGAAGCCGAAGAGCTTTGCAAGATAGATGCCGAGCTGCTTCATATCAGAGATTGCAAACAGCGCCCATGAAACAGGAATCCAGAACAGCATGTAGATGTGACCGAGCCACTTGTTCTCGTTCAGCACCTTTCCGATTTTTGCCTTTTCGAGTGCAATCAGGCAGAACAGGAGCATGCCCCAGAGAATAAAATTCCAGTCAGCGCCGTGCCAGAAGCCGGTCAGCGTCCAGACAGCGAGCATATTGAGGTACATGCGGCGCTTGCCCTTGCGGTTGCCGCCGAGCGGAATATAAACATATTCACGGAACCATGTGCCGAGCGTCATATGCCAGCGGCGCCAGAATTCAGTCATTGTTGTGGAAATATACGGGTGATTGAAATTCTGCGGAAAATGAAACCCGAACATCAGGCCCATGCCGATTGCCATTTGTGAGTAGCCGGAGAAATCAAAGTAAAGCTGCATGCTGTAGGCGATGATGCCGAGAATTGCTGCGCGTGTCGAGATGGCATCATAGCCGACGGTCTGCAAATCGGTCCAGAGTCCGCCGAGTGTATTTGCGAGCAGCACCTTCCGGCCGAGACCGATGATGAAAAGCTGTACGCCGTCATTGAATTCATTGCGGCGGACAGTCCGTTCGTGCAGCTCCTTCTGCACATCGGAAAAGCGCACGATCGGTCCGGCGATGAGCTGCGGAAACATCAGGATGTAAGTGCCGAGGTCAATCAGATTATATTCGATTTTGACATCGCCGCGATATACGTCAATCAGATAGGATGCGATCTGGAATGTAAAGAAGCTGATGCCGAGCGGCAGAATCAGGTGGGTGAGCGGCAGATTCACACCGGGCAGGACATTGAGATTTTTGACAAAGAAGTCTGTGTATTTGAATACGAACAGATTGCCGAAATCCCAGATCAGTCCAAGCGTCAGATAGAGCTTTTTATGACCGTCCTTTCTGCCGATCATCATGCCGCAGATCCAGTTGATGACAACAGAGAGCAGAATCAGCCAGAGATAAAGCGGCGTTTCCTTTGCACCGTAGGCGTAGAATACGATGCTGAAAAACAGCAGCACCAGATTCTTCGCCTTTTTGCGTGCCAGCATATAGACAATCAGGCAGAACGGCAAAAACCAAAGTAAAAATTCAAAGCTGCTGAAAACCATGTGCAGCCTCCTAATCCTTAGATTTTATTCGCTGAAGTCGCGGTCGATGTTGATAAAGAACTGATAATCCGGAAAACGCTCCGTCAGCTCGGTGCTGATTGCACCGGTCAGTTCGGAAGCATTTTCAATCTCATAATCCAGCATAATGTCAAAGGAAACTGCACGCGCCGCTTCTTCTACATAAAAGCCGTGCATTTGCAGAATCTCAGGATACTGACCGACAACGTGGCGGAC
>JAGKVC010000183.1 GCA_021152595.1 Clostridia bacterium
GCCCTCGACCTTTACGCCGTCCAGATTTGCATCCTTATCCTTTGCGGTCAGCTTGAATGTTGCCTTGTTCGTTTCCGGAACCGGCTTTGCGCCAAGGTCAGTCTTGCTGATCGTCAGGGTAGTCGGTGCATCCTGTACTTCGATGGTGTTGTCCTCCTTCACAGTATTGTAGAAGGTAATCAGGCTGCCTGATGCTGCATAGTAGCCGGACTGATCAGCCGGCTTTGTGGTCGGGACAGTCGTCTCATCTGCAACAACCACAAGACCGTCCTTGCCGATTTTGAACGTCAGCTCGCCTTCTGCCTTGAGGTACTTCTTAGCGGTCGGAGCTGCCGTCTCCTCGAGCTTATATTTGCCCGGAAGCAGACCGCTGATTGTCAGCGCGCCGTCGCCGGAGGACTGGAAGCTTAGGGATGCCGAGGTGTCTGTTCCCTGTGCAATCACAGTTTTGCCCTGCTTGACAACCGTGCGCTTATCAATAGCTGCACCGTCGCCGTTCGGAGTCAGCACAAATGTTGCACCTGCAAGATGCTCGATCGTGCTGTCTTCCGTATCCTTCTTGTCGAGCTGGAAGGAGTAACGCTTCTTCTCGTCCTTGATCTTCAGTGTCTTCTGATCGTCGGTGATTTCAGCGTGTTTGTTTGCTTCTGCGATCTCCTCTTCGGTGTCGCCGTCGGTTGTCGCGCTTACGGAAACAACCTTGCCGTTATGGACTTCAAAGGTAAACGCAGAAACAGTGATCTCGTACTCAACGCCGTCCTTTTCTTTCGGCGCAGCAGTTTCGGTCAGGCGGTATTTGCCGTCCGACAGGGAGGAAATATCAACCTTGCCGCCGCGGAATGTCAGGACATCATCCTTGATCTCCGCTTTTCTCAGCATGGAGACAGATGTCACTTCTTCGGATTTCTGGTCCACGCGGACGGTGTACTCTCTGCCGTCAGAAAGTGCGATGACATAAGTACCGTCGCAGAGGCCGGTGATCTCGAGCTTATTGCCCTCGATTGCGCCGCCCTTGACATAGACATTCTGAACCGGAGCGGTTTCGTCGGTCTCCAGAAGTGCCTCGCCGTTCACCTTGACATGATGCAGGGTGTTGCCGCGGATCTCATAGGTCGTTGCGCTGAATGCTTCAATGGTGACAGCCTTATCATTGAAATTATTGCCGTCTTCATCGTGTGCAACAGAAGTTTCGATGCCCTCGATTTTCTCGCCGCTCGCAGAGACTGCAAGGTTGCCGAGGCTGGTCTTCTGATCATTTTCGTCCAGCTTTTCGAGTGTAAAGGTTGCACCGTCCAGAGAAGTGCCGCCCATATCCTCTTTGCTGATCGAAAGCGTAACGGATTCATCCGTCAGGGTAACAGTGTCGAACGCATCATTTGCTTCATCCTTGCCGATGGTCTCGATCTTTTTCGTCTCAGCATTGCGCTTGACGGTAAAGGTCTTTTCGGTCGGAAGGAATCCGAGCGGAGTTTCTACTTCTTTAATAGTATAGGTACCTTCCGGCAGACCGGTGAAGACCACTGCGGATCCGATCGACTGCCAGCGGTATGCGGTAGAAGAAGCAGACATGTTTCTGATCAGGTTTTCATCATCCTGAAGCAGATAATTTGTGCCGTTGTTCTTGCCGGAGCCGTCTGCGAGGAAGAACTGGGTATCGCGTGCCTTTACATTGGAAAGGTCGATTGCCTCGTTCTTATCGTTTTTACCGGTCAGTTCCAGAACTGCACCCGGAATCGGCATATCGTTCTTATCGGTCTTTCTGATGCCGACCGAATAAACCGAATCGTAAACCGTCAGCGTGTATTTCGCGCCGCTGTTGGTGACAAATACCGGAACCGCCTTCGTGTTCGCAGCATCCGCATTTGCAACGGTCACACCGGTATTTGCGACCACGATCTCGACCTTGTCGATCGGCTGATAGAGTGCCGGTGCTTCCTCCTCTTCGAGGATATAGGTTCCGTTCGGGAGCTTGCTGAACTCGATGTCCGTTTCACCGACAGTCCACTTCAGTGTCTTTCCTTCGAGCGTAAAGTCAGTGTTCGCAGTGACGTTCTCGAGAGATGCGTCATTCTGATAGGTGAGCTTCATCTTCGCGCCGGTGATCTTGCTGCCTTTTCTGATAGTGGAGTACGTATCATATCTGGCAGCACTGACACGGTAGCCATCGTCCGCCTTTGTGAAAATGAGCTTGTTGTCAACCGACTTCGCCTTGTTCGGCAGCTTGACGGTGACGGTCGTGCCGCTCGGATCAAGCTGGATCTTCGGATCGCCAACCCATTCCGACTTGCCCTCGCACTCGTAGACAACGTCGCTGACTTTGAATGCGCCGGAATTATACTCAGCGACCTCTGCCTTTATCAGTGTAACCGCTTCTGCAAAGGTCAGCGTCAACGTTCCCTTTTCAGGATCATATTCCGCTGTCATACCTTCCTTCGTCACGGTATCTGTCGGGAATTCATAAAGGCTGAGATCCGCGCTCGAATTGAGAAGGCTGACATAAACGCCGCCCGGGCGTGCGCTGACCTTCATTGTCACTCTGGTGACATTTTCAACCTGATTGCCCGCGCCGTCTGCCAGCACGTTGCCCTCTCCATCGCAGAGCGTGAACCGTTTGTTTTCTTCGGTCTCAGATGCTTCTGCTTCGATGGTATTCGGGGCGCCGAGCGTAACGGTCTGGTCTGCATTGACAGTGAAGTACTGCTTGACATTCACCAGATCGCTCTCATAGCCTGCCGGAACCTCAGTCTCTACGACATAGTATGTGCCGGGCTGAAGCTCCAGTGCATCCGAGCCGTCCATCAGCAGCGTTGCGCTGTTGACGGTTGTGATCTCAGAGAGTGCCTTTGTGCCGTCCTTCTTCCAAAGCTCGAGCTTCGCGCCGGAAACATATGCATTTGTTTCCTCGTCGATCTTTGCAAGCTGGATCTTGGTATTGTCGCGCTTATTGCCGACCACAAAGCTGCTGTCAGCCGCCTTGCTGATATCCAGCTCCGTCCAGTCATGATCCGCAGGGTCCTTCACATTGCCGCGATTGTCCACCGGCAGGGATGTCGGTGCTTCTCCGCGTCTGACTTCCTTGGTGAAATAGATCTTTGTTCTGGTCATATTATTCCAACCGGCAACGATCAGAATATCATTTGCAGATGTGAGATAACCCTTCGGAGCCTGTGTTTCCTGAATGCGGTAGATATTCGGATACGAATAAACCCCCGATCCGGAACGGACAGGCTGCGTTCTGTGAATATCAGTCGTCTTGAAAGCAGTTTCGGATTCATTTGAATCCCAGCTAAAGCCTTCTACGCTGTCGGAATCATCTGCGGTCTTAGAATCCGTGCATTCATAGGTCGTTTCGCCATCCGCAGTCCGCTCAGTATAGGTTTCATTGACCATTACGAAGGATGCACCGGTAAGTGCAATCGTTTCATCTGCTGCATCAACCTTTGTCAGGGTGAATGCAACATCATCATGGAACTCGAATTTCTCCTCGAGTTTCTCAGAGAGTTTGATGTTTGCAGATGCAACTTCACCGTTGTAAACCACGATGTAGTTTGCCAGCGTGGTCTCGATCACATCAACCAGTGTCGTCGGTGCCGGAGAATCCTTTTCCACCATAGACTTCACGCTGCCCGGTGCGCCCATATAGCCGCGCTCTGTCTCAACGATGTAAGTTTTGCCGAGTGTATTGAATGTATATTCCTTACTGCCCGGTGCTGCCTTTGCACTGTCGGAAGGCTCCGTGCTTTCAGCGCTATTATAATAGTATAGCGTGTCGGTATTTTCCCATCTGCCCATCCAGCCTGTGGAAACATACTGGCCGAAGCGGAACTTCGACATTTCGTCGCTGCTCAGTGCTTCGCCCTTTTTTATCACGCTCTCAACGGTTCCGTCATTTCCGATCGTAATATGATACATTGCGCCGTCGATGTTATACAGACCGTTCTCCGCAACGATCGACTCACCGTTATAGATTACCGTATAGGTCTTCGGTTCGCTCGCAATTTCAACCGGCGTGAACACAAAGTTTTCGAGCTCTGCCGCGGTCACATCTGTCCGAGTGCCGTCCTCTTTCACCTCGTAAACCTTTGTTACTTCGCCGTTTTCATCCACAGAAAATTCAAAGTTTCTGTCTGCTGCACGGTAGGAATTTTCCGCAACAGCCAGCGGAGAGTAGGACGCTTCGTCGATAACTTTCGTAAAGTTCTCGTCCTCATAGACGCGAACAGTTACGCGGCCATTGTAATCGACCAGCTTCGAGTTTGCGCCGTCTCCAGACCATGTATCATTCGAGAGTGCTGCATTTACCTGGCCTTTTGCATCTTCATCCTCAATGATTTCAATGTAATATTTCGCATCGTCGATCTGATAGCCGGCAGGTGCCCTGAACTCCTTGATGACATATTTGCCGGCATTCAGGCCCAGCAGATTCGGGTTTTCCTTTTCGGTTTTCAGCTTATACTGCGGTTTGGTTGCCACAACGCCGTCATTCACCGGGAATGCACCAAGAATCGCGCCGCCCAGTGCCTTTTCATCAGAGTCATATTTATATAACTCTGCGGCATAATCCGTATCTGCAATAACGCTTGTGTTCGGCCGGTAGGAATAGAAGTGAATCTCATTGTGAAGATTGATATTCTTCGCAATGATACCGCCCTCACCGTTCGAACCGCTCATCGTCACGGTCGCCTTCGGTGCAACGATATGTCCGGAAAGGCCTATTGTTTCGACATGTTCCGCCTCAGGGAGGTTCCAGACCAGATTCATGCCGTACAGGTTAACCTGTCCGCCTTCCTCGCTGCCTTCCAGATCCTTCAGCTTATTCTCGATTTTATCGCCGTTCAGGCCGATGCCGATGCCCGAGCCTGCGGGCGGAAGATTTCTCAGTTCCGCAGCAGTATTGAAAACGAGCGGCTGTTCCTCCGTACCGAGCTTGCCTTCAATCGTGATTGTAAAGCCGGCGGTTGCAACATCAGAGACGTCAATCGCCGAATCAAGCGGTCCGGTGAAATTGATATATCTGAGTTCCGGAACCAGCGGTGCAGGAACTACAATATCCAGCGGTGTTGATTCATCAACCACAATCGTCAGAATGCCCTGCGCATTCAGGTCGGATTTCTGCACCCTCCACGCATTTGCGTTCTTTGCCTGCTCACGGGACCACAGCTCAACAGCGTCGAAAGCGTCCTTCGCCTCAAAGTACGGCTCTCCGATCTGTACGATAGAATCGCCGACAGGACTTCCGATCTCATAGTAAAATTTGAAATCGTCCGCATCATCGGCATACTGATTCGACCTCAGCATAGAGTTCTTGTTGAAATTGCCGGTGTTAATGACTTCGTGCGCATATGAATCTGAGCGTGTTGCGTCACCGTGCGAACCTACTTCCAGTTTTCCGCCGACTAAAAAGCCGACGACGATGTGGTTATCCGTCATCAGATCTTCTTTTGCGACCAGATTGTAGTCCGTCAGCAAATTTTCAATCGTATAGGCTTTGCCATACTTTGGTGTCGGCAGTTCATCGTCCGCTTTCGCTGTCAGCGCCGTGGGGAGATCTGCATACGGAAGCAGATACGAGGCGAGCAATGCGGCGGAAGCAACTCCGCTGAGCGTACAGGTTCGGCAGCGGATGCAGTTTCATCTGTGCGGCGCATCCGCCAAGTTCCGCACAAAGATCAGATTTCCGGACCATTCTTCCCCCTGAGTGACATTTTCAGATATTCTATGTCACCAGCCGCACATACGCGAAATAGAGTTTCATATAGCATCTACCCCTTTCCCTCTTGACAGCTCCAACCATCTGGGCAAATTGCACAATCGAGTAGTAAATCGGCCAAATGATATGTTCCGTCTATTTTATTATATTATATTTCAATTTTACAATGATGTCAAGGTTTTTTCCGTACTTTCTGTAAATATTCCAAATTTCTACAGATATTACAGCCTATATGGTTCCGTTTTGCGCGGAATGACGAAGCCCGTCTATCAGATGTTATAAAAGG
>JAGKVC010000031.1 GCA_021152595.1 Clostridia bacterium
TTTCAGCGCGCTTGTTTCCGGCGCGTGCTGCTATCAATTATATTTTATATTCCTACAATCACAAAATAATCATATTCTTTAAAGTTTTCTTCAACCCAACTTTTTAGTTCATCAATAACCTCAATCGCTTTTGAACCTTGTTCTTTCACATTGTTTTGGATAATGCTCCATTTTTCTTTATCTATTATCGTCTCACCATAGTATTGGAAATCCGGAACGATCTTGTATAAAGCAATCTCGTCAACAATATCCATATGCAATAGGAGCGAATCTTCTCTCCAACAAACAGATTTGCGGTTTGTATCTTTCTGCCCTCGCTGGAACTCAAAATAACAAGATCCGCCCCTTTGTTTTCTTTGACTTTCAGTTATAAAAAAACGCATATAATCACCTGAAATTCCGATTTAACGTATTACGGACGTAAAAAAATCAGCGCTTATGAATTCCGAAATGAATCCGGAAAGCTATAGATCAACGGCGGCGTGCACTGCCCGCAAATTTCGATTTCTGTTCGCAACAATTATAGCATAAATAATGCAGCATTGTCAATAAAAACGCCATAGTACATCTGACAATCAATCAGAAATACTATGGCGTAAAACTTCTGTATCAGCGCCGTACTTACACCGGACGGCTTCTCTTTTTCTATATTATTTATTGTATGCTGCGAAGGAGTTGTCAACAGTCTCCTTCTCGCAGGGCTTCGTGAATGCCGAGATCACCGGAACAATCACGATCGAGAGGATCATCAGCAGTGCGCCTGCATTGATCGGCGATGCGAGGTTCAGCGGCAGAGATGCTGCCCACTTGACAAATCCGGCAAAGCTGTCCTTGAAGAACGTGAAAATGCACATATGCGCAACCGTCGAGATGACACCGATTGCAAAGCTCGTCCAGACGGCTGCCTTCGTGGTCTTTTTGCTGAACAGTCCCCAGAGGAACGGTCCGAGGAACGAGCCGGAGAGCGCGCCCCACGAATAACTCATCAGCGTCGTGATCGCTGCATTCTTGTTCATCGCAATGATAACCGAGATCAGCAGGAAGAACAGAATCAGCACACGCATGGTCGTGAATTCCTTTTTGTCGTTCATTTTGCCCTTGGATGCCGGACGCAGCAGGTCATGCGCAAGCGTGGTGGAGGAGGTCAGAACGAGTGCGGAAAGCGTCGAGAGCGATGCACTCAGCACCAGCACAACAACAAGTCCGATCAGCAGCGGCGGCAGTGCCGTCTGGAGCATATTCGGAACCATTGCATCAAATTCGAGCTTGCCGTTCGAGAGCTTCTGGATCACATTTGCGCCGAGTCCCTGACCGTCCTCAGTCGTATTGAACAGTCTGGTGAAGCCGCCGAGCAGATAGCATCCGCCGGAAACGATCAGGCAGAAGAAGGTCGAAATCACGAGTCCGCGCTTGATATCCTTTTCGTCGCGGATCGCATAGAACTTATGCGTCATCTGCGGAAGTCCCCATGTACCGAGCGAGGTCAGCACGACAACGCCGAACAGATTGATCGGATCCGGTCCGAAGAGGGAGGCGAGCTTGCCGTCCGGAACTGCGGTGACCTGCTTGAGCATACTGATCGAGCCGCCGAGTCCGCCGTTATAATTCAGAATGCAGATCACAACCGCCGAAATGCCGACGAGCATGATCATACCCTGAATGAAATCGTTGACTGCCGTTGCGGAATAGCCGCCGAGCACCACGTAAATCGCGCTCAGCACTGCCATTGCGATCATGACATACTGATATGCATTCGGGGAGCTGAGGTTGAATGCCATTGCAAAGAGGCGCGAGAGTCCGTTATACACGGATGCGGTGTAGGGGATCATAAAGAGGAATACGATGACAGCCGCACAGGTCTTGAGCGGCGAGCTGCCGTAGCGCTTCATGAAGAAATCCGGCATGGTTTTGGCGTCGAGATGCTTGGTCATGAGGCGCGTGCGCTTGCCGAGAACCGCCCACGCAAGCGTTGCGCCGATCAGCGCATTGCCGATGCCGATCCATGCTGCGGAGACACCGTAGCTCCAGCCGAACTGACCTGCATATCCGATGAACACGACCGCGGAGAAATATGCGGTGCCGAATGCGAACGCGGTCATCCACGGACCGATCTTGTTTCCGCCGAAGACGAAGTCGTTGACGCTCTTGGTCTTTTTGGAGGTGATGAAGCCGATTGTCACCATGACAGCGGCATAAACCACGACCACGACCAGCGTGATAATCTGGGATGCTGACATAATAGACCTCCTGATGCTATTATATATAGTATACCGCGTCAATGATGTCACTTTTACGCTTTGACGTTTTTATACTCTACAGCTTTAACGCAGCAAAGTAATTATAGCATATCAGGCAGGATTTGTCAAGCAATCTGCTGAATTTGGAAAATATGACAAAAATCTGTATATATCCAGCAAATTTTACGTGAAAATATCATCTTGCATATACGTTGCGTAATAACTGAAATAAAATCTACCGCTGCTTATTACGAAATATCAGGACAAAGTGCAACATATCCCCGAAATTGTGAATAAAATTGTTTTGCGCATTTTGCACAAAAAATTATACTTGGTTTATACAGTTCCGACAAAGTTTCAAAAAGGTCTTTACAAGAAAGCAATCTTGTATTATAATGTAAACAACGGGAAGATGTGTGAGGGTACACTTTACACCCCGGAAATGTAATACAGCTTGTATAATGCATGAAAAGGAAACGCGGGAATGACTCGCCGTCAGGTCTGGATGCTGCACGGGAGCAGCAGATTGGAACAACGGGATATTTCGGCGCGCCTTTCTATGCTGCGTCAAAAAGCTGTATCCGCAATTCGTCCGAATATAAGCGCGGCTCGTACTGGCTGTCGTTTATATACTAAGAAAAACGGGAGGGTTTTTTCAATGCACAAGAGATCAAAAATGATCATCGCAGGCATTCTTGCCCTGACGATGGTCGCCCCCACGGTTGCCAACATTGTGCCGATGTCCGTTTCCGCAGGTCAGATCCTCGGTGAGACGAGCTTCGATTACAAGGCACTGCCGTGGCACACCTGTGAGTCCAGCCCTGCAAAGCAGGACTTCGAGCTCACAAAGGACGGTACTGTTCACCTCACGATTAAGAAGGCAATCGGTGCTGCTCACGAGAAGTGGGACCTGCAGTTCCGCTGCAGAAACCTCGACTTCAAGGCAGGCCACACCTACAAGGTCAGCTTCAAGGCGAAGGCAAGCCGCGACGGTCTGGAGCTCTGCTCGAAGATCGGTCAGCCGAATGCTCCGTATGAAGAGTATTTCGAGCTTGGTCCGGACGGCATGTCCAACGGTCCGGATATGAACGGCAACTATCCGAGCGGTCCTGCAATCCTGAGCACTGAGTGGAAGACATTCTCCGGTGAATTCAAGTGCTCCAAGGATCTGGAAGGCATGGAGTGGGCATTCCACTATGCAGAAGGTACCCAGTATGACGGTAACGCAAAGGACGGCGACGAGATCTGGTTCGATGATATGTCCATCGAATGGGACGGCGACGATGTTCCGGTGAAGTCCTACGGTCAGACCGACCGCTACTGGGCAACACAGGCAACCGGCGTGAAGGATGTCTTCATTTCTACCAACCAGCTCGGTTACTTCCCGGAGACGCAGAAGATCGCAGTTCTCTCTGATAACAGCGGTGACATTCTGCACGATGCTGAGAAGATCAGCCTCTCCGGCACCTACAAGGTAAACCTCGTTGATGCAAAGAGCGGTTCCACTGTTGAGTCCTTCACCAGTACTGCTCCGAAGCACGATAAGGATTCCGACGATAACGTCTGCAAGATCGACTTCTCCTCTTTCAAGACTCCGGGTACCTACTATCTCCAGGTAGACGGTAAGACCTGGCGTTCCTTCGAGTTCAAGATCGGCGACGACATTTACAGCCAGAAGGGTGCAAACTCCAAGGGCGATATGCTGTCCAACGCGATCAACTACTTCTATCAGAACCGTTCCGGCTGCGATATCGAGAAGGCTTACATCGTTTCCGGTACGGAATCCGGTCTTGCTCACCAGGGCGGTCACATCACTGACTCTGCATATGTGCAGCCGGCATGGATCAACGAGTACAGCAGCAAGTCGCAGGCTCAGACCTCTGAGAAGATCACTGCGAACAAGGGCTGGTACGACGCCGGTGACCACGGTAAGTACGTTGTTAACGGCGGTATCGCCGTCTGGACGCTCCAGAACATGTACGAGAGAGCTGTCCTCAAGGTTGAAGGCGGTAAGGAAAAGTTTGCTGACAACTCCGGCACAGTTGTTGTTCCGGAAGCAGGCAACAAGATTCCGGATATTCTCGACGAGTGCAAGTATGAGCTTGACTTTATCGAGAAGATGAAGGTTGAGTCCACCAGCTCCACCTACGGCTCCAAGTATGCAGGTCTGTACTATCACAAGCTGCACGACCACAAGTGGACCGGTCTTGCAACCAGACCGTGGGACTATGAAGGTCCGGAAGATCAGGGAGGCTGGGATACTGTCCGTATCGTGAAGCCGCCTACATTCGCTGCTACGCTGAACTTTGCAGCATGCGCTGCACAGGCAGCAAGACTCTGGCAGGAATATGATGCTTCTCAGGCAGCTACCTACCTGAAGGAAGCGAAGGAAGCATTTACAGCATTTGAGAAGGTTTATGCAACCGTCGGCGATGCTGATCTGACTACGACCACGCATCCGGAACTCAACTGCGACTGCCCGGCTGAAGAGCTGAATGAGCATTCGCTCTATGCTCCGATGTGGCATGCAAAGGGCGGCGGCCCGTACGGCGATAACGAGGTCAAGGACGACGCTTACTGGGCAGCCTGCGAGCTGTTCACATCCTGCTCGCTCATGGATGACAGCGACGCTTCCACCTATAAGACCGCACTTGAGAAGTACGGCAAGGCTTACGGCGGCAAGAACGGCGACAACACCTTCAAGGTTACCTCCAGAATCACCGGCGGTGAGAACGCTTCCGGCGAAGGCTCTCTGACGACCTTCAACTGGGGCAACACCGGTTCCTGCGGTTCTCTGACTCTGGCACTCCACAAGAATCTGCTCTCTGACAGCGAAAAGGCAACCCTTGAGAAGTCCATCACCGATACTGCTGATGTCTACCTCGCACAGGAAGAGGCTCAGGGCTACGGTATTCCGTACACCTATGACGGCCCCGGCTACAACGATCCGAACAACCTCGATCCGTCGATCATTATCCACGGTTATGAGTGGGGTTCCAACTCCATGGTTATCAACAACCTGATCGCTATGGCTTATGCTTACGATCAGACCAGTGATCCGAAGTATCTGAGCGGCGTTACCACCGGTATGGATTACCTGCTCGGTACCAACCCGCTGGCATACTCCTATGTCACGGGTTACGGTTCTTACTATGAGAAGAACCCGCACCACAGATATTGGTCTCATGAGCTCGACAAGACTCTGCCGATGGCTCCGGACGGCGTTCTGTCCGGCGGTCCGAACGCAGGTCTCCAGGATCCGTACGTCCGTGCTCTCGGCTTCGTTCCGGGCGTAGAGACGAACCCGTCCCAGAGATGCTACGTTGACTCCATCGAGGCTTGGTCTACCAACGAGGTTACCATTAACTGGAATGCTCCGCTGGCTTGGATCGTTGAGTTCCTCCAGGATAAGGACAAGATCAAAGACGTTGAACCCTTGCCCCAAGATAAAATCGACTGGGGTAATGTCAACGAGTCCGCCGGTGCCACGCCTGAGGCAAGAGTTGATGTTTCCGATGCTGTTCTCCTTGCTCGCTTTAACGCTGAGGATTCTTCGGCGAAGATTACAACGCAGGGTAAGAAGAACGCTGACGTAAACGTAAGCGGCGCTCCTGATAAGAACGATACTGTTAAGATTCTGAAGTTCATCGCAAAGCTCATTCCTTACGAGAGCCTCGGAACTGAGAAGGATAACTAATCTTATCCGACAGTGATGAAAACCTAAAAACATTGGGCACGTCTTATGACGTGCCCTTGTTTTATGCATTCGGTTCGGTGACGGTTGTTGTTTCGGTCGTATTTGCAGATGTTTCGGTGACGGTCGATTCGGCGGTCTCCTGTAATTCGGTGAATCCGGAGAATGTGATTTTGAGCGGCTGCGACGGTACCTCGAACAGCACCGGCTGTCCGGACGGATCGAATGTCAGGGTGTAGCTTCCGCCTGCGGATTCGCCGCGGCAGATCTGCGAGCCGTCCTCCTGCGGTGAACAGGGGAGCGATTCGGCGGCATGTGCGGCATCCAGCGTTTCGGTCACAATCGTCAGCATGTTTTTCGCAGGCAGCGCTGTTTTCGGGACAGTGAACGCGAGCCCCTTGTAGCTCGCACTGACCGCGTTTCCGTCAAATGTGAGGATCACACCTGCAAGCGCAGGCGGATCCGTAAATGCTGCATCCCAGAGCGATTCGCCGTATCGCGTCAGATGCAGGGCGGCGGATTGTCCCTCGCCGTATTCGAGCGTGCAGTCCGCTTCGTAGGATTCCGCAGGCAGCGGCTGAACCTGCGAATCCCCCTGCGGCGCCTCGCATCCCTGTAAGAAAATCACAGCAGGTACACAAAAAATCAAGGCATTTCTCAGATGCATCAAACGTCTCATAATGGAGCCTCCTAAAAAGATTTCCTTTTGACGACATTTGATTTTCTGAGGAATGCCTCGTCCTGTTTATTCAAATTCCCCGAAGAGCATCGGGAGCTGGCGGATCATATCGCTCGGCAGCATCGCTCGCTTCGAGAATTCCGCCGCGGCACAGTCTCCAGCGAGTCCGTGCAGATATACACCGATCTGTGCGGCGTGTTCCGGCTCGATATGCTGCGCTGTCAGGCTTGCGATGATGCCTGCGAGGACATCGCCGCTGCCGCCCTTGCTCATGCCGGAATTTCCGTTCGTGTTGATGCTCGCATGATCTGCGACCGCGACAATCGTTCCGGCTCCTTTCAGCACGACGACCGTATTCGGGAAGCGCGATGCGAGCCGTTTTGCCGCCGTGACGCGATCCTTCTGCACATCCTCGGCGGTGCAGTGCAGCAGGCGTCCCATTTCGGCAGGATGCGGCGTCAGCATGACGGTTGACTTTGCCCTACGCAATATATCTATGCCGGAGACGATCGCATTTAGACCGTCTGCATCCAAAATAATCGGACAATCCAGCTCGGTGATCAGCGTCCGGACGGCTGCGCGGACTTCATCTGACTGCCCGAGTCCGCAGCCGATCAGCACGCAGCTCGCATTTTTCGCTGCTTGCAGGATTTCCGGTATCGAGCGCTGGGTGAGCATGCCGTTCTGATCGGTCGTGAGCGGCTGAATCGTCGCTTCCGGTGCCTGATGGATCAGCATGCGGCAGGTATCCGGATCTGACGCGAGACAGCAGAGCCCGACGCCGCAGCGCAGTGCTGCCGTTGTTGCAAGAATCGCCGCGCCCGGCATATTCCGTGAGCCGGTGACGCAGAGCAGCTTGCCGAACATCCCCTTGTGTCCGTTCTGCGGACGGCCGGGAAGCAGGCTGCGGACGGTTTCGCTGTCGATATGCGTGATCGGATATTTCAGCTCATTGAATGCGTCCTCCGGTATGCCGATATCGACGAGCAGAATCGCGCCGCAATGCTCCGAAAGCGGTGTGATGAAGAGACCGGTTTTTGCTGCGCCGAAGGTCACTGTCACATTGCAGTGCGGCGTGCCGGGGGAGACGGTTCCGTTGAGACCGCTTCCGCCGCTCGGGATATCTACCGCGATAATCTGCTTATCCGGTGTTTCGGAAGCAGCAGCGAAGATTTCCTGTATCTGCGGACTCAGTTCGCCGCGGAATCCGATGCCGAAAATGCCGTCTACGATAATGGCATTTTCCCGTACAGCCTCGAGGATTTTTGCATGATCCTGAAGCACCGTGACATGCTTCATCATGCGGAATTTCGTATACGCCGTGCGTGTTTTCGGCACGCCGTTCGTCAGGCAGACCGTGATCTCAAACTGATCCGCGAGATGCGTTGCCGCTACAAAGCAGTCACCGGCATTGTTGCCGTTTCCGCAGAGAAAGACGATTTTCTTCTGGTTGCATTCGTTCGCTATATGCCCGAGATGCTCCGCGAGACCTGCGCCTGCGCGGTTCATCATGATATCATAGGTTACGCCGGATTGGTTCGCAAGATCCTCCAGCTTCATCATTTCAAGCGGTGTTACAAGACGCATAAGCAAGCTCCTTTATCACTGCGCCGCGGCTTCGGAAGCCTCCCAGCGGAATCCGAGGGAGCGCGGCATTTTTTTTGCAAGATAGAGCAGGATGTCGTCGTTGGGCGTCCAGATCAGTCTGGTCTGTCCGTATTCGGGATGGTCGAAATCCGCAAAGAATGCGGTCTCATCCTGCGCGGTGCAGGCGAGGACGGTCGTTGCGGAGCCTGAGAGATTCTCTGCCTCCCGCAGCTTCCCGAATGCGGTGAATTTGTCAAGTGTGATCGTCAGCATGGGTTTCCGCTTGCTCTCGGCAAGGATCTTCGTGATTTGCAGCTCATCGCCGGAGATGACGTATTCATATTCGACGCTGTTCTGCATCCAGAGATACCATGTTCCGAAGCCGAGCGCCGCGCTGATGATCAGCAGCCAGAATGTCCCCGTGACCAGTGCGAACAGAACCGTCGCAGCCGTCAGGATGATGCCGCCGATCAGCAGCCCGTATTTTTTCGTTTGATTGTCAAGACGCGGAACAATCAGCTCCCGATAATCCGATCCCAGCATTGATTATGCCTCCTTGATTTCTGTGTGTGATTCGCGGTTTTCCGCCGGATGAACAGGATTGCCGCTGATTGCCGCTGCGGCGCGCTCTCTGGCGTGCAGGGCGTTTTTGCGTGTGTACATGAGCTGATCGGCGCGGTCAAACAGTGCGACCGAGGTCTCGAGCTGATCGAATTCCGCGCTGCCGTAGCTGAATGTGACATGATAGGGCAGGAAATCAAAGTCGATTGCTGAGAACGCTTTGAGCGCCTTGCCCATGATCTCCTCGGCAAGCGCAATGTCACCGTGGAAAATCACTGCAAATTCCTCGCCGCCGTAGCGGAAAATATCGCCGTAGGGACCGCAGAACTTCTGAAGCGTCTGCGCCATTGCGATCAGGACGATATCGCCGTTTGCGTGTCCGTAGGTATCATTGACATGCTTGAAGCTGTCGATATCCGCGATCGAAACGGTCAGCGGCATCTGTTTCTGGTTGGAATCGGTCATGGCATCATCGAGCATCGGATAGAACGATGCGTGATTAAGCAGACCGGTCATCTGGTCGCGGTTGAGACGCGAGCGGATTTCCGTGATATCATCGAAGGTGAGCAGCTTGCCGTGCTGTCCTTCGCCGTTTGTCCATTCTGTAATCTTGCGCTGATAGCTTGCCGTGCCGACCTGAATCGCCGCAAATTCCTCATCGCAGAGCTGCTTGAGATCGAGCTTGTGCGAGCGGACAAGCGGTGTACCGAGCGCCGGAATGATCTGCACCGCCTTGCGGTTTGCATAGACGAGGCGGTATTCATTATCGAGAAATACGAGGCCTGTTGCCATATTCTGAAGCATCTCCTCTTTGTTGAGCAGACCGTACCGCAGAATCGAAAATGTGACAAGCAGCGCGCCGATCATAATGCCGATCGTCGTGATCTCATAGCCCTGCGACCATCCGGAAAGATAGAGCAGAAGCGTCAGGAACGGGACGACACCGGCTGCAAGCAGAAGCGTATTGTTCGCCTTCTCGCGCCTGCGGAGCGATGCGCGCTGATAAAGACAATAGCTGATGAAAATCATTGTCAGGACGGTGTTGTATGCGATGTATGCGATGTATGCAGGTCCCGGGGTGATGTGCAGCAGTCCGTCCGGACCGAGCACAATCGCCTCATAGTAGAGATCACTGCGTTCAAAATTAAATACGAGATAGAGTGTGATGACGGGGATCAGGTAGAGCAGAAACTGCCACAGCCTGCCGACCTTGGTATCGTAGTAGCGCACAGCGAGCATCAGCAGCAGCGGATTGATGAATACTCTTCCGATATATCCGAACTTGACCGCGTCAATCTTGGCGGCTATGCCCGGGGTATTCAGTTCGACGTAGTAGGAGAGCATGATCAGAATGGAGCAGAACAATCCGAGGATCGCATATTCACGCAGCGATGTTTCATGGTGATCTGTGAGAATCAGTATGACGGCAGCACCGGTCATTGCGAGTCCTGCAATCAGGAATCCTGACATGATCATACCTGCCATAAAGTCCGCTCCTTTCATTCAGATTTTGCGTGAAATATCATAAACGCTATACATATACTATCATATCACAAACAGATGAAAAAGTCAACGAAAAACGCGTGAATTCATACGTACAACTTTATAAACATTTTGTGAACTGACGGCGCATGATCCTCATAATTCAATCAAGATAATGCAAAAATTTTCAGCATTTGAGACAATCGGTCATAGATCGGCGCGTTTTGGTACTTGCAATTTGACGGAGCATCCTGTATAATCAAATCAGAATACCGCCGCAGTACGCAACGGCGGAGAAACAGGGGGAATCAATCATGAAAAAACAGATCACTTTGCTTTGCAGCGCGGCGCTCCTGCTGAGTTGTACGGCGGCTGTACTGCCGCAGCAGTTTATCGCGTCGGACTATGCGCTGACGGTCTCCGCTGCGGAGGCGGACTATGACTGGGCAGGCTTCCTGAAAAAGGACGCAAGCTGGTTCGGCGGCAGTGAGGCAATCAAAATTGCCGATGAGTGTATTCAGTATCAGGTGGCGAACGAGGGCGGATGGCAGAAGGGCATGCTGACTGCGCATACCGGTGACTGGTCGCATTCTACGATCGACAACGATGCGACAACCTCTCAGATCCGCTTCCTGATGCGGACCTATCAGCAGACAAAGCAGCAGAAATATCTCGACTGCGCGATGCGCGGCGTGGACTGCCTGTTCAAAATGCAGTATAACAACGGCGGCTGGATGCAGTGCCTCAATACGCCCGGTACCTATCATGCGCATATCACGCTCAATGACGGCGCCTATCTGCATGTTCTGCAAATCATGAAGGAAATGAGCAGCAAAACCGGCGACTTTACCGCGGTCAGCGACAGCTACGCGCAGAAGGCGAAAACCTCGCTCGATAAGGGCATTCAATGCCTGCTCGATATGCAGATTTCCGGTGCGGCATGGTGTCAGCAGCACGATGAGAATACGCTGAAACCGGCGGCGGCGCGTGCCTATGAGCTGCCCTCGAACTGCACAAGCGAGAGCGCGGGCGTGATCACGTTCCTGTATCAGTATGCGAAGGAGAATCCCTCGCGGCAGGATATCCGCAAATCTGTCAATACCGCGATCGAGTGGTTCAAGAAGGTCACGCTCTACGGCATCGAGTTCGTCAAATCCGGCGATGATAAAGTCGTCCGGCAGAACGCGAATGCTTCGCCGCTCTGGGCACGTTTCTATGAGCTGGGCACCGACAGACCGCTCTTCTCCGACCGCGACAGCTCCGTACATTATAATGTCGCGGAGATCTCCCAGGAACGCAGAACCGGCTATGCGTGGTACGGCAACTGGGGCAAGAATATCATCAACCTCAGCCTGCTCCCGACAGACGGCTCCTCGGATCAGCCGCAGCAGCCGGAACAGCCCGTGCAGAAGCCGGAGTATTCCGGTAAGCTGATCTCGAAGCTCGTTGTCAATGATACCGATAACGGCGCAAACTGGAGCATTGCCTCCGATTTCGGTGTCGGCAGCAAAATCTTCGGCGACCGCGATTATACGGTTTCCGCAGACGGTAACGGTGTCGGCACGGGCGGCGAGCAGATCCGCACGGCATGTGATTCCAAGAAGTATTCCGGCGATCTGGCGTCGCTGACGGCTGCCGATGACCTGTCGCTGAATATTTATATCGACGTTCGCGTGATTCAGGGACTCTCGCAGGATCAGATCAATGCAAGCTGGCTCAAGGATTATACCCACATGCGGACACAGGTGTTTAGCTCGAACGGCGAGGAATTCACCGTCTTTACACGCGAGGTGAAGAAGGGCGAGACTGTGACGCTCGGCAGCAATTTCACCGCGCAGAACTGCGTGAACTATTTTGCGGCGGTCTATCCGAAGCCTGCGGAGACAACTACAACCACCGCGGAAACCACCACCACAACCACTGAGACCACAACAACTGCCGAAACAACGACCACAACTGCTGAGGAGACAACGACAGTCACGACAACCGCCGCAGAGGAGAAATCCAAGCTCCGCGGTGATGTCAACTGCGATCAGAAGGTCGATGTCTCTGATGCGGTGCTGCTCGCGCGCTTCAACGCCGAGGACGGTACGGCAAAGGTCTCGACGCAGGGCAAGGAGAATGCCGATTGTGACGGCGAAACCGGTCTCACCGGCGGCGATGTCACGATGATTCTGAAGTATGTTGCGAAAATTATTACGGAATTTCCGAAGTGAAATTGTGCAGGATTACAAAATGTGAACGGCAGACTTGACTTTCAGGGCGGAATCATGTAAAATATGTAAGGATTGCAAGCGGAACTCCGGTTCTCACCGTAAGCGAATATGCGAAACGGTAATCTGATTCATGATTCAAAGACCGCAATATGCGGTTTAATAGAACTGTGAGCAGAGAGAGCAGCGGAGCAAACCGGCTGCACTCTCTGCTTTTGGTTTTTAGAGATTATGAAGGAGGTGCTTGGCGATTAGCAAGCAGGAACTGCAAATCAATGAGGAGATCCGTGACCGTGAGGTTCTCGTGATCGACGCGGACGGCGAGAAAAAAGGTGTGATGTCCGCAAAGGACGCACAGAAGCTCGCATATGACCAGAATCTCGATCTGGTGAAGATCGCGCCGCAGGCGACTCCGCCTGTCTGCCGTGTCATGGACTACGGCAAATACTGCTTTGAACAGCAGAAGCGCGAGAAGGAAGCACGGAAGAATCAGCGCGTCGTTGAGATCAAGGAGATCCGGATGTTCTCCGCGATTGATACGCACGATTTTGAAACCAAGGTCGCACAGGGCAAGAAGTTTTTGCAGGGCGGCGACAAGGTCAAGGTTTCGGTTCGGTTCCGGAAGCGCGCCATTGCACATCCGCATCTGGGCGAGGAGCTGCTTGAGCGCTACCGCGATGAGGTCGGCGATGTCGCTGTCGTCGATAAGCCCCCGAAGATGGAGGGCAGAGCAATCGTGATGTTCATGTCTCCGAAGCAGAATAAGCCCGAGAAGCCGGAGAAATCCGCAAAGAAACAGAAGCCGCAGAAGCCGCAGGAGGCTCCCGCTCAGGAGCAGCCGGCAGATGCAGCCGAGGAAGCATAAAGCAAAGGATATGCAGCGTCTCTAAGAGGCAATGAGCAAATTGCCTGACGTTATCATATACAACGAAATTACAAGGAGGACGAATCCATGGCAGCCGTTAAGGTTAAGAAGATTAAGGTTAAGACTCACTCCGGTGCAAAGAAGCGTTTTCAGGTCACCGGCAGCGGAAAGGTCAAGTTCCAGCACGCTTACAAGCGTCATCGCCTCGTATCGAAGGATAAGAAGGTCAAGCGTATTGCGAGAAACGCCGGCGTTGCAAGCACCGCAAATGCACCGACGATCCGCGAGATGGTTCCCTACAAGTAATCCGGGACCTTGCACTGAAACTGAACTGAATGCCGCCTGATCACGGCGGACGATTGATTACGGAGGTAAAACGAAATGGCTCGTATTAAGGGCGCAATGATGACGCGCAAGAGAAGAAATAAGGTCCTGAAGCTCGCAAAGGGCTACTGGGGCAGCAAATCCAAGCACTTCAAGATGGCGAAGCAGGCTGTCATGAAGTCCGGTCAGTATGCTTACATCGGCAGAAAGCAGAACAAGCGCTTCTTCCGCAGACTGTGGATCACCCGTATTTCTGCTGCATGCAAGCTCAACGGCATGAACTACAGCACCTTCATGAACGGCTGCAACAAGGCTGGTATCACCCTGAACCGCAAGATGCTCTCCGAGATTGCGATTCACGATCCTGCCGGCTTCACTGCGATTGTCGAAAAGGCAAAGGCAGCACTGTAATGCATCATATCAAACACGCTCTCTCGGAATCGTCAGAGCGTGTTTGTGTTTGTTATGAGACTCGAGAAAGGGGCGGTGACGGATGCCGCAGGGGACTGAAATCCTTCAGACAGGTACCGGAAATAAAACCGTAAAGCTCTTTGCAAATCTCAACCGCAGCCGCACGTTTCGTGAGAAGAACCGTGCTTTTGCGATGGAGGGATTCCGGCTTGTGCTGGATGCGGTGCAGTCCGGTGTGAAGCTGCGCGCGCTGCTGCTCACCGAAAAGGCGGATGCACAATACCGCGCGGAGCTGCAAAACGCAGGCGCATCGGTTCAGCCGCTTCTGATCTCGGATGCACTGGCAAAGGAGATCGCCGATACCGAAACCGCGCAGGGCGTCTTTGCAATCGCGGAGACACTGCCGGAGACCGCAGATCTGCCGCAGCACGGCAATCGCTGCATGCTGCTGCACAATGTACAGGATCCCTCGAATCTGGGCGCGATCCTGCGGACTGCGGAGGCGCTCGGTACCGATGCACTGTATCTCTATCAGTGCGTCGATCTCTACAACCCGAAGACAATCCGCAGCAGCATGGGCGCGATGTTTCGTCTGCCGCTGATGCGGATCTCTGATATGGACGCTTTTTTTGCCCACTGCAAGGCGGTCGGTCTGCCGACCTGTGCAGCCGTTGTGGACAGAGACGCGGATCCGCTCGGCGGCTATGATTTCTGCCGCGGCGCCGTCGTCCTGATCGGCAACGAGGGAAACGGACTTCCGGCGGAGGTCAGCGGCGCCTGCGATAAGCGCCTGACAATCCCGATGTCGCCTGCATCCAATTCGCTGAATGCGGCGATGGCTGCCGGACTGTTCCTCTGGGAAATGGCGAAATCCTGACAGACACAGCGAAAGGCGGTGCGGATATGGAAATTCGGCAGAAATCCGATCCGGAAATGCTCCGGTACTGGGTATGGCTCTCGCTTGTTTTCGGCGCAGGCAGCTCGAAGCTCCTGCAATATCTCGACCACGCGGAATCACCGCAGGAGGTCTATGAGGCGGTTCAGGAAGGACGGTATTCCGATCTGCCGCAGAGCGCACAGAAGGCAATGACTGCGCATTCGATCGGCGAGGCGGACAGCCTTGTCTACTTTTGCCGCAGTCACGATATTTCGCTGCTGACAATCGACAGCCTCGATTACCCTTCGGTCCTGCGCAATATCTTTACGCCGCCCGTTCTGCTGACGGCGAAGGGCGATCTTTCGCTGCTCTCGGATCCGCTTTGCCTTGCCGTTGTCGGTACAAGGCATCCCTCGCTCTATACGGAGCGCGTGACGAATTATATCGTCGGGGAGCTGAGCCGCCGCGGATTCGTCATTGTCAGCGGATTTGCAAAGGGCGTGGACGGCATTGCACATACAGCCGCACTCGATACCGGCGGAAAGACGATCGCCGTTCTCGGTTGCGGACTCAATGTCAATTATCCGCGTGAGCATCAGATTCTCCGCGAACGGATGCTCTCAGGCGGCGGTCTGCTGCTCTCGGAATATATGCCCGGGACACAGCCCTTTCCGGCGAATTTTCCGCGCCGGAACCGGATCCTCAGCGGACTCTGCCACGCAACTGCCGTCATGGAGGCGGCGCTGCGCAGCGGCTCGCTCAGCACGGCACAGTATGCGGTTGATCAGGGACGCTATCTCTACTGCGTTCCGCCTGCGGATATCTTCGATCCGCGCTATCAGGGCGTGGCTGCGCTCCTGCGCGACGGTGCCTATCCGCTGCTGAGCTATGAGGATATCCTGATGTCCTATTACAGCCGGTTTCCGCAGTATATGCAGCAGGATCCGGAAATACGCGATTCTGAACGGCTTGTCTTTTCGGAGTCAAAGCCGCTGCCTGAGCCGGAACCGGTTCAGACGGAATCAGAGAAAATACAATCTGCACCGGCGCAGACTGCACCGCCGGTTTCGCAGACAGATACCGAACCCCTGCCGGACAGTGAGATCGGCAAAGCTCTTGTGCAGTATTTGCGCGAATACGGTGAGACCTTTGCGGATGATATCGCATCGGCTCTGGATATGGATCTTTCGGCGGTTCTCTTGGAGCTTACAGTTCTGGAATCGGAAGGCTTTGTGGAAACGCTGTTCGGAAAGCATTACAGAGCATGCTGATCACTGATTGGCGCAAATGATTTGACAATCGGGCGGAATGCCCACGGGAAGGATTAGTACAATGTCAGAACTTGTGATCGTTGAGTCGCCGGCAAAGGCGAAAACCATACAGAAATATCTCGGCTCCGGCTTTGAGGTCGTTGCTTCGATGGGCCATGTGCGCGATCTGCCGAAGTCCAAGCTCAGCGTGGATATCGAGCATGATTTTGAGCCGACCTATATCGAGATGAAGGGCAAAGAGGATGTTATCAAGGATCTGAAATCGCGCGCGAAGAAAAGCTCCCGTGTCTGGCTCGCAACGGACCCGGACCGCGAGGGTGAAGCCATTTCGTGGCATCTTGCACAGCTGCTCGGGCTCGATACCGAACAGAATAACCGCGTCGAATTCAATGAGATTACCAAAACCGGCGTGCAGGCAGGTATGTCGCATCCGCATAAGATCGACCTCGACCTTGTCAATGCACAGCAGGCGCGCCGCATTCTCGACAGAATCGTCGGCTATCAGCTCAGCCCGTTCCTCTGGCGCAAAATCCGCCGCGGTCTTTCCGCAGGCAGAGTGCAGTCGGTCGCTGTGCGTCTGGTCGTGGACAGAGAAAATGAGATCCGCGCATTCCAGCCGCGTGAATACTGGTCGATCGACGCGAAGCTGACCGCGAAATCCTCGCGCAAGGTCTTTGCGGCACATCTCGCTGAAGTGGACGGCAAAAAGGCGGAGCTTGCAAACGGCGATGAGGCGAATGCAATCCTCAAATCGCTTGAGGGTGCTGATTTTATCGTAAAATCTGTCAAAAAACGTGTCACGAGCAGACAGCCTGCTCCGCCCTTTATCACCTCGACGCTCCAGCAGGAGGCATCCCGCAGAATGGGCTTCCAGGCACGCCGCACGATGAAAGCGGCACAGGAGCTCTACGAAGGCGTGGAGATCCCCGAGCTCGGCGCAGTCGGTCTGATTACCTATATGCGTACTGACTCGCTGCGTATTTCCGATGAGGCAAAAGCAGCCGCTGCGGAATATATCAAGGGCGCTTACGGCAAGCAGTATCTGCCGGCGACACCGCGTACTTTCAAGACCAAAAAAGGCGCGCAGGATGCGCATGAGGCGATTCGTCCCTCTATGCCGAATCTGACGCCGGAACAGGTCAAAAACAGTCTGACCACTGATCAGTATAAGCTCTATAAGCTGATCTGGGAGCGCTTCATCGCAAGCCAGATGGCAAACTGTCAGCTCGATACCATGTCCGCGGATATCACGGCGAACAACTGCCTCTTCCGCGCTTCCGGCTACAGCGTCAAGTTCGACGGCTTTACAAAGCTCTATGTCGAGGCGAAGGACGGTGCGCAGAACGATGAGGATAACAAGGAGCTGCCGCCGCTCACAGAGGGCGATCCGCTCAAGGTGAAATCCCTCGACGGCAATCAGCACTTCACACAGCCGCCCTCCCGTTATACCGAAGCAACGCTGATCAAGGCGCTCGAGGAAAACGGTATCGGCAGACCTTCCACCTATGCGGCAACCGTCAGCACGATCCTCTCGCGTATGTATGTCGAGCGTGACGGCAAGCAGCTCAAGCCGACCTCCCTCGGTGAGGTCACTACGGAGCTGATGAAGGATCAGTTCAAGCAGATCGTCGATGTCAAATTCACCGCTGATATGGAATCGGATCTCGACGGCGTTGAACAGGGTAAAACCGACTGGGTGGAATCCCTGCGTAAATTCTACGACAATTTCGAGAAGACGCTCGCAAATGCAGAAAAAGCAATGGACGGCAAGCGCCTCCGTGTGCCGGATGAGGAAACCGACGAAATCTGCGATGTCTGCGGCAAGCCGATGGTCATTAAGATCGGCAGATTCGGCAAGTTCCTTGCATGCTCGGGATTCCCGGACTGCCGCAATACCAAGAAGATCGTTACGCCAACAAAGGGCTTCTGCCCGCTCTGCGGCAAGAAGATCATCCTCAAGAAATCCAAGAAGGGACGCAGCTTCTACGGCTGTGAGGGCTATCCGGACTGCACCTTCATGACCTGGAGTACGCCGGTCGAGGACCGCTGCCCGAAGTGTAAGAATACGCTGTTCAAAAAGGGCGGCAGATCCGGCAAGCTCGTTTGTGAAAAGCCGGATTGCGGCTACGAGAGACCGCTGTGAGTGCCGTTAAGATCATCGGGGCAGGCATGGCCGGCTGTGAGGCTGCATGGGCGGTTGCAGAGGCCGGCATTCCGGTCATGCTCTATGAGATGAAGCCGCAGAAATATTCGCCTGCACACCATTCACCGGATTTTGCAGAGCTTGTCTGCTCCAATTCGCTGAAGGCATCCAGAATCGACTCCGCTGCCGGTCTGCTCAAGGAGGAGATGCGGCGGCTCGGTTCGCTGCTCGTTCCCTGTGCGGAGGCATGCGCTGTTGAAGCAGGCGGTGCGCTCGCCGTGGACAGAGATCAGTTTTCACGGCTCGTTACGGAGAAGATCAGATCGCACCCGAATATCACGGTCGTCAATCAGGAGATCAGCGAGATCCCCGAGGGCGATGTGATTATCGCAACCGGTCCGCTGACCTCTGATGCGCTGCATGCGCCGATTGCTGAATTGACGGGGCAGTCGCTCTATTTCTATGATGCGGCGGCGCCGATTGTTACCGGCGAAAGCGTCTCGATGGATAAGGCGTTTTATGCGTCGCGCTACGGCAAGGGGACTGCCGATTATCTCAACTGTCCCATGACAAAAGAGGAATATCTTGCGTTTTATGATGCGCTGATTCATGCGGAATCCGCGCAGCTCCATGATTTTGAAAAGGAAACACTGCGCGTCTATGAGGGATGCATGCCCGTTGAGGTGCTTGCAAAGCGCGGTGAGGATGCGATCCGCTACGGCATGATGAAGCCCGTCGGGCTGACCGATCCGCATACCGGAAAGCGTCCCTATGCCGTTTTGCAGCTCCGCAAGGAGAACCGCGAGGGGACGCTCTGGAATCTCGTCGGGTTCCAGACAAATCTCAAATGGGGCGAGCAAAAGCGTGTATTTTCGATGATCCCGGGGCTTGAACATGCGGAGTTTGTCCGCTACGGCGTCATGCACCGGAACAGCTTTCTCGATTCCCCGAAGCTGCTCGACAAGACCTATGCGCTCCGCAAGGAACCGCGGATCCGGTTTGCAGGGCAGATGACCGGCGTGGAAGGCTATATGGAATCCGCAGGCAGCGGCATTCTCGCAGGACGCAATACGGTTCGGGCGATCCAAGGTGAAGCACCGCTCATTCTGCCGCCCGAAACTATGTTCGGCGCGCTGACTGCCTACATCACCGATCCTTATCAGGAGAATTTGCAGCCGATGGGCGCGAATATGGGCATCCTGCCGATGCTCGATCAGAAATTCCGCGGCAAGGACGGCAAGCAGAAAAAATATCAGGCCTATGCAGACCGCGCGCTCGCTGCGCTGGATGCCTGCATCACAGCAAACTGACAGGAGCAGCAGCATGAAATTCAATGCGCTGATTCCGGAACTGACTGTGACGGATCTGGAACGCAGCAGGGCTTTCTATGGTGATGTGCTGGGATTCCGGATCGAATATGCGCGCCCCGAAAAACGGTTTCTGTTTCTCTCGCGTGAGCGGATTCAGCTCATGCTGGAGGAGGAAAACGGACATTGGAGCGTCGGGGAGCTGCGGTATCCGTTCGGCAGGGGAATCAATTTTGAGATGACAGTTTCGGATGTGGATGCGCTGTACAAGGCCGTGCTCGATGCCGGTATTGCACCGTTCCGCGAACTGACTGTACACAGCTACCGGAACGGGGACGAGGACATTATACAGAAGGAATTTCTCGTGCAGGATCCCGACGGCTATCTGCTGCGGTTTACGGATTGACACGATTATGAGGAGATTATGATTCGATTCAACGGATGCATAGATGATATCAAAACCTATCAGACCGGCGAGCTGCCGGAGCATGCAGTCAGAATCGAGACGCCGCGCACCGTTGACGACACCATGAAGCATGCTGCACCGATCGCTGCGGTGCTTTGTCTGGTCATGAGCGTGACGGTGTTTGCGAAAGTGTTTTTTGCAAGGGCTGCGATCGCGCCGACTGCGGTTGTGATCGGGTTTGCGATCGGGCTTGCGCTGGTGATCGTGCATGAGCTGCTCCATGCGGTCGTCTATCCGAAAGCGGCTTCCGTCACGGTCGGGAAGCTGAAAGGAAAGCTGACGTTTGTTGCGCTGGCATCCTTCCCGATGCCGAGAGCGCGGTTTATCCTGATGTGCCTGCTGCCGTTTGTGCTTGGAATTCTGCCGCTGGCGGTTTTCGTGCTCAGTCCGGCTGAGGCAAAATGGCTGAACGGGCTGACATTCGGCATGGCGTGCGTCGGGATGATCTCACCGTATCCGGATGTTTACAATGTTCTCAAGGTGTTGCGCAAAGCAAAGCGGACGGACCGCATTATGTTTTATCAGAATGATCTCTATAAAATTGCAGACTGATACTTGAAAGGACGGCGTCTCTATGGAACAAAAGGAATACAGGATCCCGCTGCGGTATCAGCTCGGGGAGTTTCGGGCTTCGCAGCTTCCGCAGGACGGCGAGACGATCTGCTTCCGCACAACGCCCTATGATTTTCTCGAATACACGCATCCGGAATTCGGGCGCGAGATTCGCGTCTATCATGTTCCGGAGATGCGGAGCTGCTTGCGATGTATCAGGAGGACGGGACACTGCTCTGGATCTCTTTCTTTGACGGAGACCGCCGCCGTTATGCGTATTTTGCGGATCTCCCGTTCGACGGACTCATTGACGATGATGTAGTCCGGATGCGGCTTGCAGCGATGCAGCTTGTCGGGGATGTACCCGTTTCGCGGCTGTTTTTTGAATCATTCTTTGACGGCGAAGGAGCGGACTTTGCGCTGAAAATCGGGACACAGGCGGATCTGGCGGAGATCCGCGGACGCTACGGCGACGATACCGGTGCGGTGAACAATTCCGGTTAATATCCCTCCAAATGGCGCATTCCCTGCGATACAGACAGGTTCCGGATTCTGCTGCTCTGCACCGAAGACAGCGGCGAGCGCTTTCGGGAGACTGTCAGCATCATGACAAAACAGATCACGGATGCACTGGTGCCGAAGCTCATCAAGGCGCCTGATTTCCGCGTGATTGCTGCGGAATATGACTGAATCAAACGGTTTCTGTTTTGGGAAACGCTGCACGGAGACGTACAACCTTTCCCAAAGCGGTAAATGATACTTAATACGGCGGTTCTGCCGTCAGACGGAAAGGAGACTATTATGCGTATTATTCTTGATGCGATGGGCGGTGACAATGCACCGCTGAGTCCGCTGGAGGGCGCTGCAAGAGCCGTCCGTGAGCTTGGAATCGAGGTCACGCTCAGCGGAGATGAAAATCAGATCCGTGCGCTTGCAAAGGAACATGAAATTTCGCTCGACGGTATCACGATCCTGCATACAGAGGAAGTCATCACGATGGAGGATCAGCCGACCGATGTTGTCAAATCCAAGAAGGGCTGCTCTATGGCGATCGGCTTGCAGGCACTCGCGGATGGTGAGGGCGATGCGTTCGTTTCTGCCGGAAACTCCGGTGCGCTGCTCGTCGGTGCGACGATGATTCCGCGCAGAATCAAGGGCATCAAGCGCGCTGCAATGGCACCGCTGCTCCCGACCGCTGCCGGTCATGCAATTCTCATGGACGGCGGCGCAAACCTCGAATGCAGACCGGAAATGCTCGAACAGTTCGGCATCATGGGCAGCATCTATATGGATAAGGTCATGGAGATCAACAGCCCGAGAGTTGCGCTCATCAATAACGGCGCTGAGGAGTGCAAGGGCAGAGAGCTCGAACAGGAAACCTATAAGCTGCTTGAAAACAGCGATGTCAATTTCATCGGCAATATTGAGGCGAGAGATATTCCCTCCGGCACTGCGGACGTGCTTGTCACCGACGGCTTTACCGGCAATATCGTCCTCAAGCTCTATGAAGGACTCGGAAAGTTCTTCGGCGGCAAGCTCAAGGAGCTGTTCTCCGGTGCCGGAAAGATCGGTGCGCTCTTTATGATGGATAAGATCAACGATTTCAAGGATTCGTTTGACTATAAAAAGGTCGGCGGTGCGGTGCTGCTCGGCATCTCAAAGCCGGTCATCAAGGCGCACGGCAGTTCGGACGGCGAGGCGTTTTTCCACGCGATCCGGCAGGCTAAGAACTGCGTGGACGGCAAGATCTGCGAGACCATTATCGCTTCGCTTGCTGCGCGCAAGGGCAGAGAAAAGGCGGAGCAGGAAGACTGATCCTGCCTGCGATGTAAGATAAAAATAAAGCAGATGCTGAAAATTGCATCTGACGGATATCCCGTGCAAAGGGGGCTCTTTCATGAAAGTCAAACCTCAAACAGAACTGGAAGAAAAAATCGGCTATCATTTCAAGGATGCTGCACTACTCACTGAGGCGCTTTGTCACTCCTCCTATGCGAATGAAAAGCGCGGTGTGCTGCGCTGCAACGAACGGCTTGAATTTCTCGGAGACAGCGTGCTTTCGATCGTTGTTTCCAATCATCTGTTCCGCAACTGTACCGAGCTGCCCGAGGGCGAGCTGACCAAAATCCGTGCGTCGCTCGTCTGCGAGAAATCGCTCTTTGAATGGGCGAAGGTGATCGGGCTCGGAGACTTCCTCCTGCTCGGTCACGGCGAGGATCAGTCCGGCGGCAGAACCCGTCCCTCGATCCTCTCCGATGCCTTTGAAGCAGTCATAGCGGCGATGTTTTTAGACGGCGGCATGGATGCCGTGACACCCTATATCCTGCGCTTTCTGCCGGAGCATTTTGACCGTCCCTCGGAGGCGTTTCATGACTATAAAACTGCGCTTCAGGAGGTCATTCAGCAGAATCCCGAGGAGCGCGTCGAATATGTGCTCGTCGGTGAGGAAGGTCCCGACCACGCAAAGCAGTTCCGCATGGAGGTCCGCCTCAATTCCAATGTGATCGGCAGAGGCGTCGGCAAATCCAAGAAAATCGCGGAGCAGATGGCGGCGAAGGAAGCGCTGATGCTCATGGGCGAAAAAATTTGAAAACGATCTATGCTGCGCCTGACAGCATCTGCTGCCGGTATTTTTATCCGGATATGACCGCATTAAAAGAGATCGGCGGCAATCTGCGCTTTTCGAGAAGATGCTGGAATTTATCAGTCAGGAACAGGAAAGCAAAACCGGACGATCCGTATCTTTAAGATAGATCACGATGAGGATAACAGATGTATTTGAAATCTCTGGAGCTGCAAGGCTTCAAATCGTTTCCCGATAAGATCACGCTGACCTTTGACGAAGGTCTGACCGCGGTCGTCGGTCCGAACGGCAGCGGCAAGAGCAATATCGGTGACGCGGTGCGCTGGGTGCTCGGTGAGCAGTCAACCAAGGAACTGCGCGGAAAAAGCATGGAGGATGTCATCTTCTCCGGCACCAAAACGCGCAAGCAAATGGGATTTGCCGCCGTTACGCTGACCATTGACAACAGCGACCGCAGGCTCTCCGAGCCGGAGGATGAGGTCGCCGTCACCAGAAAGCTCTACCGCAGCGGCGACAGCGAATATCTCATCAACGGCAGAAATGTCCGTCTCAAGGATGTCAATGAGCTGTTTATGGATACCGGCCTCGGCAGAGACGGCTATGCGATCATCGGACAGGGCAGAATTGCCGAGATCGTCGGTGCAAAATCCAATGAGCGCCGCGATATCTTCGAGGAGGCTGCCGGTGCTCTCGGAAAGCTATCTCAAGCTCACTGCCGAATATGAAAATCTGCAAAGCGATTTGCAGCGTGAGCAGGAAAAGCTCGATCTCGCCTTTCAGGACATGCAGCAGGCGACTGTCGATATCGAGACGCTGCAAAATAAAATCGTTGCGTCCGAACAGGAAAATGCAGGCGTGACCGCAAATATCGCAGTCTGCAACAATGAGATCGAACACAGCAATGAGAAAATCAAAGAGCTGGAACGCAGACTCGCTGAGCTGACCGATTCCGACGGCGAATGGGAACGCAGACTCGCCGATCAGGACAGCTACCTGAAATCTCTCGCAGGACAGCAGACGGTTCTCGAGCAGGAAATCGCTGCGCAGATGCAGCAGCTCGAGGATCTCGCAAAGCAGAATTCTGAACAGGGTGACGCGATCTCTCAGCAGGATGCGGCGCTCCGTGCGCTCTATTTGCAGGAGAATGAACAGCGTGTCCGCGTCGCAGGCATTGACCGCGATCTTGCGGAGACGAAGGATACCATGCAGCAGGCTGAGGCGGACGGTTCCTCCGTCGCTGAGCGGCTGAAACAATATGACAAAGAGGAGCAGAAGCTCCGGAAGCAGATCGACGCGGCTGCTCAGAAATTGCAGGAGCAGCAGAACCGGCTGACCGGTTTCCGGCAGCTCGCAGGCATCCGCGAACAGAAATTCCAGACGGCACAGGAAGCCGTCAGCAGGCTCAATACCGAATATGCGAATACACAGCAGCGGCAGCGCATCCTGCGTGACCTCGAACAGAATATGGAGGGCTATGCAGGCAGTGTCCGGCAGATCTTAAAGGTCGCCGGAAGCGGAAGACTCGGCGGCGTTCACGGTACCGTTGCGCAGCGCATCACCGTTGAACCGCAGTACGGCACCGCGATCGAAACCGCACTCGGCGGCGCGCTGCAAAATCTCATCGTCGCAAATGAAGATACCGCGAAGCGCTGCATCCGGTACCTCAAGGAGGTACGCGGCGGACGGGCAACATTCCTGCCGCTGACCACAATCCGCGGCGGAAAGCTCCGCGAACGGCTCGAGGGCATTGACGGCTTTGTTGCGCTCGCCTGTGACCTCGTCGGGTTTGATGAGATCTATCGCAATGTCATGGAGAATCTGCTCGGGCGCATTGCGGTTGCTGAGGATATCGACGCTGCTTCGCGCATTGCGAGACAGTTTCAGTATAAATTCCGCATTGTCACGCTCGACGGTCAGGTCGTGCATGCAGGCGGTTCGTATTCCGGCGGTTCCGCGGCAAGATCTGCCGGTGTCATTACCCGTACCCACGAGATCGAGGAGACAAACGAAAAGCTCAAAAATCTCGAGGCGCAGATGGAAACGCTCAAAGCGGATGCCGCAAAGCGTAAGGCGGAATGGGCAAAATTGCTCACCGATATCGAGGGCGCTCAGGCGCTCATCACCGAGTATCAGGGGGAGCATGCCGATTTGCAGCAGCAGCTCGCTTCACTCAAAGTCCGTGCGGCTTCCGACCGCGCATGGCAGGAAAATGAAGCCGAACAGCGTGCGCGTCTGACGGAGAAGATTACACAGCTCGAACAATCCAAGACGGAGGCGGAGAATAAGCTCGCCGCGCTCGGTGCTGAAATCAAAGAAGCTGCTGCAAAATTGCAGTCTGATTCGGAATCGCAGACCAAGCTGCAGAGCGAGCAGGCGATGCTCTCGCAGAATATCGCGGATCAGAAAATCAAACAGGCGGAGCTTGCGAAGGATCTCGAATCTGAGCGGCACCGCAGAATTACAATGGCGCAGAGCATGGAACAGGCTGCCGATCAGCGTGCAGACGTTCAGGACAGCATCCGCGCCGAACAGAAGAATATTGCGGAGAAGCAGTCCGCAATCAAAGAGCTGACAGACGGGCAGGATGCAAGACGCGCCGCCATTACCGATATGCAGAATGAGATCGGGAAGCTGCGCAGAATCCATGATGAAAAGGAAAAGCATACGAACGATATCCGCAAGGGCATGGACGGTCTGCGCGATGCGAGAGAAAAGCAGTCGCTGGAACGCACGCGCGTTGAGGAACGCAAAAACAATGTCCAGAAGGAGATCGACGATCTCGTTTTCCGGCTTCAGGATTCCTATGAGCTGACACGCTCGGAGGCGGAGGAGCAGGCGGAACCGATCGAGAATGTCGGAGAGGCGGAAAAGCAGCTCAGTTCGCTGAAAAACCGCATCCGTGCACTCGGCTCGGTCAATGTCGCGGCGGTCGATGAATACAAGGAAGTTTCGGAGCGCTACGGCTTCATGACCGGTCAGATCAAGGATATCGAGACCGCGAAAACCGAGCTGGAGCAGCTCATTGAACAGCTTACGCATGATATGTGCGTGATCTTTCAGGAGAGCTTTATCAAGATTAATCAGTATTTCGGGGAGATTTTCGTCGAGCTGTTCGGCGGCGGTTCTGCGTCGCTCGAGCTGACCGATCCGGAGCATATTCTCGAATCCGGTATTGAAATCAAGGTCGCGCCGCCCGGCAAGGTCATTAAGAATCTGATCTCGCTCTCCGGCGGTGAGCAGTCCTTCGTCGCAATCTGCATCTATTTTGCGATCCTGAAGCTGCGTCCGGCGCCGTTCTGTATCCTCGATGAGATTGACGCGGCGCTCGATGAGGTCAATGTCCGCAAGTATGCGCAGTACCTCAAGCACTTCTTCGGTCAGGTACAGTTTGTCGTTGTCACGCACAGACGCTCCGCAATGGACGAGGCAAATGTCCTCTACGGCGTCACCATGCAGGAGGACGGCGTATCACGTCTGCTTAGATTGGATCAGAATGGTGTTGCAATCACAGAATAAGGGGACAGTTTTCTGAAAGAAGCAGTTGCGCTGATTGGCACTTTAGCAAAACGGAGGCGGGCACTGCCCGCTGCGCAGTGCGTGGCTCCGATTGTCTACAGATGCCTTAGAACTATGCTTCTGTATTGAAACGATGGGCTGAAAAGAGTCAATGCCCGAGAGGATTAGCGATGAATGTACATGCATTTCTGAAAACGCAGAAAATTGAAGTCTGTGTGATCGTAGAACCGGAAAGCCGCCGCTATGTCGTATACCGGAATGATGCGGAAACGCTGTCATCATTTGAGCTTTACAAACAGCTGATGCTTGTGACCGGTTTTGACGGCTTGTGCGGTTATATGGACGGGCAGGAGCTTCTGCCGCGTATGATGGGGCAGGGCGATGCACAATGCATCATGTTTCCGGATCCGGACGGCAATATTGTCTGCCTGTTTTTTACCGATTCCGGCGATCCGATCAAGTGCTTTCAAAGATGTCAGCAGATGATGCAGGATTATCTCGAAGCTGCCGAGAATGCGACATGATAACATCATCAAGGAAACCGCTGCTTTTTTCAGTTCGTAGGAGAAGAATACTATGACAAAAGAATCGTTCACGATGTGGTCAATCATCTACACCGTGCTGATGATCTGGTGCGTCTTTTCAGCCATTCGGCTGGCATATAGGGTCATTCGCAGCCGGAAAATGCTCCGTGAGATTCGTGCAGAAAATGAGACTGTCATTCACGGAATCAATGTCCAATTCAAGCTGATCGCCTACGTGATCGTTATGATAGTGGAGCTGTTTGGACTGATCTATGTTGCCGCATATGCTCTGCCTTTCTACATCAGCAATGAATTCAGATTAATGGCATTGGATGCTGTCGGACTGATTGCGTTTTTTCTCATGAGGCTTATCATTCATCTGGTCGCGCTGTTTCAGGAAAAGCATGTGTATCTGACCAAAATCGGATTGATCACATATGTGGACTGCCACAGCTTTTCATCTTGCAGATTTGCATGGGAAAACAATGACGGCGGGATGTCCGATATGCTGCATGTGTATATCAAAAAGGGCAAGATGCCTTTCACCGCGCAGTTTGACGGCGACATCGCAGCGGCGCATGCGCTCACAGAGCAGTATGCATCTGATAAACCGACAGCGTGATCTTACAGCAATCAGGAGAAAAATGACATGGCAAAATATGTTTTGATGTTTAGTCCGGAGTATTTTGAGACAAGCCTCTGGTCCAAAAACCAAGCCGCGGATGATGCATTCGGCTGGGGCCCGATCGACTATGAGAAACTGCCGCTCTCCGCTGCGCTTGTCAAAATGCTGAAACAGTTTGATGACCATGCTGTGGGTATTCTTGACTGGTTAGATCCCGGCAAGGGCGATATTCGTCCGAAAAACGAGGCAGAGGAATACTATAGGACCGGCGTGAAGCTCATGGAAATGGTGCGCGCAGAACTCGGCGATGAATTTGAAATTCTTGACGGGCTCGCCTGGATCAAGCCGAAAAGTATGCCCGCCGAAACCGATACAGAATAAAACTCAGAAAAATAAGGAGAAACAGCATGGGTATTATCCAGAAAATCCGTGACGGACTGAAAAAAACACGCGACAGCCTGATGAAAGGTCTGCGCAGAATGCTCGGTACGTTTACCAAGATCGACGAGGATCTCTTTGAACAGCTTGAAGAAACCATGATTATGGGTGACATGGGCGCGGATACTGCAATCGAGATCTGCGATCAGCTGCGGGATCTCGTCAAGGAGCGCGGCATCACCGATCCGAATGATATTATGGGACTGATCCAGGAGATCACGACCGGTATGCTCGGTGAGGATGAGGGACTCGATCTTTCGACAAAGCCCTCGGTCATTCTCGTGATCGGTGTCAACGGTGCAGGTAAGACCACCACGATCGGCAAGCTCTGCCACCAGTTCAAGGACGAGGGAAAGCGCGTTCTCGTTGCGGCGGCGGATACCTTCCGAGCGGCGGCAATCGACCAGCTTCAGGTCTGGACGGACCGCTCCCAGACGGAGCTTGTCCGCCATGCCGAGGGCAGCGATCCGGCTGCGGTCGTCTTTGATGCGATCACTGCGGCAAAGGCGCGCGGCTGCGATGTTGTGATCTGCGACACCGCAGGCAGACTGCATAACAAGAAGAATCTCATGCAGGAGCTTGCAAAAATCAACCGCATCATTGACCGCGAGGCGGAGGGCTGTGCCAAAGAATGCCTGCTCGTTCTCGATGCGACAACCGGTCAGAATGCGGTCAATCAGGCACGGCTCTTTCAGGAGGTCGCACCGATCACCGGCATTGTGCTGACCAAGCTCGACGGCACCGCAAAGGGCGGCATCGTCATTTCAATCAAGAATGAGCTTAATATTCCTGTCAAGCTGATCGGCGTCGGTGAGGGCATCGACGATTTGCAGCCCTTTGAGGCAAAGAGCTTCATTGATGCACTCTTTGACCGCGATCTGACCGCTTCGGAGGAGAAGCCGGCGGATGCGGAAAATATCGCTGAGGATATCGAAGATGTGACGGAGGATGTCAATGAGACCGTTGAGGATGTGACGGAGGATGTCGCTGAGACGGTCGAGGATGTGACGGAGAATGTTGCGGGGACGGTTGAGGATGTGACGGATGATGTTGCGGAGACCGTTGAGGATGTGACGGAGAATGTCACCGAGACGGTTGAGAATGTGACGGAGAATGTCACTGAGACGGTTGAGGATGCGGCTGAGAATGTTGCGGAGACGGTCGAGGATACGGCTGAGAATGTCTCCGAGACTGTCGAAGATGTGACGGAGAATGTTACCGAGAAAGTTGACAATGCGGCAGAGGAAGCTGCTGAGACGGTCGAAGAAACCGCAGAACCGGAACCCGAGAAGAAGAAAAAAGGCTTCTTCAGCTTCTTTAAGCGCAAGAAATAACGGAGTGACAAATCATGAAACTGGTGCTTGCGACAAATAACAAAAACAAGCTGCGTGAAATCCGCGAAATGCTCGCAGATACGCAGATCGAGGTGCTTTCTCAGAAGGAGGCAGGCTTTGATGCGGATGCCGATGAGACCGGCTCGACTTTTGCCGAGAATGCTGCGATCAAAGCAAGATGCATCCGGAATATGGCGGAGGAAACAGGAATCTCCTGCTGTATTCTCGCGGATGACAGCGGCCTTTCCGTCGATGCACTCGGCGGTGCGCCGGGCGTGTATTCCGCACGCTGGGCAGGGGAGCATGCTTCCGATGCTGATCTCATTGCAAAGCTGCTGCACGAGATGCGCGAGATCCCGGACGGCAGACGCGGCGCGCATTTTGCATGCGTGATGTGCCTCATCACACCGGACGGCGAGGAGCATCTTTTCTCCGGCAAGGTCGAGGGTGAGATTCTGCATGAGATCCGCGGCGAAAACGGCTTCGGCTATGATCCGGTTTTCGGGTATCACGGGCGATCCTTCGCCGAAATCCCCGCCGAGGAGAAAAATGCCGTCTCGCACCGGCATAACGCACTTGTACAAGTCACAGCATTTTTGAAGCAATCTATGAAATGACAGGAGTTACAGAAAATGATGTACAGAAGAATCTGCCCGAAATGCGGCAGTAATGATATCGTGATCGTGGACGGCACGGCAGGCGCTTACGGCTCCGGCAACAATATCATGACGGGCGGCACGATCTTTTCGGCGGTCAAGGTCGATCGCTATATCTGCGTGACATGCGGCTTCACCGAGGAGTGGATCCGCAGAGAAGAACTCGAAAAGCTCGCAAGATCGAAAAAATGGCACCGCTGACAATCACAAAGGAGAATCAATATGCTGACTAGTAAACAGCGCGCGCAGCTGCGCGGTCTCGCTTCGACAATGGAAAGCATCCTGACCGTCGGCAAGGGCGGCATGAGCGAACAGCTTATCAAGCAGGCTTCCGATGCGCTCAATAAACGTGAGCTGATCAAGGGCAATGTCCTCGAAACCTGCGAATATTCCGCGAGAGAAGCTGCTGAGCTGATTGCGGAGGAAACCGGTGCTGAGGTCGTCTGCTCGATCGGCAACCGCTTCGTACTCTATAAGCAGAATCCGAAAAAGCCGGTCATTGAGCTGGCTGACGGAAAGAAGAAAAAGAAATGAGACGCAGGATCGGGCTGTTCGGCGGCAGCTTCAACCCGATTCATAACGGGCATCTGCATCTGGCCTGCGCTGTCAAAGAAGCACTCGGACTTGAGGGCGTTGTGCTGATGCCGACCGGTGAGGCTCCGCATAAAAGCTCTGCCGAATATGCACCGGCTGCCGACCGGCTCGAAATGTGTCGGCTTGCGGCAGCGCCCTACCGCTGGATGCACATTTCTGATTATGAAACAAAGCATTCCGGGAAAAGCTATACCGTGGAGACGCTGCATGCGCTCTCGGTCATGTATCCCGATATCGACTGGACGCTGATGATCGGCAGCGATATGCTGCTCAGCTTCCGGACATGGAGAGCATGGCAGGAGATTCTGCGGCTCGCCGATATCTGCGCTGTCTCGAGAGAACGCGGCGATCTGCCTGCGCTTTCGGCATACGCAGAGGGACTGGAAGCGGAATGCCCCGATGCCGGAATCCGTGTGCTGACGGTCTCTGCTGTGCCGGTCTCCTCGACGGAAATCCGGCGGAATCTGCAAGAAAATCTCGATTGCTCTTGCCTTTTGCCGGAAAATGTAGTACAATATATTCGGAAGAAGCATTTGTATCTTCCGGATGTGAGGTGAAGTGTTTTGAGTAAAGCAGATCAGAATGAGCAGATCCGGAATATGACCGCGTTGCTGAAAGCACGGCTTTCCAAAAAACGGTTTACACATTCTGTCAATGTTGCGCGCGCCGCGTTTGCGCTTGCAGAACGCTGGGGCGCGGATACGCAGAAAGCCTATCTCGCAGGACTGCTGCATGATTGCTGTAAGGAGCTGCCCTTCTCGGAGCAGGAGGAGCTGATGCGCGGCGGTCCGTTCGCAGTCAGTGAGACCGAATGGCTCTGCAAGCCCGTCTGGCACGGGATCGCGGCGGCATCCTTTATGCATGCTGAGCTCGGCATCGACGATATGGAGGTGCTGAGTGCCGCAAGATGGCATACCGTCGGGCATGCCAATATGACAAAACTCGAGGAGATCGTCTATATGGCAGATCTCATCTCCGCAGACCGCACCTACCGCGATGTCGAGCGGTTCCGCAAAATGGCACAGAATGATCTCGATAAGGCGATGCTCTGCGCGTTTGAATGGGCAATCGAGAGCGTCCTCAAAAAGGAGACGCCGCTGCCCGTCACAACCGTCGAGGCCTATAATTTCTATCTCAAGAAGATTGCAGACCGCACTGACACAAAATCAAAATCCGCAGAGCATAAGAAATAAAACAGAACGCTCTGCCGCAATTTGCATGTTCATTCGCAAAGGAGCTTTTTAACCGCATGGGTATTGAAGATACACAGGAACACCGCCCCGTCAGACGCACATCTGACGGAGCAAACAGCCGGAACCGCGGCAGCAGATCCGTTGAGGGCGCACACCGTCAGCGCTATGCAGATGAACGCAGACGCGCTTCCCATTCCGCTGCAAATCCGCATCCGCAGCATCCGGCACAGCATTCGCAGCCGCACAGATCTGCCGCACAGGCACATCATACGGGCGCAAAGGCTGCTGCCGCTGCAAAAAAGCAGAATAATAACCGCCGGATCAAAAAGGCGCTGATCATCCTTGCTGCGCTGATCCTTGCGATTATTCTGATTCTGCATCTGCCGCTGATTCCCTATACCACAATGGATCATCAGGGCAATGAAAATACAACCAGAATCTCGCTGATGCAGAAATTACGGAACTGGCAGCCGTTCCTTGACATCGACGGCGAGCTGGAATCCAAAACCTACTCGATGGAGCCGAAAAAGGAGATCGAAGGCGTGAAGGACGGCGTTATTGACGACGGTCTTGATCTCGATCAGATTCAGGAAGGACAGTTCGGCGTGCTGTTCCTCGGCACGGATGAATCCCGTTCCAATACGGATGTCATTATGCTGGCGCTGTTCGATGTCCGCGGCAATGAGATCCATATTCTCCAGATTCCGCGCGATACCTTCGTCCCCGGATATACCTCCTTTGAGGCAGGCAAGCTCAACAGCGTCTATACACTCGGCAATCCGAACAAAACGCCTGTGCAGCGCGTTGTGGACTGCCTCGAGACGCTCTTCAAGGTGCCGATCGACCGCTATGTGACCACAAGCTGCGGTGATATCGCGGAAATTGTCGATATCATCGGCGGCGTGCCGATCGACATGCCCTATACGATCACCTATGAGGCGGACAAGATCATCAATCAGGGACAGCAGGTCCTGAACGGTCAGCAGGCGGAATGGATGGTTCGCTTCCGCCATGACTACACCGAGGGCGATATCGGCAGAATGAAGGCGCAGCGCATTTTTATGGCGGCGGCTATGGCGAAGGTCTGCGATATCAACAGCATCGAAATGCTCGGCTATATCAATAAAATCGTGGACAGAAAGCTCATCGGCTCCAATCTCACCGTCGATGAGATCAGCAAGCTCTCCGATTTTGCATCCACAATCGGCATGGACAAGATCACCATGCACATGCTGCCGGGTGAGGGCTATAACTACTATCCGCCCAATCCGCAGTCCGATATTGAATATTACTCCGTCTGGCTGATGCACAAGCAGCCTGTTACCGATCTGCTCAACAAGTATTTCCGTCCGTATTTTGAGGCGGAGCCTGAGCTGCCGATCGTGGAAATGCTGACGCCGGATGAGTATCGCAGCACGCTCTATGACGATGATATGACAGACTTCCAGCGCCTCGAAGACGGCGACACGTTTATGGGCGGATAACATCCGCCGGTGTGATCTGAAGCCCGCCGAAAGCGCGATTGCGGCGGCGTGCGGCAGAAAGTCGAAGAATAACGGATGCCGGTTCTGCCGGCTGAAAGGAGTGTTGAATATGACGACACAGGAAAAACTCGAAAAAATCGTGAAAATTCTTGACAGCAAAAAGGCTGAGGATATTCAGGTTATCGGCATTACGAACCTGACCATCATTGCGGACTATTTCATCATTGCAACCGGTACCAGCACCACACAGGTCAAATCCCTCGCGGATGAGGTCGATTTCCAGCTCGGTCAGGCCGGCATTGAGCCGCGCGGCATTGAGGGCGTCAGAGCGGCAAACTGGATCGTTCTCGATTACGGCGACATCGTTGTGCATGTCTTCTACCGCGATACCAGAGCGGAATATCAGCTCGAACGCCTCTGGGCAGACGGCGAGCAGGTCGATATCTCCGGTCTGCTGATTGATCCGCAGTGAGCAGCGGGATTCGCACGCCGCTCTCAAAGGGGCAGAAGATTGGGCTGGCGGTTGCGTTCTATCTGATCGTGAAGCCTGTCTTCAACGGGCTTGTGCTGGGCGGCGCTCTGGCTCCGCTTGCCATTGGGCTGGCGGCGCTGATCTGCCTCTATTTCGGCGTGAAATGGAGCAACACCGTCATTGCGATTCTGCTCATGCTCGGCGCCTGTGCCTATATGCCGGAAAATATCAGACATCTCGGATTCAACAGCTATCTTGTTTATCTCCTTGAGGGCATTGCGGATATGCTCTGTGCTGTTGTGCTGGCATTTCATCCCGATATCCGCAGACACTGTAAATTGTCAAATTAAGCGAAAGTGAGGCTTCTTTCTTATGCAGGAATACAATTTTTCCGCAGTCGAAAAAAAATGGCAGGATTACTGGGACGCACACCAGAACTTCCGCGCTGTGAACGGCTCCGATAAGCCGAAATTCTATGCGCTCGTCGAGTTCCCGTATCCTTCCGGTCACGGTATGCATGTCGGTCACATCAAGGCGTATTCCGGTCTTGAGGTCGTCAGCAGAAAGCGCAGACTCCAGGGCTATAATGTCCTGTTCCCGATCGGCTTTGATGCCTACGGTCTGCCGACGGAGAATACCGCGATCAAAACCGGTGTGCATCCGCGTCAGGTAACCGATGAGAACATCAAAAAGTTTACCGGTCAGCTCAAGCGCGTCGGCTTCTCCTTTGACTGGTCGCGCGTGGTCGATACCACCGAGGAAGGCTATTACAAGTGGACACAGTGGATCTTCCTCAAGATGTTCGAGCACGGTCTTGTATTCCGTGATAAGACAATGGTCAACTACTGCCCCTCCTGCAAGGTCGTTCTCTCCAATGAGGATTCGCAGGGCGGCAAGTGCGATATCTGCCACAGCGATATCGTTCAGAAGACCAAGGAAGTCTGGTATCTCCGTATTACCAAGTATGCAGATAAGCTGCTCGAAGGTCTCGAGACCGTTGACTATCTGCCGAATATCAAGCTCCAGCAGGAGAACTGGATCGGCAAATCCACCGGTGCGTTCGTCAATTTCAAGATCAAGGAGCAGGATGAACAGCTCCGCATCTACACCACGCGCCCCGATACGCTCTACGGCGTGACCTTCATGGTCATGGCACCGGAGCATCCGATGATCCAGAAATACCGTGATGCAATCGCAAATATTGATGCGCTCGATGCCTACAAGGCGGAATGCGCGAAGAAGACCGAGTTTGAGCGTACACAGCTCGTCAAGGATAAGACCGGTGTGAAGATCGAAGGTCTGACCGCTGTCAATCCGCTGACCGGCAAGGAAATCCCGATCTACATTTCGGACTATGTCATGATGGGCTACGGTACTGGCGCGATCATGGCGGTTCCGGCACACGATACCCGTGACTACGAATTCGCAAAGAAATTCGGCATTGATATCATCGAGGTCATCAAGGGCGGCGACATCGAAAAGGAAGCCTATACCGGCGACGGCGAAATGGTCAATTCCGGTGAGCTGAACGGCATCACAAACAAAAAGGACGCCATTGCAAAGGTGCTGACTGTCCTCGAAAAGATGGGCTGCGGCGAACCAGGCGTGCAGTATAAGATGAAGGACTGGGCGTTCAACCGTCAGAGATACTGGGGCGAGCCGATTCCGCTTGTTCACTGCCCGAAGTGCGGCATTGTCGCGGTTCCCTATGAGGAGCTGCCGCTGAGACTCCCGCCGGTTGAGAACTTTGAGCCCGGTACCGACGGCGAATCGCCGCTGGCAAAGCTCGATTCCTTTGTACAGTGCAAGTGCCCGAAGTGCGGCGGCGACGCAAAGCGCGAGACCGATACCATGCCGCAGTGGGCAGGTTCCTCGTGGTACTTCCTGCGTTACTGCGATCCGACAAATGACAAGGCGCTCGCAGATATGGACGCGCTCAAATACTGGATGCCCGTTGACTGGTACAACGGCGGTATGGAGCATGTCACAAGACATATGATCTATTCGCGCTTCTGGCATAAGTTCCTCTATGACATCGGCGTTGTCCCGACACCGGAGCCCTATGCAAAGCGTACCGCACAGGGACTGATCCTCGGTCCGGACGGCGACAAGATGTCCAAATCCAAGGGCAATGTCATTGATCCGAATGATGTCGTCGATCAGTACGGCGCGGATGTGCTGCGTCTCTATGTCCTCTTCATGGGCGACTACGAAAAGGCTGCACCGTGGAGCGAGGACAGCGTCAAGGGCTGCAAGCGCTTCCTTGACCGCATCTGGGCGCTTCAGGATATCGTCACAGACGGCGACGGTTACAGCGAGAAGCTCATGACCGCAATGCACAAGACCATTCGCAAGGTCTCTGAGGATATCGAGAACCTCAAGTTCAATACCGCGATCGCTGCGATGATGACACTCGTCAACCAGATCTATGCGGCAGGCAGCATCACAAAGGGCGAATACCGCACGCTGCTCATTCTGCTCAATCCGTTTGCACCGCATATGACCGAGGAGATCTTCTCTGCACTCGGCTTCGGTACGCTCAATGAGCAGGCATGGGTTGACTATGATCCGGCTCTCTGCGTCGAGGCTGAGGTCGAGATCGTTGCGCAGGTCTGCGGCAAGATCAAGGCAAAGCTCATGATTCCGCAGGGCGCGGATGAAGCAACTGTCGTCGAGCTGGCACTCAAGGATGAGAACATGCAGAAGGCACTTGACGGAAAAACAATCCGCAAGCAGATTTATGTACAAAATAAGCTGGTGAATTTTGTTGCAAATTAACGAATTCCCGCCGGAATCTGTCTCTCATGCGAAATATGCTTGACAAATCGTATAAATTGTGGTACAATATACGTGTATTCAACTTTAGCTTATAAGGAGCATCTATAATCGGATGCCTCTTTATAGATAGCCTCTGTCGTTGGACAAAGGGAGGGAAAAATTCGTGGCAGAAGTACGCGTTGGTAAGAACGAGTCCTTGGATACCGCTCTCAAGCGTTTCAAGCGTTCCTGCGCAAAAGACGGCGTCATCGCTGAGGTTCGCAAGCGCGAGCATTACGAGAAGCCTTCCGTAAAGCGTAAGAAGAAGTCTGAAGCAGCTCGTAAGCGCAAGTTCTGATTCTCGTCCGGAGTCGTTCGCCATGCCGCTGCGCACTGCGCTTTGAGCAGGAGCGATAAGTCCGTTGCCCTGTATATATCACATACGGGATTTGACGAAACAAGAAGAAATGCAGCATCGCTATTGCGGTGCTGCATTTTTTTATCTGAGTGATATGCTGAGCAGGTGCCGGAACGTGCGCCACAGCTTCTGTCTTGTGCCGTCCTTTGATCTCTGGGAAATATAAATAATGCGAAAAGCGCGCGGAGCCGACATGCTCTGCGCGCTTTGATTTGTTTGAAGTTATTGTATATAATCCACGATCGCCCCGATGATGCACATAACAAAAATCAGTGAAAACACAATCCCCGAGATCAGCAGGAACCAGTAATTCCACGGGCGCTCTGCTGCCTCCCTGATCGCAACGGCGGTTTCCTTCGGGACAAGATACTGCGGCGGCTGCGGCATCGGAGCGGCTGCCATACTGTCCAGCATCGCCATACTGCGGCGGAGCGGCTCGACATCCGCTGCATGCCCCTCAGCCGCTGCCTTTTTGAAGAATGCATGCTCGCTGAGCGGCGTTTCCGGCATGTTCGGGACAGCGGCTTCCTCCGCCGACTGTGCGCCCTCCGGCACGAGAATCACAATATCCGTGCGCTTTTTATACTTGCGCGCCTTGCTGTTGTCCGTCTGAATCTTGTAGGTTTTGCCGTTTTCTGCGCGGACAATGAGCTCATAATACTTCCAGCCGGTCCGTCCGCTCCAGCCCGTATACTGATTCCATGAAAGCACCTCGGCGCGCAGTTCCTCAGCATTTTTGAGTCTGTTGATGCGTAACCGGTAATGATGTGCGCCGTAAAAGCAAAGTCCGATGATCAATATAAATGCCCACATATGCTGTCTCCTTTATTCAATCAGTCCGAGAAACTGCTTCCAGTACATGATCCGCAGAACAGAGTCGTTGATCTGCTCCTCGGATATGATGCCGGATTCGACCGCTGAGACGATCGCCTCAACGGAGCTGGTGTCGTCGTGGAACAGTACGATGTCATTTCCGGCGAGCACCGCCGCGACTGCCGCGTTTTGTCCGCCTGTATACTGGCTGATCGCGCCCATGCCGAGATCGTCGGTCATGATCACGCCCCAGAAGCCGAAATCCTCGCGCAGAATACGGTGAACCTCCGGCGACAGAGAAGCTGGGTAATCCGGATCCATGCTGGTCACGATATTGTGGCTCACCATGACGGCATCCGCACCGGCAGCAAGTCCCGACGCAAACGGCAGGAAATCGCGGTCGGTGAATGCACTGTAATCGCGCGTGTCATACGCCATAAACTGATGCGTGTCGATGCTGCCGCCGTATCCCGGAAAATGCTTCAGAACTGAGCCGAGCCGGTGCGCTTTCATCTCCGAGACGACAACATCCGCATATTCCGCGGTCAGATTCGCATCAAGCCCGAATGTGCGCGAATAGATGTAGTTTGTGGAATCGAGCGGCACATCGCAGACCGGTCCCAGATTGACATTGACACCGAGCGAAAGCAGCAGATCCGCCTTTTCTGCGGTATCTCCGCGAAGCGCATCCCAGC
>JAGKVC010000184.1 GCA_021152595.1 Clostridia bacterium
TAAGAGGACAGGAAATATCATCTCTCTTCTGAATATCTATAAATCCGTCCGCGAAGCGGACACCTTCATTTCTAATTTCTCATTTCTAATTTCTAATTTAACATGCCCTTCTATAAAGGGGTACCAAAACACCTGAAAGTTGTACGGTTGCGTGCAACTTATTTGAAAGTTTGCGTGAAATATCATAAAATTTACATGAAATATCATATTCGATGCTGCAAAAGCCGCTGAGACCGGCTTTATTCCAATCCCAGCGGCTTCGCTTTTTATTCCTCAAATATTCTTATCCCTTCGGGGCAACCGTCACGACTGCGGTTCCGTTCTGATAGCTGTCTACCGTGATGCTGATATTCGGATCAACCGTCTGGTAGCCGCTCTGATCATACCACGCAAAACCCTTCACGCTGTTGTTGATCAGGTCGCCTGCGTGGAACAATCCGCCGAAATTATTGACCAGCCGCAGCACGCGCTGACGGGTATTCGAGTCGTCATAATTCAAGCCGTAATTGTTCCATTTCAGCTCCGGCCCCCACCAGCCTTCGTATTCGATCTCTGCGTCACAGTGCAGGATCCGGATGCCGCTGTCATGGAACAGCGGGAACAACTTCTGGTAACTGGTACCCCGGGTATTGTTTACATCCGGCGTGACGGATTCCACAATGAAATATTCGCTGTAGTAATTGTTGATGTCACCGCGCGGAATCAGCAGGCAGTTCGGCGCATACTCCGAAGATTGCAGCGTGAAGGTCTGCGTGCCGCCGGTATAGACCTGCACCTCGGCATCGGTGTACCAGCCGTACATCAGCTTGTCAAAGGCGCTCATATCGCCCATTGCATCATCCATCATCAGCCAGCCTGCATCGCCGCTCAAGCCTCTGCCGTATTCATCTTCCGCAGTGTTCTGATAGTTTACGTAGCGGTAGTAATCCGGCAAGCCCATTGCGTGCCCAAGCTCGTGCGTCCATGTGCTGTTGAAGCCGGCGCGGTCATTGAGATCCCAGCCGCCGAAGCAGAGATTGCCGCCTTTTACGCCGTCAAAATAGCGTCTGCCGTAATATGCGCCGGATGCAGGCCACCAGTGATCCTCTCCGGCGCCTTCCGGAAGCGCAAGCAGGATCGTATCTATGATGCGGTTGCCGTCGGCATCGTATTTTTTGAAGTCGATCTGGCTGTCATAGGCATACATGATCTCATTGAGCAGCTTGTCGGTGCCGTCGTAATTGGCTTCTTCATGCTCAACACCGTTGGCATCTGTATAGATTTTCGGATAATTGATGTAGTTTTCGATATTTTCCTTTGCCTCGTATAAAAAGACATCGCCGTTCATATGCAGCCGGTTATAGGATGCGCGCTCATAATAGGCGCGGATGCTCTCCAGCGGATAGGATTCGTCGCTCTTGTCCTCCGGTCCGAATGTGCGCGTGAGGATCTCCTCCGCGGTGAAGCTGTTGCCGCGCCTGCAATCCGGAAAATCGACGACAAACATCAGGATGTTTGTTTCACCGACGGAAGGCAGCGTCGGATTCACGACCTTGATCGGCGGCTCAATCAGCTCCGGCTCCGGAACCTCAACCTCCTCATAGAGCCCCTCCGGCTCCGCCTGCCCCAGCACAATCCGCTTGAGCAGCGTGAAATCACGCGCATCAAGCCGCTGATCACAGTTGAGATCGGCGCGGAATGCTGCGGCTGCATCCGTCAATGGCTGCTGCGTGAGCAGATGATCGGAGAGCAGGGAAACATCCGTCAGATCGACTGCCATATCTCCGTTCAGGTCGCCTAAGTATCCGATGAGACGTTCCTCTGTTGCAGCATAGGCTGAGATTGCAAGGGTGCTGATCATGGATGCCGCTGAGACTGCGGCTGTGATCCTTTTGAGGACCTTTTTTGTTTTCGGCATGAAAACTCCCCCTTTCTGCCGTATACTTGTATTATATCAGTATTTTATTCGCTTGTCAATGCATTTTTGTCAATTTGCATTGACCGGAAATGTATGCCTTGCGAAAACGGCTGTCTGCACGCTGTTCACAAAAACACGCGGCGGCTTCAGGAAAATTTCAGGATTCACACACTTTACAATTTCCGCGTTTTGTGCTATACTATAAGAGTATCACTATGTCCGGATGCGGGGGAGTTATATGGAAATTTATTTGAAACAAGGGCATACTTTTCCCGTTCCGGTAACGGTTGCAGATCATCTGCTCGGGCTTGCAAGCCACGATCAGCTCAAGGTGCTGCTCTATCTGCTCTGCCATGCGGATGAACCGCTCTCAGCGGAAGCCGTCGCGCAGAACTGCAAGGTGCGTCCGGATGCCGTCGAGGAGGCGGTCGCCTTCTGGCAGGATGCAAATGTCCTCAGCGGTTCGCCGGAGCTTCCGGCGGTCAGATTGCAGAATACCGCGCCGCCGCAGACCGTGCAGCCGCCGCAGAAGCCCGTCTCGCTGCCGCTTCAGCCCGCTGCCGAACCGAAACAGGAGCCTGCGCCGGAGCCGGCTGCAAAATTGCAGATCAGCAGCAGTCAGTTTTCCATGCTGCCCTCCGAGATCGCAGCGCGTATCCGCGAGAATCAGGCGATCGCTGCCATGTTCCGCGGCATCGAGCAGCTCGCAGGCAGGATGCTCAATAATACCGAGCAGAAAAGCATGATCTGGATGCACGAATATCTCGGGCTGGAACCCGATCTGCTCCTCATGCTCGCTGCCTACTGCGTGCAGAACGACTGCTTCCATGTGCGCTATATGGAAAAGGTTGCGATCGAATGGCAGGAGCGCGGTGTCATGACGCATGCGCTCGTCGAGGAGGATATCCGCCGCAGAACCGAATCGCGCACCTATACCGCAAAGCTGATGCAGCTCTTTGAAATGCACCGTCAGCCGACTGCCAGACAGCAGGAGTTCTTCGACCGCTGGCGGCAGCAGGGATGGTCCCTTGAGATGATTCAGCTTGCTTATGAAAAAACACGCAATCAGAATGACGATAAGCTCTCATTCCCGTATCTCAACGGTATCCTGGAAAAATGGGAGCAGGCAGGCATCCGCACCGTTGCTGACGCAATGAAGCAGGATGACGCATATTATGCAGGAAAACAGCGCAGACGCAGCGCTGCGAAAAAGCCGCCTGAGGGCAGCGCAAATTCATCCATCGACATGGATGATCTGGAAAAAATCATGAACCCTTACGGTTCGTGAGCAGGGGAGGGAACGCGCAATGACGCAGGAAGAGATCTATGCGGAGGCGATCGGTCGGATCCGCGAGCGGCGGCGTGCTGCCGAGCGGCTTCAGGAGACCAGAACCGATCAGATCCGGCGCGAGATCCCTGAAACTGCCGAGCTGGATAATCAGCTCCGTTCCGCCTGCCTCAGCATTACGCATGTGCTTGGAAAGGGCGATAACCGCGCAAAACTCGAGGAGATTGCACGGCACAGCATGGAAGCCGATGCGATGCTGCGGAAAATCCTCGCCGCACACGGCTATCCGGAGGATTATCTCGATCTGCACTATAGCTGCACAATATGCGATGATACCGGATTTACCGGCGGAAAGCCCTGCAAATGCCTCGAGCAGGAGATCGGCAGAGTCGGGGCGGAGGCGCTCAATGCACGTTCGCAGCTTTCTCTTTCCGGCTTCGATGATTTTTCGCTTTCCTATTACGCGGATCTCCCGACAGAACAGTATTACGCGATGCAGCAGAATCTCGCGGTCTGTCAGGAATATGCGGCGGACTTTTCGCCCGAACGCGCAGGCAATCTCTATCTCTTCGGCGGAACAGGTCTCGGCAAGACGCATCTTTCCCTTGCGATTGCAAATGAGGTGCTGAAAAAGGGATATAATGTCATTTATGATTCCGCGATCAATCTCATGCATATACTCGATCAGGAGCAGTTCCGCAGAACAAGAGAAAGCGGCGATACGCTGCCTTCCCTGCTCGAATGCGATCTGCTGATCCTCGACGATTTCGGCACCGAGTTCGATACCGCGTTCTCGCGCTCGATGCTTTATACGATCATCAACAGCCGCGTCAATGCACACAAGCCGATGATCGTCAATACCAATCTGACACATCAGGAGGTGCAGGACCGCTACGGCGACCGCATCCTCTCAAGACTTCAAAGGGATGGCTGCATCTGGCTCACGGTGTGCGCGGATGTTCGGCCGGTCTGCGTTATGTGTTGTACATGTACATGACCGCTCTTGACGACCCGACGCATGTCATCGCCGCTCCGGCGGGATACACCCTTGTGGAGCTGCCGGTCTTTGATTTTGCAGAGCAGAAGCAGAAGAAATCCGGAAAGATTTTGCAGCGCAAAAAGAATGAGCTGATCATCATGGAGGGCATCCATGCGCTCAATCCGGAGGTCACCGGCGATGCACCTGCAAACCGCATCTACCTCAGCGTCCGCACGCGCATTACCTGTGATGATGAGCGCCTGCATCCCTCGCTGATCCGCTTTGCACGGCGCCTGATCCGCGATCAGCGCACAAGAGGCAGAGCGCCGGCGGAATCCTGCGAGATGCTCTCCAGCATTTCCAGAGGCGAAAATCTCTACATCATGCCCTATAAGCACCTCGCTGACTATGAGCTGGATACCTTCATGGGCTATGAGCTTTCGGTCTATCAGCCGATTCTGCTCGAGACTGTCCGGAAGCTCGCTGAGCTTGAATGCGCCGACGACGGGATCCGGATGCTGCTGCGCTTCCTCGAAGCACTGACACCGATGGATCAGGAATGGGTCCCCGAGCAGTCGCTTGTCAGAGAATTCATCGGCGGCTCGGTCTTTACAAGCTGATGAAAGGCAGCTTTGGCGTCTGTATTACCGGTCACCGCCCCGAAAAGCTCCCGACCGGTGCGGCGCTCCGGATGCTGCAAAGCCTGCTCTACCGCGAAATTGAATCTGCGATGGAGGACGGCGCACACACCTTCTATACCGGAATGGCGCGCGGCGTCGATCTCTGGGCGGCGGATATGATTCTGCATTTCCGGAAGCAGTATCCGGCTGTGAATCTGGTCTGTGTGCTGCCCTGCGCCGACCGCACGGAGACAATCAGCGGTCCGGAGCGGTTTCATGTTCACGCTGTCATGCAGGCGGCGGATCAGGTCATTCCGCTGAGCGAGCATTTTTACCGCGGCTGCTTCCGCGACCGCAATGCCTATATGGTTCAGCACAGCAGAAGGCTCATCGCGGTCGTTGCGGATTTCCGCTCCGGTACCGGACAGACAATTCATCTGGCAGAACGTGCAGGACTCGATATGCGCGTGATTTCCCTTGAGAAAGCCGTGCGGAAGGATCCGCCTGCACATGAATATTTTACGTCTTAATCAACGAATCATTCAAAAGAAAGGAGTGCAGCCCATGTGCAGCAGTGCGCTGCATATACTGCAAATACGGCAAAATGACCACAACCTATAATCGCCGCCGCCGGCGCGGTCCGAAGGCGGGCAGTACGGCAATTCCCTTCATGATCACGATTCTGATTTCGCTGATCGTGTTCGGCGGAGTCGCGTTCTATTTCTATAACAAGCTGACTTCCAAATCCAAGGAATTGCAGCCGATGCAAAGTGCGCAGACCAGTATCTCCGAGGACGACGTCAACTCGCTGCTCTTTGTGCTGGATCCCGATGATGATGAGCGCAAGAACGCTGTCATGATGATGCGCTTCGATCCGGTGCGCAAAAAGATCTTCTGCGTCGGTGTGCCGCTGGATTTGCAGGTCGTCTATGACGGCAAATCCATGACCGTCGATACCTGCTATGTCAATCACGGCATGGAGGCGATGAAAACCGCGATCTCCGAGCTGCTCGATCAGCCGATCGACCGCTATGTCAAAATGGACAGCAACGGCTTCCAGAGAACCGTCGAGCTGATCGGCAATGTCACATACCGCATTCCGGTCCGCGATACCGGTCTGAATCCCTCCAGAGATAATGAGGACATGGAGGTGACGCTGGACAACGAACAGTTCGAGACCATGCTCACGAGCAGCAACTATCTCGATGAGGTTGAGCGGTGCAGCGTTATCGGCAACTCCGTTGCGCAGCTCCTGAATCAGTGCATCGGCGGCGGCGAGGTCGGTACGAATACCCGTGAAACCGGCGGCGGCGGTACCCGTGTCGCGCAGAGCCTTGACAAGTATTTCAGCATCTTCGTCAATGCGGTCACGACCGATATCACTGCGACGGATTTCTCCAATCACCGCCACGCGATCAGCTATATGTTCCAGTATTCCTCCGCACCGGCGACCGGCTGGGGCGTAATCTGTAACTACAACGCGGACGGCACGCCGGTTCCGGCTCCTGCTTTCCTCGAAAACCTCAAGATCACATTCTTCCAGCATGCGCTGAACGGCTCCGGTCAGGAATCTGAGGAATCCTCCGAAACTGCCGAATAATATGCAGAAATGCCGCGGTACCTCATATACTGCGGCATTTTCATTCTCACAGCGATGCGCTGCATATTTCAGGCCGGCAGCAGAAAGGACGGTACAATATGAAAAAAGCTCTGAAGGCGATCGGGAAAATCTTGCTCGGCATTCTGATTCTGATTGCGGTATTCCTGATTGGCTTGACGGTTTACAATCAGATCATGCTGAAAAAGAACATCAGCCTTTATGAAACACCGCTCGGGCAGCTCGTCGAAGTGGACGGTCACAACATGAGCGTCTACACAGAGGGAGAAGGTACACACACGATCGTGTTTCTGTCGGGCTGGGGGACTTCCTCTCCGATTCTCGATTTCAAGCCGCTTTACAGCAAACTCTCCGATGATTATAGAATCGTTGTCGTCGAAAAGTTCGGCTACGGCTTCAGCGATCTCGTTGACGGTGAGCGCGATATGGACACAATCCTCAGACAGGACAGAGAGGCGCTTGAAAAGTGCGGCATCGAAGCGCCGTATGTGCTGTGTCCGCATTCGTTTTCCGGCTATGAGGCGACACGCTGGGCGCAGGAATATCCCGATGAGGTCGAGGCGATCGTCGGGCTGGATATGTGTACGCCGCACTGTATGGACGTCAATAAACTGAAAGAAAATGAAACCGTCAAAGCTTTTCAGCTGGGGCTTGGGAAGTTCATAAAAGCGACCGGAATTGTTCGCCTGTTTGACTACAATGAGTCGGGAACGCTGACCAAAGAGGAAAGCGCGATTTACAAGGAAATCGCCTGCCATAAAAATGTGAATCCGACAGAACTGAATGAGGGCGATACGGAAAAAATCATCGCCCTGAATGATGAACGAAACGCCGCACCCTTGCCGACGGTTCCCATGATGCTGTACGTTTCAAACGAAACCTCAAATGATGAATACCGGACAGGCGGGATGCAGGCAATGGTCGATGCTTCCTCAGACGGAAAGCTCATAAAGCTCGACTGCGGTCATTACGTGCATCACTTTGAATCCGAACGAATCAGCAGGGATATGAAGGAACTGATTGAAAATCTGAACGGCTGACAAAGCAGCAAAAAGCCCCTGAGCATTTCGCACTGCTCAGGGGCGTATTTTTTCGGTTCAGTTGTTTTCAAGGAACACGGTGATATAAAAGCCGTGCTTGTTGTTGCCGGAGATTGTGTACTGATAGCCGATCGGTGTCGGGACGATCGCTTCCGCGGCAGGATCTTCCGGATCGACCGAGACATAATAAACCTCGTACTCTCTGCCGAGCTGGTCATTGATGATGCCGTGCTCGCCCTCATAAGGGCTCATTTCCAGCAGATCGGTGTATTCCTCGAGGCAGAGCTTGTTTTTGTACATATACCATGCATGCGGCGAGCCGACATAGCGGAATACCCACGGACGTCCCTCGACATGGGTATACTGGGACTTGTCCTCCGGATAGCGCTGGATAAAGCCGTATTCCGCACAGTGCTTGAGGATCCATTCATAATCACCCTCGCCGGTGAAATCCTGAAATGCGCCGTTGACGAAAAGCGACAGCTCAAAGGTGTATCCGGATTCAAATTCATTGCAGCCCGGGATCGCGTAAAGATCCGAGGAGCTTGCGCCGGTGCGCTGCAAATCCGCTTCATACAGGCGCTTCTGCTCGTCCTTTGTGACATAGCCGTTCAGCACAAGCAGATCGTTGTGACCGGTCTGGGCATAGAACGCATCTGCCATATCATTGAGCGCATCCACGGTCTCCTCAAGCAGATAGACCTGCATATCGCGCGTTGTCAGGCAGGGCGTCTTTTTCTCGAAAACCGAGACAATGCCGGTTTCGGCATCCTCTGTCGGGAAATCGTCATTGATGATCATGAGCGGACCGCGGCGGATTTCGGTTTTCGGGACGGCGACAGAGCCGTATTCAACCTGATTCGTGACCGCAGAGCTTTCCTCTGCGCTCGGAACCTCGATCTCGACCTCCTCGGAATCATCCGCTTCGAGCGAAACCAGATTTTGCAGGACATTCCTGCCGAAGAACGCACCGCATGCTGCAAGTGCGATCAGAAAGAGACCGGCAATCACGCCCTTCGGCGATTTTCGCAGCTCTCTGCCTGTTGATCGGTATTCAGCCATAGTGTTTGATCGTGCGGTATCGGATCTGCCGCACACTCCTTTCTCCTTCAGCGCTTCGTTCTTAACTGTTCAGCAAATACTGCTGTATTTTTCTCTTTTCACTGTCATTATAACATAGGTTTTTGCAAAATTGGAATAGCAACGCAGAACTTTGTCGGATTTAACAAAATATCAGCACAATTTTATGAAAATCTACAGATATTATCCGCCTCTCTTGACTTTCATCCGGTCATGTGCTAAACTGAAATCAGTTCCGAATGACGCTTTTGCGCGAAAAACAAAGGAAATGAGGTGCGCGGGATGATCTGTCCGAACTGCGGTGAGCCTGTGCAGACGCGGCATCTGTTCTGTGTTGTATGCGGCGCGGATCTCAAGGATGTCACGCCGGAGAAGGCAGGCGTCCGGCTGAAACAGGCACTCACCAAGCCGATTGCCGCCAAAAAGGCGGCGAAGGAGAAAACGGCAGAACAGGAAGCACAGCGGCAGGACTTTACCGCTGAGCGCGATCCGCTCATTTATCCGGATTTTATGCATCGTTATACCTGAGAGACCGCCGGTATGCTCTGTCTGCCGGCGGCGCTGCTTTTTTGTAGTATTTTGCGTAGTTATGAGGATTTGTATTTCGATTGTGAAAAATAGGTGAAATTTGCATATGAATTTCGTCATTATTCACAGATGCATTTTTTGTGCAAGTATGGTATAATAATAGTAAATCAAAGCGGTCAGACGCCGCAAATGAAAGGATGTAATAAAAATGGCAGAAAAAAAGGGTTTCTTCGCAGAATTTAAGGAGTTCGCACTCAAGGGCAACGTCATGGATATGGCAGTCGGCGTTATCATCGGTGCTGCTTTCGGCAACATCGTGACCGCACTCACCGAGAGCTTTATCAATCCGCTGATCCAGGCGATCACCGGCAGCACTGCTGAGGACGGCGGTGTGAAGATCGGCGGATCCTTCACGATCAGAGGCGCTGAATTCAACTACGGCAACTTCATCTCCGCTGTGATCAACTTCCTGATCATCGCGCTGATTCTGTTCTGCATCATCAAGGCTGTCAACAAGGCTATGGAGATCGGCAAGAAGAAGGAAGAGGAGAAGCCTGCTGAGCCGCCGAAGGAAGAGGTCCTGCTGACCGAGATCCGCGACCTGCTCAAGGAGAGAAAGTAATCCGCTCTGAACTGAATACGGATTTTTGCCGGTGCTGCGTTTCGACGCGGCACCGGTTTTTGCAGCCGATTTGCGTTTTTTGCTATTCACCCGTTCGCCTGTTTTTTTGCAAAATCTGATATTATCAAAGCAATTCCCTCAATTTGCATTCATACGATGATAAGCGCTGCTTCTCCCCACGGATCGGGGGTGACAACCCAAGGGGAC
>JAGKVC010000032.1 GCA_021152595.1 Clostridia bacterium
ATGGCTCGGCAGACAGGCGGTCACGAGCTGCTTTGGCGGCGAATTCTCCGGAAATCTCGAATTTGCGCAGAAATATGACACCTATCTGCCCGAAAACGCTATCCCTGAAATGTACCGGACGCATCTGACCTACATCAATTCCAATATCTTCGGGCTCTATGACAATTACAAATTCGGCAGGGAGTACGATGTGCCGGATGCCGATAATTCCGCATATTACGGACAGACCGTCCGAAAATTCATCCGCGATCATCTCGGCTACCGCTTTGTCCTGCGCGATGCAAAGCTCTCGAAGGAAACCGAACAGGGCGGTAATCTGCAAATCGCACTCAAGATCGAAAACACCGGCTTTGCAAATCCCGTTCACAAACAAAATGCCGAGATTCTGCTTGAAAAAGACGGTAATTATTATCGCACGGATGTTGATCTCGATTCACAGAAATGGTACTCCTGCACCGAAACACCGGCGTCTCTCTCTGTGCAGATTCCCGGCGGCACAGAGCCCGGAAAATGGAATGTCTACCTCAAGCTCTCTGTCGGCAGCAATGACATCACGCAGACGCATATGCGTTCGGTGCGCTTTGCAAATCCGGATATCTGGCAGCCTGCGCTCGGTGCGAATTACATCGGCAGCGTGACAGTCAAAGCATCGGCGGATCCCGAAAAGGAGACCTTCCGCGGCTTCGGAAAGCAATCCGCTGCAGTGCTTTATACACTGAACGGCTTGCAGCTCACGGACGGTGCCGCATCCTATGAAAACGAACAGGGCGAGCCTGCCGCCGAAAGCAGCAATGCGGCAATCTGGCTGCATCAGGACGCAAAGAATCTCTATGTCACCGCAAAATACGACACCGGTGCTTCGGCGGAGGTTCACAATCTGCATCTGAAAAATCAGACGAACGGCGAGAGCTACTGGATCTATTTTGCAAGCAACGGCTATATTTATTTCAATCACGGCGAGCCGCTCGGCATTCTGCAAAAGCACAGTAACGGGCTGATCGAGTTTCAGATTCCGTTCGGGGATGTCATGGGACTTGCACCGGGCGTGACAATCAGCGATGTGCGGTATGCCTTGCAGGACAGCGCAAATGAATGGAGCGTGCTGTCCGATGTCACCGCGAAAGAGCCGTATATGCTCGAGGACTGCATCACGGTCTATAACACGCAGCAAACGGTCTCCCTCAAAGGCGGAGCGTCCTGCACGATGGATGTACTCTGTGACGCGCCGGATGCGCAGTATCAGTGGTATCACGACGGCAAGGCAATCGACGGCGCGGCATCCCCTTCCTATACGATCAGGCAGGCATCGGCTGCATCACAGGGCGTTTACAGCGTGCAGATCAAAAAAGAGAGCGGCGCAGAGCGCACAGTCGGAATCTGCAATGTCAGCAAGGTATTCGGTGAGATTCTTCGCGGCGATGCGGACGGAAACGGCATTGTGAATACGGACGATCATGCGGCACTGCTCGCGTATCTCCTGACGAAATCCCGGACGCTCCCGAATCCGGACGGTGCCGATCTCAACCGTGACGGCATCCTGAACGCCGCCGACCTCACGATGCTCCGCACCATGCTGGAAGAATAGCGGTGTCTCCGGCGGATTTTGATTGAGGGATCCTCACTCCAAACTCCTCGCTGTAGATATTATCCCCAGATGCCAATTTATGATAAAATAGAATAAAGCCGCCAAACAGACGCAATTACGCGCATTTGGCGGCTTTCTATATACATGTATTCACGTTGATCGGGATAATAAACTTTCGCCTTTGGTTTGACTGATTCGGACTTTCGCATATCGGATGCAGGCACTACCTGCCCTGTTATGAATCATCGCGCAGCAATACTTCTAAAAGCTCTGCGGCATCGGTGACACAGCCGCGGCAGGAGCGCAGGGGCTTTCCGGTCAGCGCACCTTTCAGCTCCCGGCACATCACGGATTGATTCATCTGCTGAAAACGCTTCTCCAGCTCGTCCGCACGCGGATCATCCGCGCCGTATTTCCGCGCAAGAACGGTCTTTGCCGCCAGTACGGCACCGCATGTCCCCATTCTGCCGCCTGCCATCGGTCGCGCAGCCGCCATTGCTTCCTCCGGCGTCATGCCTGCCTCCTCACAGAAAGCTGTCAGCACCGCCGCCGAGCAGGACATGCACTGCTTGTGATTTTCGATTGCCTGTTCTGATTTTTTCACGCCTGTCCCTCTTTTCCGATTCAAAAAAGGTCAGCAGATTTTGCACTGCTGACCTCTTTTCTTTTTACTCAACCGTAACGGATTTTGCAAGGTTACGCGGCTTATCCACATCGAAGCCCTTGCCGATCGAGACATAGTAGCTCAGGAGCTGGAGCGGAATCACGCTCAGGCTGCCTGCAAAGAGCGGCTCGATCTTCGGGACATAGCAGGTAAATTCTGCCGTATCTTCGAGGAAATAATTGCCTGCGGTCGTAACTGCCATCAGCTTTGCGCCGCGGCTCTTGACCTCGACCATGTTGCTGACGGTCTTTTCGGTCAGTGCCTCCTGCGTCACGATGCTGATCACGATGGTGCCGTCCTCGATCAGGCTGATCGGGCCGTGCTTCAGCTCACCGGCTGCATATGCCTCCGAGTGAATATAGCTGATCTCCTTGAGCTTCAAGCTGCCCTCCATGCCGATTGCATAGTCAATGCCTCTGCCGATGAAGAACGCATCGCCGACATTGATGAGCTTAGCAGAATACCACTGGAGACGCTCGTTATCCTCAAGAATCTTCTCGACCTTATCCGGAATGGAATAGATCTCCTTGAGCAGCTCGTTATAGCGCTCCTCGGCGATCTCATTGCGTGCCTTTGCAAATTGCAGTGCGAGCAGATAGCCTGCGACAAGCTGCGTGCTGTATGCCTTTGTCGTTGCGACGGAAATCTCCGGACCTGCAAGCGTATAGAAGACGTTATCCGCCTCACGCGCGATCGAAGAACCGACCACATTGACAATACCCAGCGTCTTGATGCCCTGATCCTTAGCGGAGCGCAGTGCTGCAAGGGTATCTGCGGTCTCGCCGGACTGGCTGATGACAATGACCATGCTCTTCTTGTTGAGCGTCATTTTTCTGTAGCGGAATTCGGATGCGAGCTCAACGCGAACCTGAAGGCTCGTGAGATCCTCGATCACATACTGCACCGCCATACCGACATGATATGCCGAGCCGCATGCAACGATATAGACCTGCTCGATGTCCTGCATCTCCTCATCGGTCAGGCTGACGCTGTCGAAATGAACAACGCCGTCCGTGACAACAGAATTGATCGTATCGCGGATGACCTTCGGCTGCTCGTGGATCTCCTTCAGCATGAAATGCTCATAGCCGCCCTTTTCTGCGGATTCCGCATCCCACTTGATCTCGGTCAGCGGCTTCTCGATCACTTCGCTGTCAATGTTGAAGAAGGTGACATTGCCCTTCTCGAGCTTTGCGATCTCCATATTGCCGATATAGTAGACATTGCGCGTATACTTGAGGATTGCCGGAACGTCGGAAGCGACATAGGTCTCGCCGTCCGCAATGCCGATGATCATCGGGCTGTCCTTACGTGCGCAGTAGATCTCGCCCGGATAGTCCTTGAACATCACGCAGAGTGCATAGGAGCCGCGGATGCGGACCATTGCGCGTGCGATTGCCTCGATCGGCAGCGGTGCGTACTTCTTGTAGTAGTAGTCAATGAGCTTGACAGCGACCTCGGTATCGGTCTGGGACTTGAACGAATAGCCTTTCTTGATGAGCTTTTCGCGCAGCTCCTGATAATTCTCGATGATGCCGTTATGAACAGCAATGACGTTCTCGTCATCGCTTGCATGCGGATGTGCATTGACAGCAGAGGGCTCACCGTGCGTTGCCCAGCGGGTATGTCCGATGCCGCAGCAGCCCTTGACTGCCTTGCCGTTATCGGTCATTTCGGAAAGCACCTTGAGCTTGCCCTTCTCCTTGATGATCTCCGTTTCTTTGTCGCCGTCGCGGACAGCGATACCGGCGGAGTCATATCCGCGGTATTCGAGCTTGGAAAGACCGTCCAGAAGAACGGGAGCCGCCTGTCTGTTGCCTGTAAATCCGACAATTCCACACATAAACTTAATTTCATCCTTTCTTTGCTGTTGTGATTTTCTCAGTATAATCTGACATTTCAGGGATGCCTTGTCGTCATATTACTGCATTCCATTATATTCTAGCATAAATCCCCTGAAAAGTCAAGAGAAAAAGCAAAATCTGCACATTCCGGCAGGGCTCATCCGATCACCTGATCCCATGTCAGCGATCTGCCGGAGAGGCTGTTTCTTGTGTAATAAGTGAGGATGAACTGCGCATCCTCAATCGTGACTGCGCCGTCGCCGCTGACATCCGCAGCGGCAAACTGGACATCCGTCAGACCGCTGTCGTTTCCGGCGCTGATATGAACGGCGGCATCCAGCGTGCGCTGTGCATCTGCCACAGTGATCTCGCCGTCGCTGTCCGCATCGCCCTGAAGCGGCTTGACGGCAATATGCTCAAACATATCGTTGATGCCGGAATCAAGCCCGACCGTTGTACGGTAGAGTCCGTATTTCAGCGGGCTGTATGTTGCAATCTGCGAAGCCTTTGTATAGGACGCCCAGCTGTTGCCCTTTACCCAGCCCGTGAACCACGTATACTGCTGGGAATTGTGCTTTGCGTATCCGGCAAGCGAGACCTGATACGCGGTTCTGCCGCCGAAGTAATCAAGCGGCGTATCATAGTTCATGATAATCGGATTGGTCGTCAGCAGGTGGAAATAGGTCTTGGGCACATCCCAGACGCCGTAGTTCTGCGCGCTCTGCGGATACTGTGCCGCATCGCCGGAGATCCCGACGGCTTTCATCAGCGTTGCCGAGCTGACGCGGTGCTGTCCGTGGCCGTATTCGCCGTTGACATCATGCCCGACGACGACATCCGGCTTGAACCGCCGCAGCATCTCAACCTGATATGACAGGATGTTATCATAGTATACGCCAGCGCTGTTAAAATTGTTCATCGCCCACTGATACGTCTCGGAATACTGATCGGGAAATCTGCCGAGCGCCGGATAATGCCGCAGACCGACCTCCCAGAGCGCATTGAGCGTCTCATGCAGGCGGATCGGTTCGCCGTTGTGATGCACCAGATAGATCACCTGAACCTTTTTGCCGCGCGCGATTGCATCGGGGATCAATCCGAGGAAAAACAGATGCTCATCGTCATTATGCGTCGGGAATACAGCGATATCGGCTTTGTCATAGGAAGGCTGCCAGACCTGCACATCCGCCGGCAGATCGCCTGCGCCGAAAATGCGGATCTCACTGACCGAGATATACGCATCAAAGGTCAGCACGACCGAGCTTGCACCGAGCGCGGAGACATCACCAAAATCATGCTGAAACCGGTTCTGTCCGAAATCGAGCGTCGTGCCGTTTGCCGCGGCATGCCACGCGGCGCCGGTCTTTTCAAATTTGACCGAGATACCGGCGATCGGCGCAGATGCCGTGATCGTCAGGGTGCCGCCCGGTGCAAAGGTGTAATAGGTCTTTTCGTTGTTGTCACGCATGACATTTGCATTGTAGCCGCTTGATGGCCTAAGTGCTGCGGATGCAGTGTATTCTGCTGCGGTCTCTGCGGAAGCGTGCAGCACCGGCACCGCGCCGAACAGCATCGCGGCCGAGAGCAGCACAGCCGCCCACTTCTGTTGTTTCATAGAATCGTCCTCCGTTGTGTTCTGTATGCAGACAGTATATCATAATATTCACGTATTGTCTAGGTTTTATACCGGAATATTCAAGAAAATTTAAGGGAGACGGCATTGCGCTGTGCGTCTCTCTGTCTGCATACGGCGCACAGGATTCTTACGAATGTACAATTTTGATTGGAAAAGGTGATGCGTATTTTTTCGCTTTGCACAGAAAAGGTTACAGAGCGGTACAAACCGTTTACTTTTTCCGATAGATGTGCTATCATGATGCTGCTGTATTGTATCCCTTCGGGGAATGATAACAACAAGGAGGAATTTTGAAATGAACACAAAGAACAAGACAAAGGCAATCGTGATCCTCGGACTCATGACGGCGATGGTGATGTTATTCTCATTCACGCCGATCGGCTCGATTCCGATCACACCAATGCTGGTCATCACGCTCAACGTGATTCCGGTGGCGATTACGGCGATTGCACTCGGACCTGTAGGCGGCCTCGTCATGGGATCCATCTTCGGCATCATGAGCTTTTTGCAGTGCTTCGGCATCGGAATCCCGAGCAAAATGGGCGCAGCACTCGTCAGCATCAATCCGGTGCTGGCATTTATTCAGCGCTTTGTCCCCCGTGCGCTTGACGGCTTCCTCGTCGGACTGATCCACAAGGGACTTTCCAAGAAAATCGGCGGCTCGGCATCGAGCTTTATCTCCGGTTTCCTGACAGCACTGCTCAATACGGTTTTCTTCATGAGCGCACTGGTTCTGCTCTTCGGAAATACCGATTACATCAAGGGACTTTTCGAGTCCATAGGTCAGGAGCAGACCTTCGTCGGCACACTGGTCTTTATCTGCCTGTTCGTCGGCATCAACGCGGTCCTGGAGATGATCGTCAATACGGTCGTCTGCGGCGGCGTCGGCACGGCGCTCTATCAGTCGCATATCCTGCCGCTCGATCAGAAATCTGAATCTAAATAACCGGAGTGTGAGAGCATGGTTCTGGCTGTCGATATCGGCAATACCAATATTGTGGTGAGCGGCTTTTCCGGCGGGAAGATCATTTTCACGGAGCGCCTCTCGACCGAGCATCTTTCCACTGATCTCGAATACACCGTTCTGATCCGGACGGTGCTCGATCTGAATCATATCACGTATGCGGATTTCGACGGCTGCATCATTTCGTCTGTTGTTCCGCCCGTCACGCAGACCGTCCGTGAGTCGATCCTGCGGACAATCGGCAAAGAGCCGGTGATCGTCGGGGCAGGCGTGAAAACCGGTCTGAAAATTCAGGTGGACAATCCGGCTGCGCTCGGCAGTGACCGTGTTGCAGATGCAGTCGCGGCTGCGGCTTACTATCCGCTGCCGGTCATTACCGTGGATATGGGCACCGCGACGACGGTCTCCGTGGTCGATGAGACGGGAACATTCCGCGGCGGCATGATTATCCCGGGCGTGCGCGTGGCACTCGATTCGCTCTCGAGCAGAGCCTCTCAGCTCCCCGTGATCAGCCTGACACCGCCGAAAAAGGTCATCGGCACCAATACCGTTGACTGCATGAAAAGCGGCATCCTTTACAGCACGGCCGCTGCCGTGGACGGCGTAACGGCGCGCATGGAGGAGGAACTTGGCAAAAGCTGCACCGTTGTTGCGACGGGCGGCAATGCACCTGCAATCATCCCCTTCTGCAAGCGGAAGATCATTCACGATCCCTCGCTGCTGCTCAAAGGGCTGATGCGTATTTATGAGAAGAACAGTTAACAATACAGTCACGGAATCCCTGTGCAGAACGCACGGGGATTTTCCTTTTCTGTCAAATCATCCGCGAAGCGGATACCGCAATTTCTCATTTCTAATTTCTCATTTCTAATTTTACAAGCGCACTTGTGTTTTGCGAGAGATTATGCTATAATAAAACAGATCCGTGCAGGATCAGATCACAGAACAGGAGAATCGCTATGCTGAAAGGTAAAACTGCGGTGCTTGCCGTGACAGGCAGCATTGCCGCTTATAAAATCCCGAACCTCGTCCGGATGCTGACAAAGCTGCACTGCAATGTGCAGGTTCTCATGACGCAGAACGCGACGCAGTTCATCAACCCGATCACCTTTGAAACACTGACCGGCAACAAATGCCTGATCGACACCTTCGACCGCAATTTTCAGTACAGCGTTGAGCATGTCGCGCTCGCAAAGCAGGCGGATGTCGTCATGATCGCACCGGCTTCCGCAAATGTGATCGGCAAGATCGCAAACGGCATCGCGGACGATATGCTGACAACGACTGTCATGGCGTGCCCGTGCAAAAAAATCGTCTCCCCTGCGATGAATCACAATATGTATCACAATCCAATCGTGCAGGATAACATCCGGAAGCTCGAACGCTTCGGCTATGAGATTGCTGCGCCCGATACCGGCAGACTCGCAAACGGCGACATCGGTGACGGCAGAATGCCCGAGGAGCGCGTACTGTTTCAGTATATCATGCGCGAGATTGCCTGCGAAAAGGATCTCAGCGGCAAAAAGATTCTCGTGACAGCCGGTGCCACACGCGAGGCGCTCGATCCGGTGCGGTTCATCACGAATCATTCCACCGGAAAAATGGGATTTGCGGTCGCTGAGGCAGCCATGCGCCGCGGTGCAGAGGTCACGCTTGTCGCCGCCCATACCGATATCGAACCGCCGATGTTTGTGAATCTGGTGCCGGTTGTCTCCGCTGCGGATATGTTTGAGGCAGTCACCGCCCGTGCCGCTGATATGGATATCATCATCAAGGCGGCAGCGGTCTCGGATTACACACCCGTTACCGTTGCGGATAACAAGATCAAAAAATCGGACGGCACGCTGACAATCGAAATGCAGCGCACGCAGGATATTCTGAAATATCTCGGCGCCCACAAGCGTGAGGGACAGTTCATCTGCGGATTTTCCATGGAGACCGAGCATGTGGTCGAAAATTCGCGGAAAAAGCTCGCCTCCAAGAACTGCGATATGATCTGCGCGAACAGTCTGCGGACAGAGGGCGCAGGCTTCGGCACCGATACGAATGTCCTGACGCTGATCACGCCCGACCGTGAAATTGAGCTGGAGAAAATGTCCAAGGAAGCCGCCGCGCACCGCATCCTCGATGTGATCGCAGAGATTGCACCGTCAAAATAATCTCCGTACAAGACAAAAAGCCGCCCCGTCAGTCCGTGCTGACAGGAGCGGCTTTCTTTTATGAAATTGAGATCTGCAAAGCGGCAGGATTATTCGTCCTTCTTGCCGCCGAGGAGACCGCCGAGTGCGTCCTTGATCTTATCGCCGAGGCCGCTGACGCCCTCTTTGCCGATTGCTGCCTTGACAGCGTCGATGATCTTCTCGAGGGAATCCTTATCGACTTCGCCGACGATGCCCTTGACTGCACCTGCCGGATCCTTCATGAACTTATCCTTGAGATCGCCGTCCTTCGTGATCTGCGCAATAATCTTTTCGATTTCTGCCTTGATATCCATTGGTATATTCCTCCTTATATTTACAGAACAGACGCTTAGTCTTCCTGCATTACGATTTCAGATGCGGCATTCTTCTTGACGGATTCGATGCCGTTCAGGCAGCCGGAGATCGCCTTATAGCCCTCGCTGACCGCGATAATCTGACCGTTTGTCGCCTTGAGACGGAATCGGAACTCGCCCTTCTTATCGTTATAGACCTCGAATTTCGGATGCTTCTGCTTCTCGAAGCCCTCCTCAGTCTGGTTCTCGATCGCTGCAGCCGGAGCATTGCGCTGAACGCTTGCAATACCTGCACGGCATGCCTTTTCGGTCGTATAGACCTCAGAGGTTGCGACGACTTCGCCGTTACCGGCCTTGAGATCAAACTTGATGCCTGTCTTGGTTTTTTTAATCAGATATTTTCCCATTATACATTCCTCCTGTTTCATGCAGTGATAGATTGCCGGCGTTTCACCGATCAAGTTTATTATACACGAAACTGCACAGAAAGTCAATATTTTTCCAATGATTTTTTATATATTCAAAAATATTTTTTACATCCGGTAAACAAATCCGCCCCGATCCGGCAACCGGAATCAGGGCGGAGATTCAGATTATGCAAGACCTGCAAGATAGTCCCGCAGCGCAGGCAGCACCGCAAGACCGGTCTCTCTGCCGATGCGGTAGACCGCGCACAGCTTATCGGGATCATGCGACACATGGCTGACGGGGAGCTTTTCCGGCGGACGGATCACAAATGCCGTGCCGTTCTGCTCCGCCTCCAGAACATGTGCAAGCTGCCGGTTATAATAGATATGACGGCGTTCCATTGCGCGGATGAGATTCGGATATTTCCGGTAAACCGTGCGGACAAGCGGCATGGTGGAATTCGGCGATTTCTGATAGCCCTCAGGCTGCGTCAGAATGACAATATTGCGGTCGAAGCCCTTGTATTCAAAATACTTCAGGGGGATCGAATCGGAAATGCCGCCGTCGAGCATATCATACTGCCCAGCGTGAACAATCCGCGAGGCAAGCGGCATCGAGGCACAGGCGCGCACCCATTCCAGCTCCTCGCGGCTGAGCAGATCGCGGCACTGATGATAGACCGCTTTGCCTGTATGGACATCGGTACAGGCGATGTAAAACGGCACACCGCCCTGCAGGAATGTCTCATTGTCAATCGGATCGAGCTGCTCCGGAATCGTGTGGTAACAGAATTCCGCGCCGAACATATCACCGGTCAGCAGCAGCGAGGGCACACTGCAAAACCGCGGATCATGAATGAACCGCAGGCAGTAGCGCAAGGCTCTCCCCTTCTGCTTTGTCAGAAAATTGCAGCCGAAGGTCGCACCGGCAGAGACACCGATCACGCCGTCAACCTTGATTGCCTCATCGAGGAACACATCCAGCACGCCTGCCGTAAACAGACCGCGCAAAGCACCGCCCTCAAGCACCATACCGAGCTTATGCTTCATTGAATTACTCCGTTTCATGTGGATTTTTTCTGCGGATAACAAGCGGTCATTTTTTCCATGTCGAGGGTGCAAGCAGCAGAACAATCGGGAACAGCTCGAGTCTGCCTGCGAGCATATCAAAAATCAGAACACATTTGGACGGCGTCGAGAACACATCAAAATTCGATGCAGGACCGACCAGCTCCAGGCCGGGGCCGATATTGTTGAGCGTCGCAACAACCGCGGTGAAATTCGTCGTCAGATCGAGATGATCAAGCGTCAGAATCAGCAGGCTGATCACATAGATCATGATGTACACAGCGAAATACACATGCACGGATTTGATGACATCCGCTTCGACCTGATGGCCGTCCATGCGAACCTTTTTGACCTGCCGCGGATGCGTCATGACGCGCAGCTCATTGGACATATTGCGGAACAGGATGATAAAACGCGAGACCTTGATGCCGCCGCCCGTCGAGCCTGCACATGCGCCGACAAACATCAGCATGACAAGCAGCGTCCGCGAATAAACAGGGAACTGATTGAAGTCCACTGTCGCAAATCCGGTCGAGGACATCAGCGAGCCGATCGTGAACGAACTGTGCATCAGCGCCTCGCCGGTGCCGTGAAACATCGGCAGATGGCGGACATCCAGCGTGATCGTCAGGATCGCAAATGCGATAATCCCGAGATAAACCTTCAGCTCATCGGTAAAGGCATCCTTGAAGCGCTTGTGCAGCAGCAGGAAGTAGCATGTGAAGTTGACGCCGAACAGGAACATGAAAATCGTAATGACATTGATGCAGAACGGCGTATAGGGCATGCCTGCCGGATTGCAGGAGAAGCCGCCTGTGCCTGCCGTCGCAACGGAAATATTGATCGCGTCAAAGAGCGGCATGCCGCCGATCAGCAGCAGCACGAATTCTGCGACGGTCATGACAAAATAGATGATGTAAAGCAGCATGGCGGTCTGCCGGACTCTCGGCACCAGCTTTGAGACCGAAGGACCGGGGCTTTCCGCCTTCATCAGATACATATTCTGACCGCCTGCAAGCGGCAGAATCGCCATGATAAAGACCAGAACACCCATGCCGCCCACCCAGTGCGTAAAGCTGCGCCACATCAGCATGCACTTCGGCACCGGTGCGAGATCGTGCAGAATACTCGCGCCCGTCGTCGTGAAGCCCGAGACCGATTCAAACATCGCATCGACGAACTTCGGGATCGTTCCGGAGATATAGAACGGCAGCGCACCGAAAAAGCTCAGTACCAGCCAGCTCAGCGCGACAATCACAAAGCCGTCGCGTGCAAAGAGATTCTTGTTCTTCGGCTTAAAGCGCGTAATGATGATGCCGGAGAGCAGCAGCGCCGCAGCCAGAATTGCAAAGAGCAGCAGCTCCGGCTCGTGGTAGACCGCTGCCGTCGCGGTCGGGACAGCCATAAAGCCGCCCTCGAAAATCAGCAGGATGCCGAGGATATAGATTGTCATGCGGATATTCATTCAGTTTCAGCCTCCGTCATTGCAGCAGATCGTTCATGTCATGCAGTCCGAGATGATTCGTCACAATGACGACAGAATCACCCTGCTGAATGGTATCGCTGCCGCGCGGAATCAGAACCTTGCCGTTCCGCACGATCGCCGCGACCAGAACGCCGTCGCGGAGCTTGAGCTGCATCAGCGGTGCGGCAGTCAGCGCAGAATCCGTCTTGACAATGAACTCCGCCGCCTCGACCTTGCCCTTGATGATCTGATAGAGCGTCTCGAGGTTTGTGCCGATTGTCTTGTTCATCGCGCGGACATAGCGCACGATGAAGTCAGAGGTCAGATTCTTCGGATAGATGATGGTATCGAGATCGAGGTGATCAATCACGGTATCGAAGTCGATCCGGTTGATTTTTGTAACAATCTTGCCGTCGCTGACGGATTTTGCAAACAGCGAAAGCAAAATATTCTCCTCGTCGATATTCGTCAGAGAAACAAATGCATCTGTCTTGTCGATATTCTCCTGCATCAGCACCTCCTGATTGATCGCATCCGCATGAATGACATTGACATTCGAGAAGCGGTCGGAGAGCAGGTCGGCGCGTTCCTCATCCTTTTCAATGACCGTGATGCCGATGCCGTCCTTTTCGAGAATCTGACAGAGATAATGCGTGATATCGCCGCCGCCTGCAATCAGGACATCATCGACGGGCTTTGCCTTGTAATTGATGCGCTTAAAGAAATTGTAGGCACTCTTGGGATCCGCAATGATCGAAATGACATCGCGCGCCTCAAAGCGGAAGTCGCCGTATGCGATAAATGCATCATCGTCGCGCTCAACCGTACAGACAAGCACATCGCAGTGCAGCTTGGGCGAGATTTCCCGGATCTGCATGCCGCAGAGGGGCGAATCCTCAGGCAGCTTGAATTTCAGCAGCTCGATCTTGCCCTTGACAAAGGTGTCGATCTTGATTGCCGAGGGAAAGCGCAGCACGCGCGCGATCTCCCCTGCCGCCGCAAACTCCGGATTGATGACCATTGCAAGTCCGAGCTCCTCTTTCAGGTAGCGGACATCGGCATCATACTGGGGACTGCGGACACGGGCGATCGTCTGACAGCCGCCTGCCTTCTTTGCCATCAGGCAGCAGAGCAGGTTCCGCTCATCCGAGCCGGTGACGGCGATCAGCAGATCCGCCTTTTTGATGCCGGCCTCCTCGAGTACGGCGCGTATTGCACCGTTTCCGGCGACTTGCATGACATCATAGCGCTCTGCAACATCGGTCGCGCGTGCGCCGTTGATATCGACAACGGTGATATTATTGCCCGGCTCATTGAGCTGCTCCGTCAGCACTCTGCCGACCTTGCCGCAGCCCACAATGATAATATTCAAACTGAAAGCTCCTCCTAAAGCATTGCTTTATACGCGGAATACCGGTTTAGTCATGGCGCTCCGCCGCATTGGCGAAGGTCTCGCAGAAGCGCGCCGAAAAGGAAGGCTCGCGCCCTGCGGCATAGAGATGACCGGTATCTCCGAAGGTGTTGATCCGGAAGGATGCGATGCCTGCTCTGCGTTCCTCCGTTGAAGCGACGGTGATCGCCGTCGGTGCGGCACAAAAGCCGTGCCACAGCACCATCGGGGATGCCCCGATCAGATGTGCAAGCATGACGCATTCCACGCCGAAGTGACAAAACAAAACAATCGTATCCGTATTGGGACGCTCTGCGCGGTAATCATTGCCATCGCGGACATAGCCGTGCTTTGCAAGCAGTGCATCGAGTCCCTGATATACGCGCTGTGCCTCATCCCCGACGCCGTATTCGCGCATGACGGCAGTCTCCGCCCATTTGTCCTTGTCATAGAACATCGGCTCATTTGTCCAGTACCCCGGGAGCCAGTCCCACGGCACGCGGACATCGCCGGTATCGGGATGCAGGATCGGCGCATGAAATTCACGCAGCCACGTCAGCGTTTCCGCTTCACGCCCGAGTGCATCCAGCGTATAGCGTGCGGTATCCTGCGCCCTGCCGAGCGGCGAGACATAAAATGCCGCGATCTCCGGATGTGCTTTGAGGCGTTCAGCCGCACACTGCGCTTCGATCCTTCCGGTTTCGGTCAGGGTATCGTGTTCGTAGTCCGGATCGCCGTGCCGGACGATGATCAGCTTCATGGTTCACCACCAGTTCGTAAGCTCAAAATGCCATTCGTATTGCTCCGGATGCGCTTCATAATCATCCGCATCCGCCTCGGTCATATATTTCGGCGCATCGCTGAAATTGTGTTCATACTTTTGGGGAGTGGGATGTATCACGGAAGCACTGTATGCTCCGGACGGGCTGCCGGAGCTGCACAGTGTTCTGCATGTGAATCAATAGGCGCTGCATTCCATTGTTTCCGCCTTTGCGACGGCTTCCTCCAGCGTCATATCATAGAACAGCCCTGCGGCAAAGGTTCTGCCGGATTTCGGCTGCTCGATGAACGCACCGACAATCACGCCCGGAATTGCGCTTTCCGGAGCATTCGGCGCATTCGGACCGCCGAGGTCGGTTCTGCACCAGCCCGGATCGGTCAGGTTGATTGCGACGCCTGTCCCTGCGAGCTTGGAGCCGAGGTCGATCGTGACCTTGTCAAGACCTGCCTTGCTCGCGGAATAGCCTGCCTGCTCCGGTTCGAGCCGGATGCCGCTTGTCGTATTGACAACTCTGCCGAAGCCGCGCTCGATCATCTTCGGGATGAAGTGATAGCAGATCATCATCGGCGAGATCGTGTTGATCTGGAAGCTCGTGACATAATCGCTGACAGGAGTCTGCCAGTAATCGGTGCGGTAGGCGATCTGTACACCTGCATTGTTGAGGATCACATCGACCGGCACGCCCATGGCGTCGATCTCCGCGATTGCATGCTCAACGGATTTTGCATCGGCAAGGTCGCAGGCGGTTTCTTTGACCTGTACCTTCTCAGAAAGCGTCTTGGCGAGCGCCGCAGTGTGTGCGGTGTCGCGGCTGAGCAGGATCAGATTACATCCCTGCTCTGCGAGAGCTTCTGCGGCGAGTTTGCCGATTCCGCGGCTGGCACCGGTGATCAGTGCCCATTTTCCTTTCAAATTTAACATAGTTTCCCTCTCCTTTTTTCAAGTTGCCCGTATCCGGCAGATGTCCGTAACTCATACTGCCGTACATTATATCATACCACAATCCCATAAAAAAGTCAACTGCGCCGTGCTTTGTCAGCTCATCATGGTTACTGCTGCTTTCTGCGCTCGGCAGCATTCGCATCCGAGGTACAAGGCGTATGATATGCAAGTTCACTTGCTGCCGTTCGCTTGTTGTTCCATGCTTTCAGCTTCTCGTAACGCTCTTTGGTCTGCGCATATTCAGCTTTCAGTCGTTCTTTCCAGTCTTCCATGTGATAAACTCCTTTCGGCTTTTGGGGATGAGAAAACCGCCTTGATTACTCAGGGCGGTTTATTCTTAAAAATCAGTCCATGTATCACCATTTTCATCTGTATAAACATGTTCAGCATTGAATTTGGTAATAGATTCCACCGCACGAGGAGGTGCTTTCTCCGTCGGTTTGTATACGCCTTCGTTTTTGTCAAAGAAATACCATTCTATGTTTTTCATAAAATATGGTAAATCCTTTTTTTCAATAAACATTGAACCCCCTCCTTTCAAGCCAAATCAGCATGGCATTTCCTAATACATTAGGTTTACCTAGTTGACTATTTGCAAAACACTCAGCAAAAAACTCTTTATCGTTTGTACTTCCATATTCTGATAAAAAGTTATCAATACTAAAATTCTCGTCCAAGTTTTTGCAATATTGAGGATTGCATTTCTGTAGTGTTCACATTTTTGCTGATGTGTATAGATTGTTCCTGTCATACTTGTTGAGACAAAAAGTTTTCAAGCAACTGAAATTCCTCTTCACTATTTAATTTACCATCTTTTGGCATTATTGTCAAGCCGTATTCTGCTTGTATTTTTTCTGCCTGCTCCTTCGTCAGCACAACTGGCTCACCGGCACCGGCGCCCGGTTCCGGCGCTTCCCATTTCCGTTTACTCCACACATCCTGCCGCTTGCGCCCGTTCTCAAAGGTCACGGTGCAGTCACAGTTGTCGTGCATAGATCTCCGCCCAAAACTACCAACGGATCAGCAGCCCTTTGGTGAATCCATTTTCAAATCTGTCCGCGCAGCGGACACCGCAACTCCTCACTTCTCACTCCTATCTTCTCACTATTATAAATCTTCCGCGCAGCGGACACCGCAATTTCTCATTTCTAATTTCTCATTTCTAATTTTCAAATGTAGTTTCTGCTTGACTTTAGTCTGACAATGTGCTAAAATGATAACATAACTATCATATGTGAACGGCATATGCTGACGGGAAGGAGTAAAATACAGCTATGGCACTACGAAAAATCACGGCATTTCTCAGTGCTGCGGCAATGCTGCTGACGGGCGCAGTCCCCGTGCTGACAGCTTCCGCAGAGGGCAGCCGGACATTCACAGTCGGCTTTGACGCGGAGTTTCCGCCCTACGGCTATCAGGACGAATCCGGCGAGTATGTCGGCTTCGATCTCTCGCTCGCGGAGGAGGTCTGCAAGCGGCAGGGCTGGGAGCTGAAAAAAGTCCCGATCGAATGGAATTCCAAGGATATGGAGCTGAAAACCGGCGCGATTGACTGCATCTGGAACGGCTTTACGATCAACGGCAGAGAAAACGACTATACATGGTCGGAGCCATATGTCGATAATTCGCAGGTCGCAATCGTCCGCACGGATTCCGATATCAATGTACTCAGCGATATGAAAGACAAAATCGTTGCGGTGCAGACGGACAGCTCCGCGCTTGCCGCATTCACCGGCGAGGATGCAGAGGAATCCAATATCGAGCTTGCAAAGAGCTTCAAGGAGCTCCAGCAGGTCGGTGATTACAACAGCGCGTTTATGAATCTGGAGAGCGGCGCGGTCGATGTGATCTGCATGGACATCGGCGTTGCGAATTATGAGATTGCAGCAAGAAACGGCGAATTCCGGATGCTTGAGGAGCAGATCTCCTCGGAGGAGTACGGCGTCGGATTTCTCAAGGGCAATACGGAGCTGCGCGATGAGGTGCAGGATACGCTCTATGATATGGTGCGCGACGGAACCTTTGCAAAAATCGCCGCGGACTGGGAGCTGACCGATTGCGTCTGCCTCACCGCACCGGAAACCGACACGGAGACAATCGGGGAAAGCAGAACATTCACCGTCGGCTTTGACGCAGAGTTTCCGCCCTACGGCTATCAGGACGAATCCGGCGAATATGTCGGCTTCGATCTCTCGCTCGCAGAGGAGGTCTGCAAGCGCCGCGGCTGGACGCTCGTCAAGCAGCCGATCGACTGGAACTCCAAGGATATGGAGCTGAAAACCGGCGCGATCGACTGCATCTGGAACGGCTTTACGATCAACGGCAGAGAGAATGACTATACATGGTCTGTGCCGTATGTCGATAACTCACAGGTCGTTGTCGTCCGGAGCGATTCGGATATCAAAGTGCTGACCGATCTTGCCGGAAAGACAGTTGCCGTGCAGGCAGACAGCTCCGCACTTGCCGCATTCACCGGCGAGGACGCAGAAGAATCCAATATTGCACTGAAAGACAGCTTCAAGGAACTCCAGCAGGTCGGCGACTACAACAGCGCATTCCTCAATCTCGAAAGCGGCGCGGTCGATGCGATCTGCATGGACATCGGCGTTGCAAATTATGAGATCGCTGCTCGCGGCGGTAAATTCATGATGCTTGATGAGCATGTTTCCTCGGAAGCATACGGCATCGGCTTCCTCAAGGGCAATACCGAACTGCGCGATCAGGTGCAGGAAACGCTCCTGACCATGCTTGACGACGGCACATTCGCCAGAATCGCAGAAGAATGGGAACTCTCCGACAGCGTTTGCCTGACGCGCGATACCGAGACAAAAGCCGAGACCGCCGTTCAGGAAACACCGTTCGGTGAAAAGCTCGCGAGCATCTGCAAGCAGCTTCTGAAAGGCGTCGGCGCATCGCTTGCAATCTTCTTCCTGACGCTGCTCTTCGCACTGCCGCTCGGTCTGCTGATCGCATTCGGCAAAATGAGCAAATTCAAGCCGCTGAGCTGGCTCGTGACAGTCTATATTTCGATCGTCCGCGGCACACCGCTGATGCTGCAATTACTGGTCGTATTCTTCGGACCGTATTATCTGTTCGGCGTCTCGACCTCGGCATCGTACCGCTTCTACGCGGTCATCATCGGATTCACGCTCAATTACGCGGCATATTTCGCTGAGATCTACCGCTCCGGCATTCAGGCAGTTCCGAAGGGACAGCACGAGGCTTGCGAGATTCTCGGCTATTCCAAATCGCAGAAGTTCTTTAAGATCGTGTTCCCGCAGATGGTCAAGAATATCATCCCGTCGATCACGAACGAAGTGATTACGCTCGTCAAGGATACCTCGCTGGCATTTGCAATCTCCTATACGGAGATGTTCACGCTGGCAAAGCAGGTCGCGGCGGCACAGGCAACGATCATGCCGCTCTTCATCGCAGGCGTATTCTATTATGTGTTCAATGCAGTCGTTGCATTCGTCATGGACCGCATTGAAAAGAAGCTCAACTATTTCAGATAAGTGAGGTGACAGCAAATGAATAATCTGCTTGAAGTCAAGAATATCAAAAAGAGCTTTGACGATCTCGAGGTGCTGAAGGATATCAGCATGACCGTCGGTGAGGGTGAGGTCGTCTCGATTCTCGGTCCCTCGGGTTCGGGCAAATCGACGTTTCTGCGCTGCATCTCGATGCTGGAAACGATCGACGGCGGCACCATGACCTACTGCGGAAAGGAAGCGGTCAAAACCGCCGACGGCAAGCCGCAGTATGTCGGCAAATCCGAATTGCAGGAGATCAAGCATACCTTCGGGCTGGTCTTCCAGAATTTCAACCTGTTTCCGCATTATTCTGTGCTGAAAAATATCACCGACGCACCGATTCATGTCCTCAGGCGCGATAAGGCGGAGGTCATGAAGGAAGCGCAGGTGCTTCTGAAAAAAATGGGGCTCTCCGATAAGGGCGATTATTACCCCTACCAGCTTTCCGGCGGACAGCAGCAGCGTGTCGCAATCGCGCGTGCGCTTGCAATGAAGCCGAAGATGCTTTTCTTTGATGAACCGACCTCGGCACTCGATCCGGAGCTGACCGCAGAGATTCTCAAGGTACTCAAGGAGCTTGCCGCAGAGAAAATGACCATGCTGATCGTCACGCATGAGATTGATTTTGCACGCAGCGTCTCGAATCATGTGGTATTCATGGACGGCGGCGTGATCGTTGAGCAGGGCGATCCGAAGGATGTCATTGACAATCCCTCGAACGACCGCACCCGTGCGTTCCTCAAAAAGCTCGAGCAATAACCGGATACAAAAAAGCCCCGCGGTGATGCTGTTCACCGCGGGGCTTTGTCATATTTCAGCATCCGGAAATGATCCCGAGTGCTTCGCTGATGATATCTTCAAGTGGCTTTACGCCGTCGATCACAGCATCCGCAGTATCAAGCTGCTCATTCTGCATCTGTACATAAGCAGGTCTTGCATACTGCAAATAAGCTGTCATCTCCTGCCGGATCTCATCCGCAGAGGCGTCCTGCATATCCCGAAGCACCCTGCGTGCCATTGCGATATCCAGCGGCGTATCAATGAAAATACAGCAGTCCAGATCATCGCGGATCATGCTGTGCGCATACGCAAACGGATAGTCCAGCAGCAGATAATCATATTCACCGCTGCGGATGATCCGCTCCATATCGGCTCTGAGCGGCGACAGATTCCAGACATGCACATCCGCGCCTGCTGCGAGCCATTCCGCATAGTCCTCGACTTCTCCCTCAAATGTGTAATCATCAAAATACAGTGCCGCTGCCTTCGGAAGCCGCTCCTGCAATGCACGGACAACGGTCGTTTTTCCGCCTGCTGTCACTGCGCCGACTGCGATTATTTTCATCATATGCTCCTTTCATGCTGTTTCCGTTATCAGTATAGCAGATCAATCACTATTTTTCAAGTGGATGCATGAAACTTGCATCTGCGATTATCTCTGCGGCACAATCGCATCATCTTATCTCAGCTTTGCGATGATGCGGAGAATGCCGATCCCATCATTGGGCATCGGTGCGCCGTCGCCGTCACAGTCAGCATTCTGCTTGCCGACGGCGGAAATAAACGCCTCGTGATCCTCTGCAAGATAGCGTGCGAGCAGCACCGCATCCGAAACATCCACCGCACCGCTGCAATTCACATCACCGCGCAGAAGCGATGCCTGCGGCTCCGTCACAGGCGGCGTGACAGGCTCCGGCTCGGCAGGATAATCCCCGACTGCAAGCGCAGTCTCCTTGAAGCTCGTGCGGACAAAATCCACAACACCGGCAAACGCATTGCCGCTCAGATCATTGCCGAGCAGGCAGACGCTCTCCGGTGCAAGCATCGCCTGATACGGTGTCAGCGAAGCCTTTGCACGGACAGGCGCCATACCGCTTATTTCCAGCATTGTTTCATCCTGATCCGGCACAATGCGGATCACGGTCCATTTTCCGGGTGTCAGCGCCTCCGGTGCTTCGATCTGCGTAACCTGATCGCCGTTCCGCAGGATCAGCGCAGCCTTGCCGGATGCATTTGACGGTGTCAGCGTGACAGAGCGCTCCGCATCACCGAAGCTGAGCAATGCCTGATTCTCCGCACCGCCGTACCACAGTGCCGCGAGCTGATATTCCGGTGTCCCCTGCATGCTGCCGAAGGCCGGATCCAGCGGAATCACATCGTCTTTGCCGTCGAATTCCATGACGCCGGATGCGCCGTGATGTGTCTCCTGCCATGTGCAGCCCTCGGGCAGCGCATAGGTCGAGGAGGATGCCTCCTTGCAGATCACGCTGCTGTCCGCGTCAAAATCATAAGAAAGGGAAAGTCCGTCGGTATAGGGGCGCGCATCGAGATAGGTCTGCGTGCCGTACCAGCCGCAGCAGTTGCCCTTTGTTGCGGTGTTGCTGCCGTCGTCGTAGTAATCGCCATCCAGCACCGCCTGCCCTGCCGCCGTACCCTTTGCCATGCAGAACGCAACACCCTTTGCAGTCGCATTCTCCTTGACGGTGTAATCATCCCAGAGGCAGGCGCTCTCCAGCACGCGCGCATTGCCGGTGACGGACGCTCTGCCGCGGACGATTGCCGTATCCGCGATATAAGCATTGCCGGAGACCTTTGCACTTTCCGCGACGATTGCATGTCCGGTAATCACGGCATTTCCGGAGACTGTCGCATACCCCAGCACCGCCGCATCCGGTCCGACATAGACCGTATCCGCGACCTTTGCGGTATCCGCGACAAATCCGCCGCCGTTTGCGTGCTGATGTCCGCGGACATTGCCCAGCGGACGTTCCATGATCTCCGCACCGCCGAGTGTGATCGCATAGGGATAGCGGTGCTTCGAGGAGAACGGCTGCCTTGTCTCGCCGAATTCATCGGAATCCTGATGCCAGTGCAGACCGGAGGGGCAGTAGAGCGATGCATCCGGCGTTGCTATAACCGTGACATACGCAGATTTTGCATCCGCAGGGACGGCAAGCGTGCCGGTCTCCCCTGCCTTGATCAGCCCGGAGTAATGCGATTTTCCCTGCGCATCCTCGATCACGATGCAGCCGCGCCAGTCCGCGCCCTGCAAATCCGATCTGCCCGTGAGCGTGACGGAAACTGTGTCGCCGGTGAGCGTCAGCGGAATGATATTGATACCGCTCGCCTGCGGTGCGCGCTCCGTCGGAACGGTGTAGGTATCTGCGCTGCCGGTGACAGGCTCCGGCATGGTATAGATCTGCTGCCAGTACCATGCGCCGCGTCCGAGCAGTTCATTGAGACGCTTGCGGTATGCGGTCTGCTGTCCGAAATCGAGCGTTGCCATACGCTTTGCATAATGCCCGAGCGTTTCCTTGATATCGGCAGGCGCAAGGCGGTCGATCATCAGCAGCGGATATTCGTCGTCCTTGCCCTGCTGAAGCATTGTCCGGACAAAATTCTCGCCGTAGCCCTCAAGTCCGTCCGGATTTTCCGTGAGATACTGCATCAGCACCCACGCGGCATAATAATCTCTGCCGAAGGGCGATGTAAAGCAGAGATTTTGCAGATAGGTCTCGAAGAAATCGGTGCCGTAGCCGTGCGAGGGATCATTCTCCCAGCCGTATTGTTCCGAAACGCGGTAAATCCACTGCTCACGGAACCAGTTGCCGAGCGCCTCCCACCATGTATTGGAATATTTATTGCGGTTCCAGCCGAGCTGATGCGCCGTAATCGCATGACCGAATTCATGCGGCATCACCCACGAAACAGGATCCGTTGCCATTGCATCGACACAGCAGAACAGAAACGGATAGCCCTGATTGTCATAGGACATATACGCCCAGTCGTCCTGCTTATCGGCAAGCCCCGTGCCGGAGATATAGACATTGAGCTTGTACTTGTTTCCGTCACGCAGACGCGGCTCGACGGATTCGGCGCATTCGTTCATGCCGAGATCATTGACGTAGATATCCCAGCAGGTCTCAAGGTTCTCCGCATTCGCTTTGAGAAATGCATCGGTCACTCTGCCTGCATCGCCGCTGTTTCCCCAGATAAACTGGAAATGCTCCGAGGTGTAATAGTGATACCCGTTTCCGAACTGATAGAACGGATCACGCACCTGATACCCCTCAGCGGCGAAGGTCTGCTGCGGCATGCTCTGCACGAGCGGACAGAGCATCGTCAGGGCGCAGATCACCCCTGACAGCTTTTTCGTTTTCATCTTCATGGTATTCCTCCCCAAAATCCGGCTGTTTGCTGCCTCTCTTCTGTGCAGCCTGTCTGTTGCCGTAAATTCAGTATAATCCTGAAAAAACAGAAAGTCAATGCGATAATATGCACAAGATATGACTAATTATCGCAATTATTTCATATACAACTTCCGAACACGCTGCATAACGAATTTTGCACAAAGAATCAGCAAATTCTATGTGCATCCTGCCAAAATCCTGCAAAAAACTTTTCTCTTTCTGAAAAAAGTGATATAATAGTAATACCTATCATTTTCGATCCGGAAGAGAGGTGTTTGCATGAAGATCCGGAATATCGCCGTCATTGTCATCGGACTGGATGAGGAATATCAGTACAATGTCATCCGCGGCATCAATCAGTATGCGCGCGAGCATGATGTCAATATCTCCTATTTTGCCGCATTCGGCGGTGTTGTGGACAGCCGCAGATTTGATCTCGGCGAATTCAGCATCTTCAATCTGACAAACTTCTCTTATTTCGACGGCGCACTGCTCATGCTCAACACCTTCAGCGATGCGGAGGTCAAGGCGCGGATCGTGGAGCGCGTCAGAGCCTCGGGGATTCCTGCGGTTGCATTTGAGACCAAGGATTATCCGGATTTTTATGATATCAGCATCGACAATTTCAAGGTCATGAAGGCACTGATCAGCCATGTGATCGTGGAGCACGGCGCAAAGGTTCTGAACTATGTTTCCGGTCCGCTCTCGAATCCCGAGGGCAGAATGCGCTATGAGGCGTTCCTCTCGGCGATGGAGGAAAACGGACTCGAGATCGACGAGCGGAGAATCTTCTACGG
>JAGKVC010000185.1 GCA_021152595.1 Clostridia bacterium
GGATCGAGCGGACGGCGGAACGAATCCTTTGTGATGAGCTTTCTGCGGAGCAGCGCAGGGCTGAGCAGATCCAGACTGCCTCTGCCGCTCATCCGCACAACATCCGCGGATGCCGGGGATTCAATGCCCTTCATGGCGATCGCAGCGGTGCGAAAGGAAATCTCATACTGCCGCAGCAGCGCGATTGTCTGCATGACGGCTGCATGCGAGCCGCGGTGACCGGTCACGGCATCGTGCATCTCCGGTGTATCCGAATAGACCGAGAGCGCGAGCCGGATTCCAAGCGCTTTGAGCAGACGGCAGTGCGCTTCGGTGAGCAGTGTGCCGTTTGTGAAGATCTCAATGCGGCGGAATGATTTTGCAGCAGATCCGAGTATTTCGCAGATATCCGGATGGCGGAACGGTTCGCCGCCGATGATCTGGATATCGCCGATGCCGGCCTCGGTGAGCCGCTCGCAGACAAGCGAAAAATCCGCCTGTGACATGCGGATACCGCTGCCGGCTGCTTCGTTGTAGCAGTGGCGGCAGTGCAGATTGCAGTCGGTGCAGATCTCGATCCACGCCTGCCGGATCACCGGCTTTCCACGCAGCTCCGTGATATCCGGAAAGGGCACAGGTGCTTCGGATTCCGTCAGCAGACCGGCATCGCACATCTGCCGGAGCATCTCCGATCCGGCAGGGGAGAACGCCGCGTCTGCATCGCTGCATGCGCGCCGGAGTATGGCGAATGCATCCGCCGGAGCGTGCCAGAGCTTCCGCTGCGAAAGATCATAGATGCAGACACCGGCAGCCCCTGCGACGGGATAGACCTGCGGCTGAAAACGGTAATACATCAGCTTTCCTGCTCGGTGCCCGAGAAATACGGGAAGCACTCATTTTCGCGCTGATCGGGCTGACAGGGGCAATCCGGCACACAGCTCTGCGCCGCAGACTGCGCTTCGGTTTCGGTTGTCAGACATTCCAGTTCCGGCATGATTTCCACCTCCTGCGGATTCGTCTGTTTGATATGATTATTATATCACCGGTGTTTGCTCTTTGTCAAGATGCGGTCGGCAGTGCAGGCGGCGAAACAGGGATTTATCATTTCGCACCCGGCGATGTCAATATAAAAGTTTGCGGGGGCGAGGGGCAGCAATGCTAACAACTTAAGCCGATGAGGCGGTCTGTGAATTGCTTTGCAATTCACTTAGGGGCGCCCTCTATCGCAGGGCGCCCCTCTCCGAAAAATGATCCACCGGATCGTTTTATCGGATTCACCCCTGCGGAGCTCCTTTGTGGGGGAGTTTCGCCGTCTGCGGACGGCAACCAGAGGCGTTGCCTCTGGACTCCGCGAGCTTTTGTAAAAGCTCGACCAAAACTTTTATTTCGGCTCCGCCGTGCGCTCCTTAAGTTGTTAGCATTGCGAGGGGCAGAGCCCTCGTCGTGCTCCGCAGAGCACGAAACTCCCCGGCGTTCAAGAGCTCGGGGCTTGGGCACCTGCGATAGAGGTGCCCATTTTGAAATAGCATCCGCGAAGCGGATTCCTCTTTCAATTTGTAAACGCCCTGTTTCAGCTGCGCTTCGGGCAGGGGACGGCGGTAACTTCATCTATTATTTACTTCTGATTTCGTTCTTGACAGGTTTCACAGTTTAACGGATTTTGCGGCGCTTATCCTTTGCGCATGACATCGAAAATACCCGAAACGCTTGAAATTTTTGTGCATTTGTGATATAATCAGAGTGAGAAAACCGCAGGATTGCTGCGGTTCCGAAAGAAATAAAATCTTATCAGGGGAGAGAGTTACCATGAAAACATTTACCAGAAAGCTGACAGCCGGCATATCTGCCGCTGTTATCGTCTGCGGCGCACTGACTGCGCTGCCTGTCACGGCTGCGGATTCCGCGGTCTCGCTCCGGATCGAGGGCGAGGACCTCACCGGCGCCGATCTCTGGACCAAAATCTATGAGAACGAGCTGCCGGGCTACAGCGGAGAGGGCTTTGCTTATCTGACAAACGCTACGCTCGGCTTCACCATGGAGGTTCCGGCGGACGGCATGTATGCGATCACTGTCCACGGCGCGCAGATCCTCAATGAAGAGGGACGCTATCAGACCGTCGAGGTCAACGGAAGCGAGTATCACACCACCGTTCCCTATACAAAGGAATGGACGGATTTCGATTTCGGCATGGTGCGCCTCAACAAGGGCAAGAATACGATCGACTTCGTCAATAAGTACGGCTATATGGCGATCGACTATGTGACCGTCACCGAGGCGGAGTTCCCCGATCTGACAACGGCAAGCGCCGTTCCCTGCGATCCCGATGCAACACCGGAGACCAAGGCGCTGATGAAATATCTGCACAGCGTCTACGGCAAGCAGATCCTTTCCGGTCAGCAGCAGATCTACGGCGGCGGCAATCAGGTTCAGACCACGATCCGCTATGATGCCGCGACCGATTCCTGCGTCGATTCCGACGGCAATACCTATGAGATCGACCGCGACAGCAAGGATAAGGATGAGCAGGGCAATGAATTCTACTGGCACTGCACCGGCAAGGACGGTCAGGTCTATACCTACAGCACCCAGAACCGCAATTACACCTATAATAACTATAATAACGATATCAACCTCATCCACGAGATGACCGGCAAATATCCGGCAATTCAGGGCTTTGACTTCGGAAGCTACTGCCCCTGCTACCGCTGGGATGACGGCGTCGCAGACCGCATGATCGAATGGACAAACGAAAAGGGCGGCATCTGCACGGCTTCGTGGCATATCAATGTCCCGACGAGAATGGCGGATTATACGCTCGGCGAGCCGCTCGATTTCTCCAAGACAACCTATACCGAAAAGACCGATTTCGTCGCGGCAAACTGCCTCAAAGAAGGCACTGCCGAATACGATTACTTCCAGCTCTGCATGAAATATCTCGCGGCGGAGCTGATCAAGATTCAGGATGCAGGCGTTCCGGTGATCTTCCGCCCGTTCCACGAGGCTGAGGGCAACGGCGGCAAGGACGGAAAAGGCGCATGGTTCTGGTGGGCAAAGGAAGGCGCTGAGGTCTATAAGCAGCTCTGGGCATTTCTTCAGGATACTCTCGAAAATGAGTACGGACTGCACAATCTGATCTGGGAGCAGAACCTCTATGCATGGTCGGATGACTCCGCTCTCTGGTATTCCGGTGAAAAATGGGTTGACATTGCGGCGTTTGATAAGTATAATACTCAATATAACCGGCACGACGGAAAGACCTCCGGTCCGAACCTCGATGCAGAGACCGGCATCTTCTATAAGCTCGTCGGATATGTCAACGGCGGCAAGATGGTCGCAATGGCTGAGAATGATTCGATCCCGAGCATGAACAATATGGAGGTCGAGCATGCATTCTGGCTCTACTTCTGCCCGTGGTACGATACCGCAGATTCTCCGTTCGTCACCGGTGAAAAGTATCAGGATAAGGATGAAGTCAAGAAGCTCTATAACAGCGACTTCTGCATCACGCTCGATGAACTGCCGGCGGATCTCTTCAAGAGCAGCGGATCTGATCAGCCGCAGCAGACAACCGAGCCGAAGCAGACCACGGAACCCGTGAAAACCACGGAACCGGAAGCAAAGGAGGGGCTTCGGGGCGACGTCAACCTCGATAAAAAGGTGGATGTTTCCGATGCTGTTCTGCTTGCCCGCTTCAATGCTGAGGATCAAACGGCGAAGATTGAGTCGCAGGGCAAACTGAATGCTGACATGAACAAGAGCGGTGAGCCGGACGGCGACGATGTCATTCTGATCCTGAAAACAATCGCAAAACTCATCTGAATATGTGCATTTGCTGTGCAGACGGTGCGTTCATATGTACCGTCTGTGCAGCCATTCTGCATATTACAAAACGGAGGAACATGACATGAAAAAGCTCTTTGCAAAATTCCAGTACAACTCACCCGTGATCCTGACGATGACGCTCATCTCAGCGATCGCACTGCTGCTCAACTTTATTACGCGCGGATGGACAAATAAGTATATTTTCTCCGTATATGCCTCGGGCTGGACGAATCCGATGACCTATCTGCGGCTGTTTACGCATGTGCTCGGTCATGCGGATTATTCGCATTTTCTCGGGAATTTCATGTACATTCTGCTGCTCGGACCGATCATGGAGGAGAAATACGGCTCAAAGCTCCTGCTGAAAATGATCGCGCTGACGGCGGTTGTCACAGGTCTGCTCCAGATCATCGTTTTCAAGGGCGCACTGCTCGGCGCAAGCGGCATCGTCTTTATGCTGATCCTGCTCAGCTCCTTTGCAAATTACAAGAAGGGCAGCATCCCGATCACGCTGATTCTGGTTGCGATCCTGTATCTGAGCGGACAGATCATCAATGCGGTGATTCATCCGAATGACGGCATTTCGCAAATGGCGCATATTGTCGGCGGTATCTGCGGTACGGCGTTCGGCTGGGCACTCGCAAAGCCGAAGGAGCCAAAGGCTGAGGACAGCACACCGTCGCTCCCGACCGTGTGAATGTGAAATCAGAGAAAGCCGCTCGTATTGGCTGTACGGGCGGCTTTTGCTTTGGGGGAGTGGTTGATCTCAGGGCTATATCATTTCGTATCCGGCGATGTCATAATAAAAAAAGAGGAATCCGCTTCGCGGATGCTATTTCAGAATGGGCACCTCTATCGCAGGTGCCCAAGCCCCCGAGCTCTTGAACGCAAAGGGAGTTTCGCGCTCTGCGGAGCGCGACCAAAGGGCGCCGCCTTTTGGAAACCTGCGAGCTTTTGAAAAAGCTCGACCAAAACTTTTATATTGACGCTCATTCAGCGTGTCACGTATCCGGAATGCTTTAGTAAAACGGAGCCGCGCACGGCGCGGTGAAAAAGTTTGATCAAAACTTTTATATTGACAGCGCCGGATGCGAAACGATAAATCCCGTTTTGCCGCTTCTTCGTTTGGGGGCTTGACAAATCCTGAAGTTTGTGCTATAATAAGCAGGTAGTGTTACGGAGGCATAGCTCAGCTGGTTAGAGCGCACGGTTCACATCCGTGAGGTCAAGGGTTCGAGTCCCCTTGTCTCCATATCTGAAAATGTCCTAAACGCTTTGATCCGGCGTTTAGGATTTTTTTATATCGCCGCATGCGTTTCCGGCGCGGTTTCGGCGCTCCGATCGCAGAATTGCGCTTTTAATAGCAAATACGTGAACTTTCTGCGAATCTGCTCGCCATAATACGGGAAAAGTGACAAAATCTGATTCTGGTTATTGGTTATTCCTAACAAACCGGACGGTTCATTTTTGTTTGGTATTGACAAACCGCGATCCTCGTGCTATAATATAAAGTAATACAAAGCGCCCATTGCCGGATCGTTCCGATCAGAGCGGCAGCAGGCGCCTGATGCGGTATTCTTCGCCCTGCACAGCTTGCAGGGATGCGCTTTCGTCTGATGCGCCGAACGGATCACCGCGGCATGACACCGGCGGTATCAGGGAAGCATCCCTGCCGCTGCGGCAATTATGGCATATATATCGTATCTACGCCGAATTTTGACTCCATGCAGGAAATGGCAGGGACCGGCTCCGGATTCCCCGACCGCGTACTGCCGCGGCAGCAGAAAGGATTACAATTCAGGACTCCCGACTGCGTTGCTGCATCCGAGGATCTTTCCGGCGTGATTTTGCTGTGTTCTGCCGGTTTTCCTGCGGCAGATTCACCGCGCATACGATACAGAAAGCCGGATTCCGATCAAGACTGACTTCACAGATTTTTGCTGATTTCACGGGGGACAGATGATCCCAACTTTATATATAATCGGAGGAGTAGAATTCATGGATTTTCAGGTTGATTCGCGTTTTGCCGGAATTGAGCCGTTCCGGAGCAAGGTGTGGCTTGCGAC
>JAGKVC010000186.1 GCA_021152595.1 Clostridia bacterium
ACAAAATAAGGGATTCTTAAGGGCTAGTAGCCCTTAAGCGGGAGTTTGAGGGCGGCGCCCTCAATATAAATCCGTCGGAGACACTTTATCTACAGACTGATATAATGAATGCGTTTGCATTCATTATACCATATTATACCGAAAAGTGCAATGGAGAAAAGACAGGAGACGTGTGGTTTTTTCAGCTTTTTCACATTGCAGGATCCACGGATTCCGTTTCCGCTTTTGCAAACCGGATCTGTACGAACTGAAAAATCAGATACCGTGTAAATCATATCCTCAGCCCTCCGCGCCGAAACGCAGCATGGTTCTCCGGCAGCTCTAGAAAAACGGCGGCGGACTCAGCCCGCCTTGACTTTCGGGGGTAGGCGTGATATAATAGATGCAGCCGGTTTTTTACCGGAATCCGATTGCAGGAGGTACTCTGATATGACGACCTATAAATTGCAGCAGGAGATCATCCGGCTGAAAAAAGAAAAGAATATCTGCATTCTCGTACACGCCTACCAGTCTCACGATATCTGGGAGGTCGCGGATTACATCGGCGATTCCTTCGGTCTGACGCAGCAGGCGGCAAAATCTGATGCGGAGACCGTGATCATGTGCGGCGTGCAGTTCATGGCGGAGACGGTCAAAATGCTCTCTCCGCAGAAGCGCGTGCTGCTCTCGAATCCCGATGCAGGCTGCCCGATGGCAGAGCAAATGGATAAGGAGATGATTCTCCAGCTCAGGGAGCAGATGTCCGATTACAAGGTCGTCGCCTACATCAACACGACCTCGGAGCTGAAAACCGTCTGTGATGTCTGCGTGACATCGTCCTCGGCGGTCAAGATCATCAAGGCAATGCCGGAGGAAAAGATCCTGTTCATCCCCGACTGCAATCTCGGCGACTGGGTAAAGAAGCAGGTTCCCGAAAAGCAGATTGAGCTTGTTCACGGCGGATGTCCGACGCATGTGCGCATCACATCGGCTGAGGCAAAGGCTGCAAAGGCTGCACATCCGGAGGCGCTGCTGCTCGTGCATCCGGAATGCCGTCCGGAGGTCACCGCGCTCGCCGATTACGCCGGCAGCACGACCGGCATCATGTCCTACGCAGAACAGAGCGATGCAAAGGAATTCATCATCGGCACGGAGAACAGCATCGTGCAGCACTTGCAGATGAAATGTCCGGAAAAGCGCTTCTATCCGCTCTCGAAGGACTGCGTCTGCCACAATATGAAGCTGACAACCCTCGGTGACGTCTATGACTGCGTCTGCGGCAGAGGCGGCAAGGAGATCCATATGGATGCAGCACTCATTGCAGATGCGCGCCGCTGCATTGACGCCATGCTCGCATACGGCGGCTGAGTCCGCAGCAAATCGCAATATCTGAACACCGCCTGTATTGGATACGGGCGGTGTTTTTTTGTCTGCCTGCATGAAATCCGCTGCGGTCATCCCCGCCGGACAATACAAACGCCGGACGATACAGATAACTTTTCGGAAAATCGCCGCAAAAATCGACAAAACAATACAACTTTGACCGCAAAAATCAGAAGTCTCTGCACTTTATCCATAATTTCTGAGAATCGTGTATTGAAGTTGGTATATGATTTTGCTATAATGAAAATGACAGCGTATGTACATGTTCCGGCAGGACAGTATCCGGAACAGCCATTACACAGACAGGAACCTGACCTGTCCTGATCAAAAGGGGATTTTTATGAGACAAAAAACAAAGAGAATGCTCGCAGCGGCAGTCAGCGGCGTCATGCTGATGACCGGTGCAGCAACAGTCGCTCCGCAAAGCGCGGCGGCTGCCGGGGATTGCGTAATTGATTCCAGTACAACTTACCAGACAATCCGCGGCTTCGGCGGTATCAACCTGCCGGAATGGATTACACAGGGGGACATGACCGACGCACAGGTGCAAAAGGCATTCGGCAACGGTCCGGATGAACTCGGCTTCTCCATCCTGCGAATCTACGTCAGTGATGACAGCAATGCGTGGAAAACGGCTGTCCCGACTGCCAAGCGTGCACAGGCACTCGGCGCAACCATTTTCGCATCACCGTGGAATCCGCCTGCGGCAATCCGCAACAACATCAACCAGAATAACGGAAAGTATCAGCTCAAGAGCGACAAGTGGGCTGAATACGCACAACATCTGAACAGCTATGTCAAGTACATCGAAAGCCAGGGCATCGACCTTTACTCCGTCTCCGTCCAGAATGAGCCGGATTACGCGCATGACTGGACCTACTGGAGCGCAAACGATGTTGCGAACTTCATCGCGCAGTACGGCGCCGCCGTCAAGCAGGGCACAAAGGCAAAGCTGATGTCCGCAGAGAGCTTCCAGTATCAGAAGCAGATCTATAATGCAATTCTGGGCAATCAGAACGCAATGAAGAATGTCGATCTCTTCGGCACACATTTCTACGGCACACAGCGCAGCCAGATGGATTTCCCGCAGCTTGAGAACTGCGGCAAGGAAATCTGGATGACAGAGGTCTATGTCCCGAACAGCGACGCAGATTCCTCTGATATCTGGTCGCAGGCGATTCAGGTCTCCGAGAATATGCACAACGGTCTGGTCGTCGGCAATATGAGCGCATATGTCTGGTGGTACATCCGCCGCAGCTACGGTCCGATGAAGGAAAACGGCCAGATCTCCAAGCGCGGCTACAACATGGCACAGTTCTCCAAGTGGATCCGCCCGGGCGCAGTCCGCATCGGCGCAACCGAGCAGCCGAATAACAATGTCCTCTGCTCGGCATATAAGAATACCGACGGCAATATTGCAATCGTTGCGATCAACAAGGGCAGCGGCGCCGTCAACCAGCAGTTCTCGTTCGGTGCAGGCGAAGAGATCGGCTCGATCGAAGCCTACCGCACCTCCGCAAGCGAAAATATCAAGTCTGTCGGCGTGAGCGGCAGCGGCTCGAGCTTCACCGCATCGCTTCCTGCAAGCTCCGTGACGACATTCGTTGTCAGCACCGGCGAGCCGGAGCCCGATCCGGACGGCTACCTCGCACACTATACCTTTGAAAAGAGCACAGACGGCTTCACCGGCAGAGGCAGTGCTTCCGTCGAAGCAACGACCTCCGAGCATTATGCCGGCGACCGTGCGCTCGCATGCTCCGGCAGAGAATCAGCATGGAACGGCGCAACCCACACGCTGGGCGCTTCCGTCTGCAAGCCGGGTGAGGAGTACAGCTTCAGTGCGGCGGTCAAGTATACCTCCGGAACGGCAAGCGATACGTATCACTTCACATTGCAGTATACGGATTCCGATGGCGTCACCCAGTATGACAAGATCGCAACCGAGGAAGTCACCAAGGGCGACTGGATCCAGCTTTCCAATCCGAACTACAAGATTCCGGCAGGCGCTTCCAATATGCAGATCTATATCGAGACAGACAGCAGCACATCCAGCTTCTTCGTCGATGAGGTGATCATCGCACCGAAGGGCACCGAGATCGACGGCCCGAAGGCTGTGAAGATCAAGCTCGGCGACCTCGACGGCAATGACATCATCAATTCCGCAGACCTTGCAATCGCAAAGAGCGGCATGCTCAAGTCCTTCGCAAACGATAAGATCAAGACCGCTGCCGATATCAACGGCGACGGCACGGTTGACAAGACCGATATCGGCTGGTATGTGGATTACCTGCTCGGCAAGACCGCGGATTTCCTCGAGCGCGTCACGCCGCCTGAGCCTGAAAAAGCCCCGATGCGCACCATCACGGAATACACCGCTGCGGTCAAGGATTCGATCGTCATGACCGAGCCGAAGAGCTCATGGGAGAAAAAGAGCGGCGTCACCTATCCGGCGATCACAAAGGAGCAGTATTTCTCCAAGAAGGCAAATAAGAACAAGAACTACAATATCATGCTTCCGGCAAACTATACCGAGAGCAAGAAGTATCCTGTGCTCTACCTGCTGCACGGCTTCTTTGAGGACGAGGACCGCATGATTCTCACCGGCAACAATCCGCCGATCCCGACACCGCAGATCATCACGAATGCAATCGCCGAAGGCGCAGCAAAGGAAATGATCGTTGTCGTACCGCAGGTCTTCACGCATCCGACAAAGGCAGGCGCAACCGATTTCGGTGATTATGAATCCAGCGTCGGCTATGACAACTTTGTCGATGATATCGTAGACAGCCTGATGCCGCATATCGAGAGCAAATACAGCGTCGCAACCGGCAGAGAGAATACCGCAGTCACGGGCTTCTCGATGGGCGGCAGAGAGTCGCTCCGCATCGGCATGAAGTATCCGGATAAGTTCGGTTATGTCGGCGCGATCTGCCCGGCTCCGGGTGTTGACGGCGACTGGACCTTCGGCGGCGAATCCAAAGCACCGTCGCTGATTCTGCTGACAGCCGGCGACAACGACCAGACGGTCGGCTCCACACCGAGCGGCTACCACAATTCGATGACGCAGAAGAACACACCGCATATCTGGAATTATGTACAGGGCGGCTACCACGGCGACAACTGCATCCGCGCAAATATCTACAATTTCGTCCGTGTGATCTTCAAGGCATAAGTCAATACCGATTTCATCCAGCGCGCAAATTGATCCCAAACAAACCAAGCCGCTCCAGATCGAATGATCGGAGCGGCTTGATTCACCTGTATTTTTATAGTATGCGTCAGCGCTTCTGATAGCGCACAAGCTCCGGATTCTCGCCGTTCTGATCATAGGTGCAGATCAGAATGAAGTCCATATTTGCGATCACGCCGAAGCATCTGTCCCCGCCGAATTCGCACGGGAGCTGATTGCCGAGATAGGTCGCGCTGTCATCGAGGAACGGAACCGCAGCACCGCTCGGGAGCCTGTACGCGAGATTGACATAGCTGCCGACAAGCGCATTGAGCGATTCGAGCTTCGGCATGCCTTCAATCTCCATCGCATTGATTTCCGCGATCAGCTTCTGCTTGAACGCCTCGAATTCGCCGCCGTCGCCCAGTTCCTCATAGCGTTTCCAGTAATCGAGCTGCGGCAGCATATTCTTCAGATATTCACGCACCTCATCCGCAGAATGCTCCTCGCTCGCCATATTCCGCACGCAGACCTCGATCAGGTCGTCCATATTGCTGTACATGAATGTGCCGTCGGTATAGCACCATTTGCAGTAATGCTCATTCATCGAGCCGTCCTTTTCGTGACTGATCTGCGAATCATCGAGCGGCATACCGCAGCACTGACAGATCAGCTTCTGCGGCGCTCCGAGCAGCGTATTGATCGAAACATCAAAGAGCCGCGAAAGCAGCTTCAGCGTTTCCGTCCCGGGGACTGTCTCTCCGGTCTCCCAGCGCGAGACCGCCTGCCGCGTCACAAAGACCTTTTCGGCGAGCGCGTCCTGCGAAAGTCCGTGTTTTGTGCGAAGTTCATGCAAAATCGTTTTGGTTTCCATGTGAACATCCCTCCTTGCCTGTATTATAGCATATCTGCCGGATACGGTCAAGCAACTGTCTGTTGCACATCCGATTTTCCAGCAGATACGAAAAAACCGGCGGTGAAAAAACCGTCGGCTCCTGAAAAAATGCAAAAGAAAAACTATGTGACAGTTGCCACATAGCTGCAAGGAGAAGTGAAATCAACAAAACATAGGGGGATTGGGGGATTTGAAACAAGGTTTCGTAAAACCTTGTACATATTATAACGGATAAACATAAATTAAACCTGAATATCAAATGAACAAATTGTGAATTCTCAGCAATATTTTTATGAACGCTCATCAACATTACTATAAATATTAAAAAATGTATGATTGTATTTTTTTCATGGCGTTTTCGCGCACGGTTATGAAAATTCCTTGACACACGCTTTTTAATATGGTATGATGAAATCAGAAA
>JAGKVC010000187.1 GCA_021152595.1 Clostridia bacterium
ATTCCGCATCCGGCGCGATCTGCTCAAAATAAAGCGTATCCGCGCTGCAAAGATGAAACGGCGACGCTGCCGATGCTGTCACAGTCAGATTTTGCAGGCGCTCAGTATGCGATGTGTTTTTCAGCGTAATATGCAGCTCAGCGATATCCCCTGCCTGTATGCTGCTGCCCGATACGCTCTGTATCAGAATCTTCGGCATCAGGATCACAGGCTCCTCTTTCTGCTCCGGCTGCGGCTCAGGAACGGGCTCCGGTTCTGTTACAGTTTCCTTTGCATTCGGATCAATCCCGTCAGTGATATTGACATAAACTGTATACGCGCCGAATTCAGATGCCTGAATCCGAACCGGATAACTGCCGTTCGTTCGATCCGTGCGCATTTCCAGACGGAATTCAGCAAGATAGATTTCATGCTCTGCGCCGTCTGTATCCGTATGGATACTTAGAGGAACCGTCTGCTCATAATTCCGAACGATAAACGGCGAATCCGGCGTAAGCTGCACTGACATACGCACAGAATCGGGCTTTTCCGGCTCCTCGCATATCAGCGGAAGAACAATGACCGCTTCATCACCTTCGATTACCGGCTCGTATCCCTGTGCATAACTGCGCTGCATATGTTCATAGATGTGCGCATTGTCAATGAGCAGAACAGGTGCAGATTTGGGGATGTCCTCCCGTACTGCGGTCTGCACGGGTTCATCCTCGGCATATACGGATATTCCGAGAAGAATCGTACAAATCAATGCTGTCAGAACCGGGATGAGCTTCATGAGACATTCACCTTCATTTCATATACATGATCACAGAGCGCACGGATATCCTCAGCATTGTGGCTTGCAAGCAGAATCGTTTTCCCCTGCGATTTCAGATCGAGCAGAAGCGCACGCATGTCTGCAACAGCTTTTGCATCAAGCGCATTGAACGGCTCGTCAAGAATCAGCACATCCGGATTTTCCATGATCGCCTGTGCAATGCCGAGCCGCTGCCGCATGCCGAGTGAATATTTGGAAACGAATTTGCGGCGTGCATCATAGAGCCCGACGCGCCGGAGCGTATCAAGAATCTCAGTTTTGCCGATGATACCGCGCAGTGTCGCAAGCGTCCGGAGATTGCGGTATCCCGACATGGAAGGCAGAAAGCCCGGCGTTTCTATGATCAGTCCGAGATCCGGCGGAAAATCACAGTCTCTGCCGATACGCCTTCCGCTGACCGTTATTTCACCCCGTTCCGGTTTCAGAAATCCGCAGATACATTTCATCAGGACGGTTTTTCCGCTGCCGTTATTTCCGACAAGACCGGCGATTTCTCCGCGCCCGACTGTCAGCGAGACATCGTTCAAAACGGTTTCCCTGCCGAATGATTTATAGACATGGGAGACCAAAATCCCAGCGTTTTCGTTCATGTTATCTCTCCGTTCCGGTAAAGCAGAAGGCATATTTCTTCGAGCGGCGGAATGCCAGTAAATACAATAGTATAGATGCCGCAGCAAATATCAGATACGAGGTTTTGAGCCGCGGCAGGTTGTCATAACCGAAATTATGCATATAATAAGTCGCATGATTGAGCGGCGAAAGCCATCCGAACAGAATATTGGCTGTCCGCGACTGATAGATCGACAAATGAAACCATGCTGTTATCACATCCGGATTGAGAAACATTCCGAAGCCGCTGTATAAGATCCCGAGAACCATCCCAAGCCGCGCACGGAGCAGATTCCCGAAAAATATCAGCCCTGAAAGCGTCATGGAATACCCAAGCATCAGCAGAAATATGTGCAGCGTACAGGGATACGGATAGGTCAGCTCAAGCACTTTGATAAAAGCCGGTACTGCGATCTTCTGCCCGATCGGTGAATAGCTGAGAATCGACGCTGTCTCGCTCCAGATATTCGCCGGATAACCGTACTGTGCGCAGAGCAAACAACATGCGAAAAGAAGAAATGCGGTGAAAAGAACCGTTGAAAGTGCAAGATAGAGAATCTGTGCTGTCATCCAGCGGCGGCGCGTCGTGCGGATCAGCATGAGCGGAACCTCTGCGCCGAGCTGCGGCATATCTGCAAACAGCAGCAGAAGACAAAGTGAAATCAGCAGGACAGATTTTGCATCCCCGAATGTCCAGATAAACGGCTCAAAGATCTGCATGACCGTCCCATGCTCCTGCGCAAACAGAACTGTTTTATTTGTCAGAAGGAAACATGCAACAAAGCCGAGTCCGAAGGCGAGCCAGATCTGCGGACTGTTCCGCCAGCGCCGGAAATTGATCGCTGTCAGCAGGATGATCTGCCGGATTGAATCAGCCATGCGAGATCCTCCTTTCCAGTATGCAGCCGTAGATCAGACCGGCGAGCAAAGTCATTCCGCTGAGCATCCATAGTATACTCTGCTGCCCGAACAGCCAGTCCTTCTGCGGTGCCAGCCACTCAAACGGATCAAGATACTGCACATTTTTCCAGTATCGCTCATGCAGAATCACAAGGAAAAAACAGATCACGAATGCGCCGCCGTATGCGGAATATCTGCTGTCTGTTGCGGCGGCGAGCAGCGCAGAAAGTCCTGCCCAGAATGCACCGCAGCAGAAGATCAGTGACAGATTTTCAGGGAATTCCGTCTTGTTCCATGCGCAGAATATGACCGCCGCCAGCCATTCGGAGCATCCGCCGGATACCGCGCAGGCTGTGAATTTTCCTGCAATATACCAGAATAATGAGGTTCGGTGCAGCGCAAGTCTTGTATATCCGCTTCGGGATTCGTCAAGCCATGCGCAGGTAAACGGAAATGTGCAGACCAGCGGTACGCTCATGCGATACAGCTCGCTGTCAAAACCGCTGTACTTCAAAATCAGCATTTGCAGCACAACCGCGCACAGAAACGGCACTGACCATATCGCGCGATACAAATCACTGAAAAGGCTGTTCACACACGCACCCCCTAAACAAAAACTCTGCTACCATTATGATAGCAGAGTTTCATGCATCAAGTATTCATCGGCGTGTAAACAAATTGTAAGCCGATAATTATTGTGGGAATTTCAGCGTGATATCTGTGCCTTTCCCGACCGTGCTTTCGATTGCCATATCCGCACCGTGGAGCTGCAAAATCATTCTGACAATGGAAAGACCAAGCCCTGCGCCGCCTGCACTCCGGCTGCGCGATTTATCAACCATATAAAACGGTTCGGTCAGATTCTTGATTTCATCTGCCGGAATGCCGCAGCCCTCGTCCCTGACAGTGATCATCCCGTTCTCTGCGCAGAGCGTAACTGTCTGACCGGCTGTGCTTGCCTTGACCGCATTCTCTGTCAGATTACAGAGCGCGTCATGCAGCAAATCAAAATCTCCCTGAACCGCACCGGAGCAGCGCGCAGTTTGCAGCCGGATACCCTGATGCTCAGCAATCGGCTTGCAGGTCGCAAGAACAGAATCCAGAAGCGATTGGCAGTCGATTTCTGTCATCTGCAGGGATTCCGTGCGGTCAAGCTGCATCAGACGCATCATTTTCTTCGCAAGACGGTCAAGACGGCGGCTTTCAGAATAGATATAGCCGAGTGCCTCCTCCTGATCGTCCACAGAGAGATTTACTGTGCGGAGCGTCTGCGCATAGCCGGAAATTGCGGTCAGCGGCGTTTTCAGCTCGTGTGAAAAATCTGCCATGAACATCGTTTTCCGTTTCTCGGAATCCGTGAGTGCGGCGATTTTGTCCTGCACGGCATCCGCCATTTTATTGAAATCCTTCGCAAGCAGACCGATTTCATCACGCGAACTGATTTCAGCACGCTTTTCATACGCGCCTGCCGCAATCTGCTTTGCACTGTCAGAAAGCACTCCGAACGGCTTCATTGTCCGGCACAGCAGCAGATGCAGCACGATCACAGCCGGAATCCCGACACCGAGCAATACCCCGAGCATCCCGAGTGCAAGCCGCCGCAGACGGCGTGTGACATCCGCAAGATCATACACAACATATATTTTGAGCGCGTCCGGCTGCTCTATTTTGGTGATAAGCAGGCTGTGCCCACGGATTCGCATTTCACCGACTGCCGCGGGCTGTCCGTAATGCTGATTGCTGAGCTTCATATTTTGCAGGTCTTCCGGCGTGAGAACGGTTTGATTGAAAATTTCCTGTTTGCCGCGCAGACAGATCACATAATCGCTGCCGTACTGTTTGAAGAAAAAACGCCGTTCCGCATCGCGCAGAGTTCCCTGATAATGCATCTGGAATTCCTCATATTTTGACTGCAGCATCACTGTCTGCCCGAAGAGTGTCTGCTTCGCTTCGCCGAGCATCGAGCGGCGGCAGATGCTCCAGATTACGCCGTCGCTGATTGCCGCTGCAATCAGGATTACAAGCGCTGCAACCGCCGTGATTTTTGTACGGAGCTTCATGGAACATCCTCCGGACGGGTTTCGTCCTCCAGACGGTAGCCGATTTTCGGGACGGTGACAATCTGCTTTTGCAGCCCGAGTTTCTTTCGGAGCTGCCCGATGTGGACATCAACCGTGCGCGTCTCGCCGAGATAATTGACGCCCCAGACCAATACCAGCAGATCCTCGCGCGAGATTGCCGTATTCTTGTGCTTTGCCAGCGTGACAAGCAGCTCGAATTCCATCGGCTTCAGCGGGATTTCCTGTTCACCGCGCAGGACGCGGTGTTCGTCCAGACGCACCGATAGCCCGCAGACTGTCAGCGTGTCTGCGGGCTTCTGGGTTCGGCTCATGATCTTTTCCATGCGGACGAGCAGCTCGAGCATCTCAAATGGCTTGACGATATAATCCTCTGCGCCGTCCTGCAAACCGGTGATCTTGGAATCCAGATCGTCCTTCGCGGTCAGGAAGATGACCGGTATGCCGTAGGGATTGATGTCCTGAAAGAGCGCAAATCCGTCCTTTTTCGGCATCATGATATCGAGGATTGCAAGATCGTAGCGGTGATCGGCAGGCAGAGACAGTGCCGCTGCTTCACCGTCCGGAAAGAGAACCGACTCCATGCCTGCTGCTTTGAGATTCATTGCAATCAACCGTGCGATTGCGGCATCATCCTCCGCAATCAGAATTCGTTTTGACATAGCGCCTCCTTTTAGAGGTATCTCCGATGGATTTGGAATGAGGCTCCGCCTCAAACTCCGCTTAAGGGCTGCTAGCCCTTAAGAATCCCGTTTTATAGTGAATAATATCTGCTTTGGTATATCGCGCGGTTAATAGCCCAATATGCTGTCAATCACCGAGCCGTCAATCGCATTGATTGCCATTTGCGTGGAATAAGTCGGATTCATCCCGTAGCCCTCGGAAACAAGAAAATCCTTACTGGTGCCGCGAAATCCCCAGACCGGCACCACAAGTCCCGTATCAAAGCTGTCCTTTTCGCTGATGCGCGAGTAGGTCAGTGTCACGCGGTCGATATTGATCTCCTTGCCGAGATTTTCCAGATCATTGCTCGCGCCGGTCATCGGCATCATCTTTTCAAAGGTGTCGCGGACCTGCTCAAACGGCTGCAATGAAGCATGATCGACCACGGTTTCCATGATTTCGAGCGGCGCATTCCAGCTAAATCCGACGATGCCTGTGTCATTGATCATGAATTCGATCGCTTCGCCGCCCCATTCCTGCTTGCGGTAGCTGCCGCCCTCCCAGTCTTCCGCAAATTTCATGCCGCTTGCCTGATCGAGCATCACGCCGTCAAAGCTGCGATAATAATGCAGCACATAGCAGGTCTGTTTATAATGATTTCCGTCTTTTGTCCGGAGATCGAGGTAGACCTGATACTTTCCGCCTTCGTTGAATGCAAAATCCCCGAGCCCGACCTTTAGTTGCCGCGATCGGGATTGTTCGAGACAAAGAGCGATGCGTGATTGTCGGCAGTCCGCATTTCGACAACTTCCTCGGATTCCAGATCGGAGAGCCATTTCCAGTATGTCTGATTCTCGCCGGACGCGAGCTTTTCTGCGACATTCTGCAGCTTGCCGTCCGTGGGGACAAGCGACGCTTCAAAGGGCGCGTTTTCATATCTCTCCTGTAAAGCATCCAGCCAGCGCTGATGTTCCTGCATCATCGTTTCGCGGTCACGCGCTTCACCGTCGGTTTTCGGCTCAAGGGCAGTTACCTCATCGAGCTGTGCCCGCGCATTTGCGATCTGCGGCTCCAGATCGGATTTTGTTTCCTGCGACATGAGAATTCCGTCATAAAGCTGCGCATCCCCGAAGAACGCCTGCCGAAACGGTTCAATATCCGCATTCGTAAAGGTATGCTGTTTGACGCGGAAAACCGAGAGCTTGTCCGTCTGCGGAATATCCACATCGGCATCGGCGTGTACTGTCACATGGAGCGCCTCATTTTCGAGCTCTGCGGTGTAGTGATCGAACTGTGCGAAATCTGCAACCTCTGCCTTGCTTTCGTCTGTCTGCTGTGCCTCGTCGATCAGCTTTTCCATATCCTTGTGTACGACGATATCCGAATCAGGATTCTCTGCGCAGCCGGTCAGAAGAAGCAGCGCGAGTCCCAAAGCCGTCATTCGATTCTTATTCATAACAAATGCTCCTTTTCTTTAGTATATCACATTTATCCGGAATTTGCAATTTACTATGGTTATGATACTATACGGAGACACATCAAGTATTCATCACGAGGTAAACAAAATGTAAATCCGCTGAAAAGCACACGTATTTCATACGGAATTGATTTCTTTGAAAAAATATGGTATGATGTGTTAGGTTTCAGATCATTATGCCGTCAATATAGGCAGAGGGAGGTGAGACAGCATGGAGGATCGTGAGATCATCGCAATGTTCAGTGCGCGAGACGAGCAGGCAATCAAGCTGACACATGAGAAATACGGACCGCTTTGTATGACAATCGCAGGAAATATGCTCGGAAGCCGTGAGGATGCGGAAGAATGCGTCAATGACGCGCTGATGCACCTCTGGAACGCGATTCCGCCTGCTGTCCCGCAGTCTCTCGGTGCGTTTCTCGTCACCGCAGTCCGGAATGCGGCACGGGACAAACTGGCATATGCAAACGCGCAGCGGCGCGGAAGCGGTCAGCTCTGCGCTGCACTCGACGAACTCTCCGAGATCATTCCGTCACATGAGACAACAGATCAGATGATCGACAGCATTGCAATTCGGGACGCAATGAAGCAGTTCCTTCCGACACTTTCAAAGGATGCGCGTGGAATCTTCCTGCGGCGTTACTGGTTCTGTATGGACATCAAGGAGATTGCGGAGGATCTTGATTGCTCGGAGGGGCGCGTGCATATGTCTCTGATGCGCACACGCAAAAAACTCAAAGCCTATTTGAAAAAGGAGGATTTGCTGTGAAAATCAACGATTTCTTTACAATCACAGACTGCGCAGATGAAGCCGATCTTGCGGAAATCATCGCGCACAGCCGGATGCAGCAGTCCCCTGCTGAAAAGGAGAATCCGGACATGAACAGACAATCTATCAAACACACAAAGCGCAAACTAATTCCGTCGCTGATTGCAGCAGCCGCAGCAGCGGCTGTCCTGACCGTCGGAACAGCAGCCTATATCACCTATAACAAACACATGGTACAGAGCTATTTCGGCACGATCGGCGAGGCGCGTGCTTCCGAGCTGGAGCTTGCGGAGCCTGCGTATTATACGAACGGCAAAGTCGGCGTCACCGCAGAGGCACTGCTCAATGACGGCAGCTACGGCCTGCTGTTTCTGACGATCGACAAACTGAACGAAACTGTACCCGATTTCAAAGATGACCGCGGACACTATAATATTCATCCGATGATTCAATTTGCCGAGCAGCCGGACAATCTCAGCGCAATCGTTGAGGGAATCGACACCGATGAAAATGATTCGAACCGCGTGCATCTTGCATTCCGTTTCAGCATTCCGGATGATATAGATGCATCCGCCGGAACTGTATCTTTCAAAAATGTAAATATCAATCCTGACGGCAGTGCGGACGAGGTGATTACGGACGGATTTGAGGGAATCGAAATTCCGCTTTATCTCGGTGTAAACACCAGACAAATCCACAT
>JAGKVC010000188.1 GCA_021152595.1 Clostridia bacterium
ATGCGATCGTTTGCGAGGCAATCGGCGGCAGCATCACTGTGACCGAGGGCAGCGTTCCGATCGACGGACCGGTTGATCCGGTTGATGAGGCGGTCAAGGTGACTGCATTGAACGTCACAGCAGTTCCGGGTGAGACGGTATCGTTCCCGATTTTCATCGCAAATAACAACGATAACGGCTTTGCAGTCTCCGGTATTCGTCTGAATTATGATCCGCGCCTTACCCCCTGCACGAACGAGGACGGCTCTCTCGTCGTTGATGAGAGCGGCGCGGCAGGCGATTCGCTTACCAAGTTCTTCTCGCTGAATGCAGATGAGAACTGCATCGGCATCGGCACAATGGGCATCGAAAATGAAACGGACGACGGCATGTTCTGCACGATTGATTTCAAGGTTCCGGAAGATGCGCAGGAAGGCGACGTCTACACGATGGATCTTGAAGTCACCAGATTCGGTGATGCACAGAACCATGCGGTCGCTGTTGAGGCGATCGACGGCAGCATTACCGTTGAGGAAGGCACTGTTCCGATCGACGGTCCGGTTGATCCGGTGAATGATCCGGTCAGCGTGATCGCAGGCAGTGTTGAAGCAGCTCCGGGCGAGATTGTTTCGTTCCCTGTTTATATCGACAACAATACCGCAACCGGTTTTGCAGCATCCGGCATCCGTCTGGATTACGATTCCCGTCTGACACCCTGCACGAATGCGGACGGTTCGCTCGTGGTCAATGACAACTGCGTCGCTGGTGATGTGCTCGATATGTACTTCTCGCTGAATGCGGCGAATAACTGCATCGGCATCGGCTCGCTGGGACTGGAAAACGAAACAGACAACGGTCTGTTCTGCACGATTGATTTCAAGGTTCCGGAGAATGCGAAGAACGGCGATGTCTACACGATGAATCTCACCGTTGACAGCTTCTCGGATGCAATGATTCGTCCGGTTGCCTGCGAGGCAGTCGGCGGCAGCATTACCGTAAAGGGTGCGGCTCCGCAGCAGGAGAAGCCCGATCAGCCGAATCACGGCAACGGTCATCACGGTCACAACGGTCATCACGGTCACGGCAGATACGGCTGGGGCAGCATCATTGATTATATCATCGGCTGGTTCTTCAATCCGTATTTCTGGTAATATCCCCGCCGGAATCCGTACTTTTATCCGGCAGATTACAACTGAATCATAACAGAATCCGGTGATGCTTCGGCGTCACCGGATTTTTTTGTATGCCGAATGAACCTGAACAGTCCGGTCAGACTCCCTTGGAAGATCCGCCGCCGAAAAAAATTTTTTTGGAAAATTTTAACTGTCGGTTTATGGAGCACTGTGGCGGGATATATACAAAATGTATGAATATTAAAGATTATTACAGACAGAAAATTGATTATTTCAACAATCATTATAGAAATTTATTGCGATACGGTAAAAAATGATTGCGTTTTCACCGTTTTGCACGATTCAAATTCAAAAAGGATAACGGTTTTGAGGATATTGACAAAACAACTTTTCTGTGCTATATTGTAGTTGTTGTTCCGGACATGGGATAACAAACATCCATCACAAATTTACATCATTTATGGAAAGGATTGAATCGCATGAACAAGACTCTGCATCGCAAGGTTGCAGCATTTGCGTGCTGCATTGCAACTCTCAGCGCACTCGGCATTACAGCTTTCGCACAGATCCCCTTCCCCGAAGACGGCGACATCGACAGCATGACGGAACTGATTGACGGAAAAGTGAATCTCATCGCAGGACAGATTGAAGCGGCACCGGGCGAGATCGTGACATTTCCGGTATACGTCGCAAACAATGCGGATCCCGGCTTTGCTGCAACAGGCGTCCGGCTGGTCTATGATCCGCGTCTGATTCCGATTTTGAAGGAAAACGGCAGACCGATGATCAAGCACAACACCGCAGCCGGCGATGAAGTGGTCATGAGTTCGGCGCTGAATGAGGACCTCAATCTCATCGGCATCGGCACAATGAGCTCGGACGGCGAGATGGACAACGGCATCTTCTTTACGGCGCAGCTTCAGGTGCCGGAGGATGCGCAGCCGGGCGATGTCTTCCCGATTGAACTCGGAATCGAGCGCTTCACGGATTCCAATACCAATCCTGTGGAGGTTGCGATCCGGAACGGCTGCATCCGTGTCGCCGCTGCGCCGGAGGAACCGGAGGAGCCGGAAAATCCGGAAGAGCCGGTTGATCCCGAAGTTCCGGTCGATCCTGCACAGCCTGCTGATCCCGAACAGCCCGCGGAACCTGCTGAGCCGCAGGCACCTGCACAGCCGAAAGCACCGGAACAGCCGCTCGGTCCGATCAGAGTGGTCGCAGGTGCGATCGAGGCAAAGGCAGGCGAGACTGTCTCGTTCCCTGTATATATTGAAAATAACATTGAAACCGGGTTTGCGGCGACCGGTGTTCGTCTGAATTATGATCCGCGCCTGATGCCCTGCATCAATGAAAATGGCAAGCCGGTCTTTGATCACAGCGGCGCTGCCGGTGACGGTCTTGCCATGAGCGGCTCGCTGAATGAAGAAAGGCATATGTTCGGCATCGGCACAATGAGCTCGGAGGGCGAGCCGGATAACGGTTTGTTCTATACGGTCGATTTCACGGTTCCGGCGGATGCAAAGGCAGGCGATGTCTTTGATATGACGCTCGAAATCGAGAAGTTCATGGACCGTGAGACCGCGCAGCTCGCAGTTGAGACTGTCGGCGGCAGCATCACCGTCACCGGAGAGGCGGAAGAGCCCGAAGATCCGGCTGAACCGGAGGAACCGGTACAGGAAGAGCCCGAAGTCAGAAAAGTCAGCGTCATCGCCGGTATGGTCGAAGCGAAGATCGGCGAAAGAGTTACATATCCTGTTTATATCGGAAACAATGCAGCACCGGGATTTGCTGCGGCAGGCATCCGCCTGACCTATGATCCCCGTCTGGAGCCCTGCACGAACGAAGAGGGCGGACTGATCTTCAACGGCAAATGCGTTGCCGGTGATGATGTCGTCAAGACCTTTGCGCTGAATACCGAGGAGCATATCATCGGCGTCGGCACGATGAGCTTTGAGGGCGAAAAGGACAACGGTCTGTTCTATACAGTTGATATTCAGGTTCCGGATGATGCGAAAATCGGTGACGTCTACCCGATGAAGCTGACGATTCAGCATTTCTCCGATACCAACGCCGGACCGATCGCGGTCGAGACGATTGACGGCTGCATTCTCGTGACCGGTGAGGCGGAACAGCCTGCGGAGCCGGAAAATCCGAAGGGCAAGAAGGATAAAAAGGACAAAAAGGATAAGAAAGACAAGAAGGATAAGAAGGATAAGAAGGATAAGAAGGACAAGAAGCCGCATAAACTCGACTGGCTCTTCAATCCGTATGACTGGTTTGAGTTCCTGAGATAATCTGAACGCAGGCGCGGTGTCAGGACGCGGTTTGCGCAGATCATAACTGTTTATCATGAATCGGGTGATGCCTTGTGTGTCACCCGGTTTTTTATATGCCGAAAGATTTGACACCGCTGTATTTTTGTGGTATACTAGAGCTATCATAACACCGAAAGGATGATAGAAATGAGCGAATGTACACATGATTGCTCAACCTGCGGAGAGGCGTGCGCGAGCCGTCAACCGCAGGATCTTCATGAAAAGCCCCATGCACTGAGCAAGATCGGCAAGGTGATCGCGGTTGTCAGCGGAAAGGGCGGCGTCGGAAAGTCTCTGGTGACGGCACTGACGGCGGTTTCCGTTCAGCGCAGCGGTCATACGGTCGGTATTCTCGATGCGGATATCACAGGACCTTCCGTCCCCAAAATGTTCGGCATCAAGCAGCATGCCGAAGGTGATGATCAGGGCATTTATCCGGTGCGCTCGAAGCTCGGCACGGATCTGATGAGCGTCAATCTGCTGCTGGAAAATCCCGAGGATCCGGTGATCTGGCGCGGACCGGTCATTGCAGGCGCGGTCAAGCAGTTCTGGACGGATGTCATCTGGGGCGACGACGAATATCTCTTTGTGGATATGCCCCCCGGGACCGGCGATGTGCCGCTGACCGTTTTCCAGAGTATTCCCGTTGACGGCATTCTGATCGTCACAACACCGCAGGAGCTTGTCTCGATGATCGTGGAGAAGGCGGTTCGCATGGCGGAGACCATGAATATCCCGATTCTCGGTCTGGTTGAAAATATGAGCTATGCAGTATGTCCCGACTGCGGCAAGCAGATCCCGATTTTCGGCGAGAGCCATATCGACGAGATCGCAGCAGAGCATCATCTGCCGGTGCTCGGCAAGATCCCGATGAATCCGAAGCTCGCAGGCGCATGTGACAAGGGCATGGTCGAACTCTTTGAGGGCGACTGGCTTGAACCGGCTGTCCGCGCGATCCTTGCGCTGAGCGAGGGTGCTGCACGGTGAACTGGTCTGAGGTAACGATCGAAACCGCAAAACCGATGCTCGATATTCTCTGCGCGATGTTGACGGATATCGGCTTTAAGGGCTTTTCGGTTTATGATCCGGATGATTTCGAGGATCTCATGGCAGGCAGAGTCGGACACTGGGATTATCTCGAGGAGGGGCTGACCGAACAGCTCACGCAGGGCAATCCGAGCGTGACGGTCTATATCCCCGAAAATGCACAGGGCGCGGAGCAGATGACCGCGATGAAGTCGCTGCTGGCGCAGTTGAAGTCAGGACCGCAGGCGGCGGAATTCGGTTCGCTGCATGTCACGATGAAGGGCATCCGCGAGGAGGACTGGGCGAATAACTGGAAGCAGTATTTCAAGCCGCTGCCGATCGGCGAGCGCCTCTGGATCACTCCGACATGGGTGGATGAGCCGGTTCCGGCAGGCAGAACGGCGCTGCGGATTGATCCGGGCTCCAGCTTCGGAACCGGTCAGCATGATACAACGAAGCTATGCCTGACATTTCTGGAGCAATGCGTGACGGACGGTGCAAAGATTCTGGATATCGGCTGCGGAAGCGGTATTCTGTCGATCGGTGCGATGCTGCTCGGCGCGCAGTCTTCGATTGCGATTGATATTGAGCAGAATGCGGCAGAGGCGGCGGCAGAGAATGCGGCGCGGAACGGCATTGACCTTGCAGACTATGAGACGATCTGCGGCAACATCCTCGAGGATGAAGCGCTGGTTGAGCGACTTGGCACGGGATATGATGTTGTATGTGCAAATATCGTTGCAGATATTCTGATCGCAATGCGCAGATTGTTTGTCCGGTTTATGAAGCCGCAGGCAAAGCTGATGCTTTCGGGTATCATTGATGAGCGTCTGGACGAGGTGCTGGAAGCGATGAAACAGGAGGGACTGACCGTCCTGAAGATCGAACAGAGCGCCGGCTGGGCTGCTGTATTGCTTGAGAAATGAGATAAAGCTCCGGGCAAAAGCTGTCCGGAGCTTTTTTATCGGGCGATTTTGATACGGATTATGCCGATTTCTGCCGATATTGTGCAGAACGTAAAACCCGAAAAAAATCGAAGAAAACGCTTGACAAAAACGGCATTCTGTGGTATTATATACAAGTCGCCGCGAGACGGGGACAGGCACTCCGGAAAAGAGCTCCGAAAAAACTTGAAAAAAGTTTTGAAAAGGGCTTGACAAACTTCCGAAAATGTGCTATAATAAATAAGCTGTCGGAAAGACACAGCGGCACCTTGAAAATTGAACAATGCAACCAAAGAGAAACCCTTGAAGATTCCGTATTTGCTGAGGAAACGAAGTAAATACAAAGTCGAGGCGAG
>JAGKVC010000189.1 GCA_021152595.1 Clostridia bacterium
TTCCATAGATGCATGAAAGCCGCTACAAGAGCCGCAATTGCCACAACAACAGCAAGAATTGTTCCCAGAGAAACGCCTAGAGCACCAGTCACAGCGGTAATGCCGCCTTTGACCGCTCCAATCGCAGCAGGTGCTTTTGACACCAGAGAAAGGACGCTGCCAATGCCGGAGATTGTCTTGCCCAGTACAATGAGCATGGGTCCCAGAGCTGCCGCCACCAGAGCAATTTTGACAATGGTTTCCTTGACACTTCTACATTTTAACGAACCCAGATAAGATTTAACGAACCCAGTAGGTTCGTTAAATTTTGCACCCAGCCGTATTCAGCATACTGGCGACAGGGCAAAAAAATAAGACCTCATCGGTCTGCCATTCGCAAAAAGCCCTGAAATAGCGCCTATTTGCGGTATTCCTTGTATCAATCCCGTAACTGCTTTATCAATTACCTTATCTCTAGCAGTAACATCAACTAATTCAGCGCAAAATTTCGTAATATGCCTGGGCGTGAAAACAATACCGAGCGAATTATTGTCATAGCCATATCGAATGAAGGCTTCATATAACAGACCAAGAAAGTCAGTATCAGTTTGCAGAATTGATTTAATATTTAGCATCTTGAGAATGTAAATAATTTTGCCCATTTTTGGCGCCAGCCTTGAATAGTCAGCTTCCGACATTCTTAATGTTTCGATAAGCTGACGCTTTTTTTCATCTTCAAAGTGATCTGTTTGGTTGATTGCTTCTTCAACAAGACTGTTAATAGAATCTAATTCTTCGCCTTTTGTTAAATCAATCTCTCCTTGGTATAATGCTGTAATAACAGCGCCTAGTACTTTAGGTCTTAATGAGGGCTCTATTTTTGCGGATCTAAGTATTGATGATAGGTCGATTGCCGTTATGATATAGTCAGATACCTTTGGAATTGAAATTTCAGTGGTTCCGTTATTGGTGAGTAATGCATTTTCAACTTCTGCGACACTTGGAAAACTCGTTAATACAAATCCGCGCGCAGTTAAGTCAATCCAGTCATTTCCGTCGAAGAATCTGGTTGTAAAAATATAACCATTATCCTCTTCACCAGCTACTCCTATCGCAATATTCACATGATAACTACCATGAGCGTTTATGGCGTTTGCATAATCTATTGCTTCAGATATTGCATTGTCAATTTTGCTGATGTCGTTCTTGGCTTCGACAACAAGCAAAGGCTGAAAGTCCTTACAAACTAAAAAATCAGGCTTTGTATTACCTAAACCTGAATCCTTAAAATAATCCTCAATTTCTTGTTCTTCAAGGAATTGACCGCCTTTTTGAGGATGTCTGGTATCCCATCCTTTTTGTGCAGCGACTTGTCTGATTAGATATCTGCATCTGGATTCAGCGCGTTTACTTTTTGCCATTTTACTCACTCCTTGTTATCAGTTGACAACCGTGAAATGGTACCAATAAATGTAGGTAGGAATAAAGGGCTCTCACTTGAAAGCCCTTTATTCGTAATAATAGATCTTTATGGGATAAAATTTGCTCATTAATCAATCGACTTCATCGTCGGGAAGAGCAGCACGTCTCGGATAGACTGACTGTTTGTCATGAGCATAACGAGTCTGTCGATACCGAAGCCGATGCCGCCGTGATGTAGAGCTCGAAGCGCTCGACGTAATCGGGCTTATCGGGCTTGCGCTTGGTCAGCGGCGAAATCTCGACCGGATGATCCATGATGAAGGTCGGCTGTACGAGCTTCTCCTCGACGAATTCATCGAAGAAGAGGTTGAGGATATCGCCCTTTTCGTGGCGCTTCTCGTAGTGGACGCCCTTCTCGTCTGCGATTTTCTTTGCCGCAGCGGTATCGGGGATCTGATCGAAGTCCACGCCGGTGTACTCCTTGACAGCGTCGATCATGGTCAGGCGGCGGAACGGCTTGCCGAGGTCGATCATGATATCCTCGCCGTTCTCATCGGTGCCGAACGGGATGCAGGTCGTGCCGCAGACGGTCTGTGCGATGTGGCGGAACATATTTTCCGTCAGATCCATCATGCCGTGATAGTCGGTATATGCCTGATAGAGCTCCATGAGGGTGAATTCGGGATTATGCTTGGTATCAACGCCCTCATTGCGGAAGACTCTGCCGATCTCATAGACACGCTCGAGACCGCCGACGATCAGTCTCTTGAGGTAAAGCTCAAGGGAGATACGCAGCTTGACGTCCTCATCGAGCGCGTTGTAGTGGGTTTCAAACGGTCTTGCAGCGGCGCCGCCTGCATTGGAGACGAGCATCGGGGTTTCGACCTCGATGAAGCCCTGTGCATCGAGCCAGCTCCGGATTGCAGCGATGATCTTGCTGCGCTTGATAAAGGTATCGCGCACATCTTCATTCATGATGAGGTCGGTATAGCGCTGACGGTATCTGGTATCGCGGTCGGTGAGACCGTGGAACTTCTCCGGCAGCGGCTTGAGCGACTTGGAGAGCATCGTGACCTTGGTCGCATGAACGGAAAGCTCACCGGTTCTGGTGCGGAAGAGCGTGCCGGTGACGCCCATGATATCACCGATATCGCCGTACTTGCGGAATTTTGTGAATTCCTCCTCGCCGATATCATTCATGCGGACATAGACCTGGATTCTGCCGGTCTTATCGCGCAGATCGAGAAAGTTTGCCTTGCCCATCTTGCGCCAGCTCATGATTCTGCCGGCGACAGTGACATTGAACTTCTCATTGATCTGATCATAAGCAGCCTTCTTCGCTTCTTCATCGAGATCAGCGGGCAGCTCAGCCTCTGCTGCTTCATACATCGCACGGCACTCTGCGGTGCTTGCGGTGACATCAAACTTTGTGATCACAAACGGATCGTCGCCGTTCTGCTGCATTTCCGCGAGCTTATCGAGACGAACCTGACGCAGCGCGTCGATATCCTCAGCGGTCTGCGGGACGTTCTGTTCGTTGAGATTCTGTTCGCTCATGCTCAGCCCTCCGGATGATTCTCAAAGATGCCGGTGCTGGAAATCTCGAGAACAGTAAAGGTCATGATGCCGACGGGAGCCTCAACGATAAAGGTATCGCCGACGCGCTTGCCGAGGACAGCCTTGCCGATCGGGGAATCATCGGAGATCTTGTGCTTATCGTAATCCGCTTCGGAACGGCCGACGATCTGGAGTGTCTCGATCTTCTGGGGCTGACCGTTGAATTCGGCTCTGCTCAGAATGACGCCGCATCCGGTGCTGACGGTATCGGAAGAGAGCGTGGAGATAATCTCCGCATGCTCGAGGGTATATTCGAGCTTCTTGATCTCATCTTCCAGACGCGCCTGTTCGTTACGTGCCTCATCGTACTCCGCGTTTTCGGAAAGGTCACCGTGGCTTCTTGCTTCTGCAAGGGCATCTGCGACCTCGGTACGGCGGGTACCCTTCAAGTAGGAAAGTCTCTGTTGCTCAGCATCATAATGCTGTTGTGACATTTTTTCTCTGTATTCCTGCTCCATAATGGCCTCCTTATGAATCAATATAGAATCCGGAGAGGGAGCAGTGCGAGAATGCGCTGCTCCCTTTCGGTATGGTTTGTTTACTCAGTGATTTCGCTGTGGAATTCCTGCAAAGACTTGACGCTCAGCGAGCCGCCCTGCTCCTTGATTGCAGCGATGCCCTCTGCGGTAGCGGAAGCTGCTGCCATCGTGGTGATATAGGGGATGCGGTACTTGATCGCAGCCTTACGGATGTAGCTGTCGTCGTGCAGCGAATCCGCACCGGCGGGCGTATTGATGATCAGGTCGATCTTGCCGTTTGTCATGGCGTCGGTGATGTTCGGTCTGCCCTCATAGAGCTTCTTGATCTTCTCAGCCGGAATACCTGCCTCTGCGATCATATCGTAGGTCTTGCCGGTCGCAAGGATCTTGAATCCGAGGTCGTTGAATTTCTTTGCGATCGGGAGCAGCTCCGGCTTATCCATATCGCAGACGGAGAGCAGAACGGTACCGCCGGTCGGCAGCTTGGTCTGGGTAGCCTCCTGTGCCTTGAAATAAGCTTCACCGAAGTTCGGGGAGATACCGAGAACTTCGCCGGTGGAGCGCATTTCCGGTCCGAGAACCGGGTCAACTTCCTGGAACATATTGAACGGGAAGACTGCTTCCTTAACGCCGTGATGCTTGATCTTCTTATCATGCAGCGACGGAACCGGAGACGGCTTGCCGGTCAGATCCATGGTCATGATCTGCGTTGCGATGCGGACCATGTTGATTGCGCAGACCTTGGAAACGAGCGGAACGGTTCTGGAAGCACGCGGATTTGCCTCAAGGACATAGACAGTGTCGTCCTCGATTGCATACTGCATGTTCATCAGACCTTCAACGCCCATTTCAACAGCGATGCGCTTGGTGTAATCCTTAATGGTAGCGACATGCTTTTCGCTGAGGTTGAGCGAAGGCAGCACGCATGCAGAGTCGCCGGAGTGGATACCCGCAAGCTCGATATGCTCCATGACAGCCGGAACGAAGCATTCCTTGCCGTCGGAGATTGCATCCGCCTCACACTCGGTTGCGTGATGCAGGAATCTGTCAATGAGGATCGGTCTGTCCGGTGTGACACCGACAGCAGCCGCCATATAGACGCGCATCATGTTGTCGTCGTGGACAACCTCCATGCCGCGGCCGCCCAGCACGTAGGAAGGACGCACCATGACCGGATAGCCGATGCGGTTTGCGATTTCGAGCGCATCATCGACGGTGACAGCCATACCGGATTCCGGCATTGGAATACCGAGCTTATCCATCATCGCACGGAAATGATCTCTGTCCTCAGCGAGGTCGATGGTTTCCGGCGAGGTACCGAGGATGCGGACGCCGTTCTTCTTGAGGTCAGCCGCGAGGTTGAGCGGAGTTTGACCGCCGAACTGTGCGATGACGCCGGCCGGCTTCTCCTTCTCATAGATCTGGAGTACATCCTCAAGCGTCAGCGGCTCGAAGTAGAGTTTATCAGAGGTGTCGTAGTCAGTGGAAACGGTTTCAGGGTTGCAGTTGACGATAATCGTCTCAAAGCCGAGATCCTTCAGCGCGAGGGCAGCGTGGACACAGCAGTAGTCGAATTCGATGCCCTGACCGATTCTGTTCGGACCGCCGCCGAGGATCATGATCTTCGGACGGTCGTCGTTGCAGGGGCTCTCATCCTTTTCAATATGATAGGAGGAGTAATAATATGCGCTGTTCTCGGTGCCGGAAACGTGGACACCCTCCCAGCCCTCACGGATGCCTGCTGCATAGCGCGCATTGCGGATATCAGCCTCCGGCACCTCGAGGATCTGGCTGAGGTAGCGGTCAGAGAAGCCGTCGAGCTTTGCCTGACGGAGAACGCCGTCTGCCGGAACCTTGCCCTTGTTTTCGAGCAGTGTATTTTCTTCTTCAACAAGCTCGAGCATCTGCTCAATGAACCACTTTTTGATTCTGGTCAGATTATAGAGCTCATCGACGGTTGCACCCTTTCTGAGTGCTTCATACATGATGAACTGACGGTTGCTGGTCGGATAGACGAGCATAGAGAGCAGCTCATCCTTGGATTTTTCGTTGAAATCCTTTGCAAAGCCGAGACCGTATCTGCCGGTTTCCAGCGAGCGGATTGCCTTCTGGAACGCCTCTTTATAGGTCTTGCCGATGCTCATGACCTCACCGACTGCACGCATCTGGGTACCGAGCTTATCCTCAGCGCCCTTGAACTTCTCGAAAGCCCAGCGTGCGAACTTAATAACGACATAGTCGCCGGAAGGAACGTATTTGTCGAGTGTGCCGTATTTGCCGCATTCCATCTCGTCGAGCGTCATGCCGGTTGCGAGCATCGCGGAGACGAGAGCGATCGGGAAGCCGGTCGCCTTGGAAGCCAGCGCAGAGGAACGGGATGTACGCGGGTTGATCTCAATGACGATGATTCTGTCAGAGACCGGATCATGTGCGAACTGACAGTTGCAGCCGCCGATGACCTGAACCTTGTCAACAATGCGGTAAGCCTGCTCCTGGAGACGCTTCTGAACGTCCTCAGAGATGGTCAGCATCGGAGCGGAGCAGAAGGAATCACCGGTATGCACGCCCATCGGATCAATATTCTCGATGAAACATACGGTAATCATGTTGCCCTTTGCATCGCGGACGACCTCGAGCTCGAGCTCTTCCCAGCCGGTGACGCACTCCTCAACGAGTACCTGACCGACGAGCGATGCCTGAAGACCTCTTGCGCAGACGACCTTCAGCTCTTCGACGTTATAGACCATGCCGCCGCCGGCACCGCCCATGGTGTATGCAGGACGCAGAACGACCGGATAGCCGAGCTTGTCTGCGATCGCAACTGCTTCGTCCACGGAGTAAGCAACTTCACTGCGCGCCATTTCGACGCCGATGGCCTCCATGGTCTCTTTGAATTCGATTCTGTCCTCACCGCGCTCGATTGCATCAACCTGAACACCGATGACCTTGACGTTGTACTCTTTGAGCACACCGGCTTTATCGAGTTCAGAGCAGAGATTCAGACCGGACTGACCGCCGAGGTTCGGGAGAAGCGCATCGGGGCGTTCCTTCTTGATGATCTCGGTCAGACGCGCCACATTGAGCGGTTCAATGTAGGTGACGTCTGCAACGTCCGGATCGGTCATGATCGTTGCAGGGTTGGAGTTGACCAGCACGATCTCATAACCGAGCTTGCGCAGCGCCTTGCATGCCTGCGTACCGGAGTAGTCGAATTCGCAGGCCTGTCCGATGATAATCGGGCCGGAGCCGATAATCATGACTTTGTTGATATCGTTTCTTTTTGGCATAATGCAAACACCTCACTTCAACTAGATATTATATCATAAGTACCGCCCTGATTGCAAGTGTTTTTTGCGATTTTTTGAAAATTCACAAATGCGTCTATTTTTTCGCAGCACAGCGCGATAGTTTGGGCAGTTTGCCCCGACTGCGTCCGGAATGAGAAAAGAAAAATTGCGGTGTGCGCTTCGCGCATATTTGGATGGAAAAAGCCGCTGAACCGGCACATGTGCGATCCAGCGGCTTTTATTATAGATTGATTGCTTAATTCTGTGTTCTGTGCTTGATCTGCGGATAATCGCTGCATGCGTTGTCGAGCTGTGTCAGGACGAAATCTGCATCATAATCGGTTGCCTCAGCAAAGTCAGCGGCAAGATTCATGAGACCGTCATTCAGCTCATAGTCAAGCTGCGTCTTTGCATAG